>JAUXGL010000090.1 GCA_030622135.1 Deltaproteobacteria bacterium
GGACCTGCGCGATGCCCGCTACACCCAGACGTACATTGCCTACGCCGTCGGCGGGGCCGGCTTGCTGGCCGCGGGCTTGCTGGCAATTCTGGATCTGACGCGGGACGGAAAACCGGATCAGGTGGAACTCGGCGTTGCGCCCGGCCCGGACGGCTTTGGGTTCACCGCCACGATTCGTTTCTAAGGAGAACGCGGCGTCTGCCGCGCGGAGTGAGTTTTTCAGTCAGCTTCTAGAAGCGAACGGAGATTCCCGCTCGTCCCTCGACCGGCATGACGTAGTAACCCGGGTAAACCTCGACGAAGTACGGGGTGAAGTCGGCTTCTATGAAGAATCCCATGTTGGCGAAGCGCCACTCGAGCCCCACTCCCAGAAGAACTCCGATGATCCATTCGATGCCGTCGCCTTCGTACAGCGAGTTCATGATCGGCACGGCGGCGCGGAAATACAGGTGGCGGTGGAACAGCCCCGGCAGGATGAAGCGGATGCCCGGCCGGAGTCCCACGAAATAGGTCACCTCATCGTAGTAGCCCTGGTAATAATCAACCGACCAGTTAGCCGCCAGATCGAGGTAGAAGTGCGGGGCGATCTTGTAGCCAAGCATAAGCTCGAAGTCCAGCGGAGCTACCAGGACCGCATCGCAGTCGTAACCTCCACCGCATTTGTAGTTGACGTAGGTGCCTTCGCCGATGGAGAAGCCCAGGTAGAAGCGGTCGGTGGATCCACCCTGGGAGGGCTTCTCGTAGTCATAGTAGGCCGCGGCCGGGCCCGCCAGGAGCATTGCCAGGATTGAAAGAATCCAGGTTTTTCGAAAAGTCGCCATCGGACCTCCTTTGAGGCTAGACTGTGTCCGAGATGGTGGCAATCCGCTGGCCCAAACGGACAGGCATTCCTTTTTGGGCAAACTTGAGTTGCACTTTATCTTGTACGAACAGCAGTATAACCGTTGAGCCCATCTCGAAAGCTCCCAATTCTTCTGCTTTACTGACGTTTACCGGCTGGTCAAAATTCAAGCGCATCGGCCCCCTGCCGAAACGATTGGTTCTGAATTCTCGAAAGGTTAGACTGATAGAACCTACGCAGTTCGCGCCCACTAAGACCATGGCGATGTCGCCTGCCGGACTGTCTGCGTAGATGGTTACTCTCTCGTTTTGCGTATAAAGCCCCGGATTCCAGCGAACGCTGGGTGGGTTGACCGGAAGCAGCGTGCCGGGCATATAGCTCAGGCCCTTTATGGACAGGTCCATGGGCGCGTGGATCCGGTGGTAGTCCTGGGGGCTCAGGTACAAGGTGACGTAGGTTCCGTTTTCGAATTGCCTGGCCCTGGAACCCTCGCGGAGAAGCCCGAACAAATCATAGTAGGACCCCTTGACCTGCAGCAACCGGTCCTGCTCGCAGATCCCCGCCGCGGACACCCTTCCGTCCACCGGGCTGATCACCGCGGTTTGCTGGTCGTCCACCGGCCGGGCGCCCGGTTTCAAGCGGCGGGTGAAAAAAGCGTTCAGCGTGGGGTAGTCCTCCAGATTCATCTCCGCCTCCGAAACCGCGATGTCGAAGGCGCGAGCGAAAGGGCGGATCAGGTGCCGGGACGCCGAGGTCCGGGCGAAACGACCCCATACCCTGGAGATCAGATTGGTTGGAATGATACGCTGTGACTGCGCAAATAGGCGCAAAATCGCTTCCATCACGGGCAGACTAGCACCGCCGCGGAATCCGGACAAGTAAAACCAGGGATTGCGCCGTTGGCCGGCGGGTGCTAAATCAACTTTCATGCGTGTTCCCATCGTGGTTAAGTACTCCATCTTACTGCTGGCCATTATCCTCACCACCGCCGCGGCGTTGAGCTGGTACTTTATGGATCTCCTCGGCGACGAAATGGAGTCGGAGTTGCACAAGCGCGGCCGGGCGCTGACGCGTCACCTGGCCTACACCGCGGCTCCCCTGTTGCTGAGCAAGGACGACGCCAAGATCGCCGCCGCGCTCAACCACGTGCTCAAGGATTCCGACATCGTGGAGGCATCCATCCTGGATCACGACCAGCGGGTCGTGGCGGACAGCCAGCCCAACCAGGTGGGCCTGGTATTCAGCGATCCCGCGGTGCCGATTCCCGAGAAGAATTCGGACAGCCCCGAGGCCATCCGCGTGGGAGACCAACTGGTGTTCGTCGGGAGCTCCACGTTCGGGGGAGTACGGGTGGGCTCCGTGGTCGTGCGGGCCAGCCGTTTGGCGTTCCACCGGGCCATCCAGTCCGCGACCTCGCAGGTCCTGTACATAACCGTCTTTATCGCCTGCGTGGTGATTGTGTTAAGCTTTCTGATGCTTCATCGCACCCTCAAACCCCTGGCCCAGGTGCTGGAGGGGACCCGGCGCATCAGCCAAGGGGATTTCTCCGCTCGCTTGAAGGTGCAAAGCAACGATGAGATCGGAGACTTGGCCGAGGCGTTCAACGGGATGGCCGCGCGGACCGAGCTGTTCTTCCGATACGTGGACAAGAGTATCGCCGAGCGCCTTTCGCAGGACGAGAGCCTGGCGCACCTCGGCGGCCAGTTAAAGCAGGTTTCAGTTTTGTTCGGCGACATGCGTGGATTTACCCAGCTGTCCAACCAGCGCCTTCCTGCAGAAGTGGTTCTGATCCTCAACACCTTCTTTGAGCTGTTCTTCCAGACCATCTACCACTACGGTGGCGTGGTGGACAAAACCATGGGCGATTCGGTGATGGCCTTCTTCGAATCTCCCCGAACCACCGGTCTGGACCATTCCCGCCGCGCCGCCATGGCGGCCGTGTCCATGCGCTCGGCCGTGTGGGTCATGAACCAGACCATCCGCGAGACCATCCGTCACGAGATTCCCACCGTCCTGGAGCCCAAGGATTTCGGCTTCTCGGTGGCTACCGGAAGGCTGATCGTCGGCAACATGGGCTCCGAGCAGCGCATGGACTACACAGTTTGCGGCCCGGCGGTAAACCTGGCCGCGCGCCTACAGGAAGAAACCACCCGCGGACAGGTAGTCTTCGATCGCTTTACCGCCATGGACGTGGAAGATCTGGTCATCACCAAGGAACTACCCCGCGTCTGCCCCAAGGGTTTCAAGGCATCCCAGGAGGTCACCCCCTACCTGGTCCGCGGCCTGACCGCCGCCCAGCAAATCCGCACCCGCAAGCTGCTCCAGAAACTATTCGTGGAGTCTTTCTTCAAGGCCCACATCGCCGACCCGTCCGAAGAAGTCCCCAAACCCACCCGGGAGCAGATCACCCAACTCCGCACCATCGCCCACGGCTTCCTGAACCGAGATCCGGCGCAATTCTTCGTAGGCTGATCGGCAAGCCCCGAAAAGGAGAAATATGTTTGTATTTTCTTGACTTTGTTGCGGGTTCGATGATGATGGAGTGATCGAAAAGGAGAAGGCAGATGGTAAGTGGGTAAGTTCTTAATATCTGACAACTCACGGAAGTCGGTTTTGCATCAGGGTCTGGACGAACACGGGGGAACGGCCGAAAATCGGAATGAAGGAATTCAAGAAGAAAATCTTCGATGTTCTTTCAAAGTGCGTGAACTCGATTCTAGCCGAACCCATGATCGAGTCGAGTATAAGGAGGGCCGGCGTCAACTGTGATAAGCTGAGTCCTGGAGATGTCAACCGTTTGATAGGTGAGATACAAAAGAGTGTGAAGCTATTTGTCGGTAACCCGTTGGATCGCAAGAACTGTTTACGTTTGTTGAATCAAGCCCTCCTCAGGGAAGAAGCAAACCGGAAGATCAAGGTCGGTAAGGTGACTTTTGAGATCAAGAACGAATCCGACATTGTCAGGGCCCGATCCAGGGGGCGAGTTATCTGTCAAGAACTGGGAGTTCGGGATTCGGTTGGGATCAAGGTGGCCACCGTGATTTCCGAACTGGCGAGAAACATTTTTCGGTATGCGGGAGAAGGCCGGGTGGAGATAGAAGTACTCGACACGAAGCCGGTTGGGATTCAAGTAGTTGCCAGCGATAATGGTCCGGGCATTGCCGACGTGAACGAGGTTCTCAGCGGGAACTACAGATCAAAAACCGGGATGGGCATGGGTCTGATTGCCGTGAGGAACATCATGGACGAGTTCGAGGTGGAAAGCTCTCCAGGGAGCGGAACCCGGGTAACCGTGAAGAAATACATGCAGTAATGAGATTGGTTCCTCAACGAATTGTTGAACCGTGGTTGCCGTGAAAGGTGGCTACAACTGTATACAGACAAGGAGGCTGGAGATGGCGAAAGTCAAGGTCGCGTTTGTTTGTAACGGAGATCAACCCTCGAACCTCTACCCGATGTTTGTGCTGGCCTCGGCGGCGGCGGCCTTGGGTGAAGAGGTCATCGTCTTCTTCACGCCGGGTGCCGCTGCCGCGCTGAAGAAAGGATTTCTCGAAGGCATGGAGGGCAAGGGGATGCCCCCCATGAAGGACCTGGTCGAGGGTTTCAACAATCTCGGGGGAAAGATGGTTCTTTGTGAGCTTGCTCTCGAAGCAAAGGAGCTGGAAAGGAAAGATCTGCGCGAGGACATCGGGATGGTCGGAGCGACGGGCTTCATGGCCGACATCATGGACGCGAACGTGACTTTCTCGTTCTAAACACATTACCCAAATCTTCATCCTAACAAGGAGGTGAATCATGGCAGTGGTCAATCTCGATACAAAAGGGTTGCGGTGTCCGCAGCCGGTGCTCAAGATCGCGGCGAAAATGCCCGAGTTGAGCGATGGTGACGTCCTCGTGGTTGTGGCGGACTGTCCAACTATCGAAGAAGACATCAGGAAGTGGTGCGATCGAATGAAAAAAGGCATACTCGACCTGCACAGGGAAGGTCCGACGGTAACTGTGAAGATTCAGTTCTAGTCACGGCGGGAACATACCCCATTTTTCCTCGGGAGGCACCAAATGGCCAACAAAGGCACCGGGCCAAACCTTGCTCTAATTGGAAAAGAGCTTGAAGAATGCAAGAAGCAATTGGAGATTTACCATACATCCAGCATGGACCTCGCGATAGGCGTTTCCGAGATCTTCGGCGTTTTGTCGGGAGTGGCCGCGGGCGACTTCAGCGTCCGGGTCGGTGAGGCCACCCTCTCATCCGCCGAGGAACTCGTTGCCAAGTTGGGAAACGTGATCAACCGGACCATCGCGAAAATCCAGCAGGGCGCAGAGAAGGCACGCCGGGACCAGGAAAAAATGGAGGCCGTGTTGGACGCGGTCCCGGATCCAATGTTCACTATGGACCCAGGGATGACCGTCACCAGCTTCAATCAGGCGGCCTCGAAGCTTTCCGGTCTTGCGGCGAAGGACGCAATCGGCAGGAAATGCCATGACGTCTTCAAGACCAACCGCTGTGGTAATGAAAAGTGCATGCTCCGGCTGGTCATGAAAGAAGGAAAAGCTCTTATAAACCAAGACGTCAAGGCAAGGGATGCCTCCGACCAGGAGGTTGATTGTGTGGCATCCGCGGCCGCTATCACTAACGTTGGCGGGGAGTTCCTGGGCGGAATCGAGATTATCCGGAATGTCACCGAAATGAAACAGCAGCACATGCGCATCGACGAGTATCACGAGTCATCGATGGAGTTGGCCATGGGGATGTCCGAGTGCTTCAGTGTGCTGTCGGAAGTGCGAAAGGGCAACCTCGAAGCACGGGTCGGTGAGATGGCGCTGTCCTCCAGCGATGAGCTGATGGCCAGCTTGGCCAAAGGCGTAAACGACACCATTGGGATACAGGTTGAACTGATACAACGCCAGCAGGACGCCATTCAGGAGCTGTCAACGCCAATATTGCAACTTTGGGACGACATACTCGTTCTGCCTATAATCGGAGTGGTGGACTCGAGACGCAGCGTGGAAATCATGGAACGGGTTCTTTCCACGATCATCGAAAAGCATACGAAATTCATCATCATGGACATAACCGGCGTGGAGGTCGTCGATACGAAGACGGCCGATCACTTCATCAAGGTCATCCAGGCTACCGAGCTTATAGGCTCCACCTGCATCCTGACCGGGATCCAACCTTCGGTGGCCCAGACACTCGTAGAGATTGGAGTTGACCTCTCAAGCATCATAACCCTTCAGGACTTGTCGGACGGTCTCAAGGAATGCCTGAGGCAGTTGGACTCTCTGAAAGCGGCAGGCGAACTTGCCACTTCACAACCGAGAATCGGTGATGCCAGAAGAAACGTCAAGGATTCCGATTAGTAAGCTGCACGATAACCTCATCGTCAGCATTCAAGGCGCGCTCAGCGACCGCCTGGTGGCGCAACTCAAGGATGATGTTACCGACAGGATAAAAAACACGAAGGTGTTTGGTCTGATCATCGACGTTTCCGGAATAGACATGATGGATAGTTACATCACCAGGACCATCCGTGATATCGGACTCATTTCGAGGTTGATGGGCGTCAACACGATCATCTGCGGCATGAACCCGATGATCGCCATGACTCTGGTGGAGATGGGCTTGGGACTCAAGGGCGTTTGGCCCGAGCGCAACCTTGAAGAGGCACTCGTGAAAATGCAACTCTGGCGCAAGCGAAGTCGGTTGGATGCACGGCGCCGTGGACGGGGCCGCCGCTCTCGAGGATCCAAATGAAAGTCGAGATCGGAACGGCTCAACTGGCAGCCAGAGGCCAGACGGTTTGCGGTGACACCTTTGGGGTGCTGCGCGGAGAAGACGAGACGACCATTTCCGTGGCGGACGGACTCGGTCACGGTCCTCTGGCCGCGGAAGCATCTTCCCTGTTTTGCTCCTTCGTCGAGAAACACGCGATGGAAGATCTCGGCAAGATTATAATGGGGGCACATATCGCTCTGAAGCATACACGCGGCGCGGCGGTTGCGCTGGTTCGAATAGACAGCTCGGAGCAGCGCATGTCCTTCGTTGGTGTGGGCAATATCGAGCTCAAAGCACTTGACAGGTGCCGCATCAATCCCTTCCCCAAACCGGGCATCGTCGGCCAGCGGTCGATAAAATTGCTGCCCTTCGAGTACTCGCTCTCCGATGGAGACCTGATGGTGCTGTTCTCGGATGGTATTTCCAACCGTTTCGATCTGGAGGAATTCAGTACTTCTCCGGCACAAGACTTGGCCGAAGCGATCTTGGCCAAGCATGGCAAGCTCATCGACGATGCCACGTGCGTGGTGATAAAGTGCCGAGATGATAACACCCGATGATTCACCAGTGGATACCCTGAAGATAGCTCATGAAGTTGATGTCATATGGTGCACCAGCCGGAGCGCTGCATTCTCCAAGAAGGCGGGGTTCGAGGGCAAGGAGTTGTGGGAGATCGCCATAGCAGTCAGAGAGCTGACGACCAACGTGTTGAAGTTCGCGGGCTCTGGCACGCTCGAATTGCGCCTTGTCGGTCAGCCGCGCAAGGGCATCGAGGTAACGGTTGAAGACGAGGGGCCGGGAATCGAAGACATCGAGGCGGCCATGGCCGACGGGTGCTCGGAAGGTGAGTTTTTCACAAAAGATGCTCCAATCACCAATAGGAGTAGCCTCGGTACGGGACTGGGCGCCGTGAAAAGGCTGATGGACAACGTAGAGATAGAGAACAACCCCGAGGGCGGCACGAGAGTTGTCGCTTACAAGTGGTTGCCCTAACCCAAGTCCACGAGGTCGGCCTCGGCTCCCTGGGTGGCGAGCTTGCGGAGGCTTAGGAGGATCTTTTCGGGGCCGGCGGAGATCGATTGCCATTCGTCGGCCTGGAGTTCTTCTTTCAGGTCTTCGGGATCCGCGCCTTCGCCGAGAAGAACCAGCAAGGATACACCGCCGTGCTCGCGGACCATCTGACAGATTTCGGCGGCGTCTATGCAGCGTGAATCGACGACCGCGGCGAAGGGGGTGGTCTTAGAGAGGCGCTCGAAGGCGTCGGCCTTGCTTTGGCATTCGAGCGGCGCGTAGCCAAAGCCGCCGAGGACAACCGAGAGCAACTTGACGCACTCGGCGTCGGCCATCGCCAGCAAGACGCTCCACTCGGATTGCACGTCGTCAACTTCGAGCATAGCGAGCGGAGACTAGCCGAGCCGCCGGGCGGTGGTCAAGGGGATTTTCATTGTTTTTGAAAACACGTGCTTTCTTGACAGTGTATGGGGGCGCCACTATCCTATGTCTTGTGGAGCCCCACGCGCATGCGCGTGGCTCCTCCACGCTATTCGGCGGGTAAAGATGGATCGAAAATATTCCTGTACGCTCATTGCGGTTTTGCTTGTCTCCGCCGGCGTCGCCTGCGCGGTTGGAGTGGGTGTGGGACTCTGGTCGGTGCTGGGGCTCGCCGACGCGGCCACGCTGTTGGTGCGCGGGTTCCTGGCGCTGCTTCTGATCCTGGCACTGGCTCTCATTCCCGCACTGGTGATGGCCCACTCCTTCGCCCGGTCCATCCGCGAGGTCTCAGACGCGATGCAGCAGCTTCGCCGGGGCAATTTCAATTGCGATCCCCGGCCGCGCGGACCGACCGAACTGGTGGAGTTGGCCAACGAGGTGCGCGAGCTGGGGTTCTTCCTGCAGGAGCACGATCGCAAGATCAAACAGACCGTCCGCGCGAATTCAAGGATACAAACCCAGGAGGCCCTGAGGAGATTCGGGCAAGGCGTGGCCCGCGAGGTTCAGAAATCGCTGGCGGGCGTGCTTGGGTTCGTGGAGATTGCCCAGCGTCAGCCGGGGGCTCTGGGCCAGTTGAAAAACTATCTCACCCTGATCGATCAGGAAGCCCGGGCGGGGAGAGAGGCCCTCGATCGGATCCTGCGCTACGTGCGCGATGAGGAGTTTCCCACCGAGCCGCTGGACGTAAACGCCCTGATGATGGAGACCAGCCAGGGCTTTTTAGAAGCGACCGAGCAGGAGAAGATCCAGATCCATTTAAACCTGGGAAGGGATGTTCCCAAGGTCATGGGTGATGCCGGTCAGATCAAGTACGTGCTGACCTCGCTGATTGACAACGCGCGGGAGTCCATGCTCCCCGGCGGCGGCACCATGGAGCTTTCAACCAACGTGGATCAAAAAGCGAACGTGGTCGCCATGGTTAAGGACACCGGGCGCGGCATTTCCGATGAAGACCAGCCGCGCATTTTCACCCCCTTCTTCACCACCAAGGGGCGCCAGAAGGGCGCCGGCTTGAGCCTGGCCATCGCCGAACGCATCATCCGCCAGCACGACGGCCGGCTGGATTTTTTTTCCGAGCCGGGAAAAGGCTCGGTCTTCTTCATTCACCTCACCCCGATGAAGGCCTCCCCCACCGATCAGTCCGAAGCTTCTTGACCCGCCAGAACTCCGCCCGGGGTTGAAACCCCGGGCGGGATATCACGCTGACGCACCCAAGGGCACACCTGGTTATTATTTCTGCTGGTTCTTGAGCTCTTTCAACCGGCGGTACATTTGCAAGCCTTCCTTGGCGCGAATGTTGCCGGGATCCAGAAGCAGCGCGCGCTGGTAGTGGGGAGCGGCCTTTTGTAAATTCTCTTTGGCGAAGTGCCTGCCGGCCTTTTTCAGCTCGTCGCCCAGGAGCTGTTTGCGGACGGGTTCCAGCTTCTCCAACTCCCGGGCCGCCTCGGGTTGCTCCGGGTACAACTCCAGGACCTTCCGGTAGGTCAGTATGGCCTCCAGGTGTATCTTCCTGGCCCGGTAGCGGTTGCCCAGCCGCAGTAGGCCGCGGTAGACCTCTTCATCATCGATTTTCACCGGGCTCTTCTTCTTGCGCAGGGCGCGCCGGCGGCGTGACTTCTGCGTGAGCCTTTTTCCTGCCTTCGCGGCCGGCGTGTCCGCGGGCACGTCTTTTGCTTTTATCTCCACGATGTCTTCGAGTTCCTCAGGAAGGCGCCGCTGACATTCCTCGATGAGCCGTTGGTATTTCATCGCGAAGGGCAGATTATGATCCAACGCCTTCCAGCGGGCTTCGACTAGCTTATGTTTGGCTCGTCTGAATTCGGAAGCCTTGAAATCCCCCAGCCCCCCCTCCACCAAGGTCTCGATTTCTTTCCGGATGCCTTCGATCTTCGATTGGAGCTCACGGGCTTTTTTTGTCAGTTTTATTCTGAAGGGATCGTCTTCGGGAAGCTGGTCGGTGATGTCCCGGTAGTACAAGATTGCTTTTGAGAAGTTTCCCTGGGCCAGCCAGAAGTTGCCCTTTTCCAGCCAGCGCTCGATCAGATACTCGGCCGCCGCGGTCACTTGCTTGAGCAGCGCGCTGTAGTGGGGTGGAGGGGGTTCCTGGGTCAGGGCGGGATTTCTAAGTAGGCGGTAGGCTTCCAGCACGTCTCCTCGATAAAAAGCCTCTGCGCCGGTCCGCAGGCTGTCGTTTTGCACATTGGTCGACGACGCGGCGCAGGCGCCGGCGAGAAATGCAAGAAGTACGCAAATCCGGGGCGGGAGATGTGTCATGATTCTTCCACGTTCCAACGCTCCAGCATGTCATCCAGGTCGATCTCAGTCAAGAAGCGCGATGGCTTCATGAGCACGCGGCGTTGACCGGAGCGGTCGGCCACCAGCGGAGTGATCAAGTAGAGCTCGTTCATGGTCCGGGTGAGAGCGACATAGAACAGCCTGCGCTCCTCTTCGTCTCCGTCGGCTTCGTTCAACGCCCAGGGATGGGGAAAGAACCCCTCGTTTAGGCACATGACGAAGACGGTTTTCCACTCCAGACCCTTGGCCTGGTGAACCGTGCTCAAAACCAGGGCGTCCTCGGGCCGGGTTCCGCCCAGCACCTCCTCGGTGGTAAACCCCGATAGCAGGTTGAGCTCCGCCAAGAAAGTCCTCAGATCGTCGTAGTGATCGGAGTAGGCGGCCAACTGCTCGATATCTTCTTCGCGGCTCTCCGAGTTCGGATAGAGATTGGGCAGTAGCTTCCGGTAGCCTTGCTCCAGCAACGACTGTATGGCCAGGGATGCATGGCCGCGAACTTCCTCGTGGCTCATTTTCGCCAGCGTCTGCTGCAGGCGCCTAAACCCGGCGCGACCTCTCTGGGGCAATTGCTCGGAGGGATACCCGTGGATCATGAAATCCAACGGTTTGGGCTCCTGGCGAACCTGCTCCCATATTTTCCAGGCGGTGGTACGTCCGATGCCCGGCTGCAGTTTCAGCACCCGCAACCAGCTCAACTCGTCTAATGGGTTCTCCAGGAGTCGCAGATGCGCCAGGACGTCCTTGATGTGGGCCTGTTCGAAGAAACGTACCCCGGAGCGGACGATGTAGGGAATGGATCTGCGGGTAAGCTCGACCTGGAGTTGCAGGCTGTGGTTGTGAGCCCGATACAAAACCGCTATTTCGTCGAGCGGTACTCCTTCCCCGGCCAGTTCCATGATCCGCTGGGCCACGAAGGCCGCTTGCATCTCGGTGTCTTTCACCAATACCAGGGCCGGTTGCGGTCCGGGAGGCCGCGTCGCTGTGAGCTGCTTTTCAAGCTGGTTATGGTTGTGCCGGATGGAGTAGTTGGCCACCTGCAGGATCTGGGGCGTGGAGCGATAGTTGATCTCCAGCTTGTAGACCTGGGTCTGGGGCCAGCGCTCCTGAAACCCCAGCATGTTGCCAGGATTGGCGCCGCGGAATCCGTAGATGGATTGCGCATCGTCACCCACCACCGACAGGTTGCCATGCACGCCGGCCAGCAGATCGATGATATCGCACTGCAGCGAGTTGGTATCCTGGTACTCATCCACCAGGACATGCCGGCAGCGCTCCGATACCTCCGTGGCTACCTGGGTATGCTCGGACAGGAGCTCCTTGAGGTTGGTGAGCAGATCGTCGAAGTCCATGGCCTGGTTGGCCTGCTTTCTCTTCCGGTAGGCGCGGGCAATGGCCAGAATGTCGTCCAGGATGGGGACCAATGCGGGAGCCCGTTTCAGTATCACCTGATCCAGAGGAGTCTGGGTGTTGGAAGCAAAGCTGACCTGCTCGATAAGCACCGCCGCCCGAGGCAGCAGGCGTTTTGGGCCGTTCTTCTCCCGTTCGGCGATGCATGCGGCCATGAGCTCCCGGGAGTCTTCCTGATCCAGTATGCTGTACCCCTCGCTGTAGCCGAGTTGGGTGCAGTGCTCGCGCAGAAGCCGGTTGGCCAGGTGGTGGAACGTGCCTCCCCAGACCTGACGGACGTTGCTTTCCACCAGATGTTCCACTCGGGCCAGCATTTCCCGGGAGGCCTTGTTGGTGAACGTGCACAGAACGATCCCCGCCGGTGGGATGCCGCGGTCCAGCAGGTGAGCCACCCGATAGGTCAGTGTGCGGGTTTTTCCGCTGCCGGCGCCTGCCACTACCAGAATGGGTCCGTCTCCCGCCGTGACCACTTCATACTGCTGGGAATTGAGGTCCGCCTGATAATCTATGTGGGATCGGGTGACGGGGGAAGAGAGGGTGTACTTCTTCATGTTATTTGATGAGCCAGGTAAAACCCATTGCTTGCGGCAGGGTGATGGCCAGCAAGCGGGTGGTTTGACGGGGATGGCAGCAGGCCGCCCAGCTTATTGTCCGGCGTGATTCAGGCATTGGAGAAAGGGCCAAGAGAAGCACGGCGTCTCGCTCCTCGACCGCGTGTTCCTGTGTGACGGCGGTATCTGGGTTGGGTGCGTGGCAGACGACGTAGTCTGGGTTGCGCAGCGCCCATTTGCGCTCCGCTTGCTCAAACCACGCATCGAGTGCTTGCAGGTCGGTGCGGGAACGTTCCAGCCAGTTCCCCAGCAGTTCCTCGGCCGGGGAGCGGCTGGTCCTTCCGCTCTTATCGGGCAGGTAAGGCGCCAGGGCTTTTCGCCACAACGATCTGACTCCGTAGATCTGACGCAATGTCAGCCATCCTCTTTCGCTGTCGTAAAGCTCCGCCCACGCCTGGACCCTCTGCCGGTAGAAGCGAACCAGCACCTCGGACAACCCGCGGGTCAGTGTGGCGGCCTTGTTTTTCTGTCCCAGGCGCCCGGCCAAACGGGCCGCATGGTACAGGACAAACGGGTCGGGGTTCTCCTTGGATTCAATCTCCTCCTCCAATCGCTTGAGCGCTTCTTTGGGCTGGCCGCTCAGTTCATGCAACGTCGCGACCTTGTAGAGAAGTATTCCCGTTTTGGCCTTGGGAACCAGCTGGGCTTTCTTTTGCACGAGCCAGATCTCGGCGCGTACCTTTCCCAGGCCCGCTACAACCTTCTGTAGGGATTCTAAAGAACGTACACGTACTTGCAAGAAGGAATCGCCCAAAAGATCCAGCAAGAACTCCGCTGTCGCTTCTTCCGGCGACAGCGCCAACCTGTCCGCGTCCAGCCAGCGCAGGCGGGGATCGACCGCGGTGGTATCCCCGATGGCCGCCTCCACCAGGGGGCTTCTTAGCTGGGCGGTCGCCTTGGCCAAACTCCGGTAGGTTCTGCGGCGAGCGGCGATTTTCCCAGCCCAACGCCGAAGCTCTTTCTTGCTCCCGGGATCGGAGCTCGCCGCCAACTTTCGAATCAGAGCGGGATCCAGCGACGATCGAATCCACTCGATCCTCGCCTTCCCGATTAGATTCATCAGAGCGGCATGCTGGCTGGAATAGGCGTGCTTTTTGACAACCTTTTGGGCTTCTTCGAATCGGGCCGCCCGTACCAGCGCTTCAACCTGTTTTCGAGTCAGCATGCTCCGGGCTTCCTTTACCACGCTCGCGGAAGGATGGGCGTGGATGAACTCGATGAGCTTGGCTACCGACCCGCTGCGAACCGCCCCCTCAAACAGCAGATTGACTCGCAAAGAGAGCAAGTCGCCGCGGCAGGAGACGTTCGGGTGCACGGCCAAAAACGCCGACAGCGAATCTGGGTCGTTGCTTTCGAGAAATCTTTTGCAGTACAAACCGTCGGCGAGCTTTTGGGCCTTGCTGTTGTAGTTTCCCTGGGGCCAGGTTCGCATAAAATCCAGAACGGCTTCCAGGCTGCCTTGCCGCTTGGCCTCTAAAAAATCGAGGTGTTCGAGTCTTCGTTTCACCTCGAAAGCGTGAACTGAGCTGGTATGTCGTTCCAGGAACATACGGTAGGCGTAGTGGGTGTCGGTCGCCACCGCCCGCTGGTACTCCAGATAAGCGATTTTTCTGAGCGCATCGGATACGTGGATGTCGTTCGGGCTGGTACGGATGAACGCCCGCAATTCGTTTACGTCCTCGGAAACCCTCACCTGCTCCCAGGCGCTGGCCGGGCAGCCTGAAAAAATAAATGCACATAAAATCGTACAGATGAGTGCAAAAATCGATGTAGGACAATGTGGTAGTTTTATTGACATGTAGGCATGAGTGGGATAGAATTCTCGGTGAGGAGAATCAGATCGTTGAAAATCTTCAAGCTGAGAGTTCTTTTTGCCATCTTCACGGTGCTTTCCGGTTGCGCCACCGTGGGACCTTCCGCGGGCAGCTTTCCGCCCTATCGTCATCCCCTCTTCCATCGCCGTCCGATCGCCTACCACCGCTCCCCCAACACCGTTCTGGCCCGCGAGCTTGCCCGAACCCATCCAACTCCGGTCTGCACCCAAAGCTTCCGGCACCCGCTTCTCAACCGTTGTCGAACCTGGGTGGCCCGCCGGGAAAAGGAAATGGGAAAAAAGGTGTTGCCGGTTAGAAAGTTCGGAGATCCTGTCGACGTTCGCCTGTCGGTGGCAAAAAGGGCCCGGTCCATGTTGAAGGCACCACGCTTTCTGGTCGGAAAGACTCGCTACCGGCGGGATTGCTCCGGATTCGTCCTGGCGGTTTTCGCCAGCGAGAAGATCCCTATCGAGAATCTTATGGGTATGAATAGGCGCCGATCCAGCGTGGCCGAACTCTACAGTCTGGCGAAGAGAAAGGGATTGGTACATCGCCAGAAAGTGCCGGCCATCGGCGATCTGGTGTTCTTCGACGATACCTACGACCGGAACCGGGACGGACGATCGAATGACCCGCTTACGCATGTAGGTATAGTCGAGCGCGTCGATCCGGACGGTACCGTCACGTTCGTTCATCGGGTGCGCCGGGGTGTGCTTAGGTACCGATTGAATCGGTTCAGGCCCCATATACGACGGGATCCAGAAACCCGAAAGGTTCTCAATCATTACCTGAAGATCGGCCGTAGCGGGAAAGGCGCGAAAGCCGGCCAGAGACTCACCGGCGAGTTGTTCCACGCCTTCGCTACCATTGTTCGCTGAGAACGGCGGTTCATGTTGCTCCCATCGGAATGTCTTCCACCGTGGCTTCGAGTTTCTCGGTGTCCACCAGAGCCACCGTGTGCCGGCCTTTCAGCCATCCGCCCACCTCGCCGGGATTCACATACAGGATACCGTCATCGCCTTTTTTCACCTCGGGTTCGTGAGTATGCCCGTGGATGAGAATCTTGGCGTCCTTCCTGGATAGATCATCCCGATCGAAAGTCTCGATATCGTGGACCACTACTACTTTCTTGCCATCCAGATTCAACTCGTAGGGAGCCGGCTGAATTCTACCCTTGGAAAAGCTGGTGAGACCCTTTTTCTCCCCGTCGTTGTTTCCGAACACTCCGATCCAGGGGCAGCGGAGATCATCTAAAGGTTTCAAGGAAAAGGGAGCAATGAAATCACCCGCGTGTACGACGAACGTTACCCTCTTCTGATTGAAAAGCGATATGGCCTTTTCGATCACCGGCACATTGTCATGGGTGTCCGCCATGATCCCCACAAGCATCTCAGCGTGCTCCCTTCCCTTGTACCTGTAGCACCCGACCAGATCCATGTCAACGTTGACAACCGCTCCCGGACTTGGTTACTGTGGCCCAGGAGCCATGACAGATTCTTCCAAATTAGAAACGCTCAGTCTCGACGATCTAGAGTTCACCCTGCTGGTGGACTCCACATCCGAAATACTCGTGGTCGACGACGAAGACGTCATGCAGATGGTCTTCGGCAGCCTGTTCGATGAGAGCAAATTCAACGTTGAATTTGCCTCCAGCGGAGAACAGGCTCTGCAGATGTTGAAACAACGCGAGTACAACCTGGTGATTACCGATAAGAATCTCCCAGGCATCTCGGGCATCGAGTTGATTCCCGAGGCGAGGAAGATACGGCCCCACGCCGAGTTTATCATCGTCACCGGCTACGCTTCCTATCAGTCGGTCGTGGAGGCGCTTCGTCTGGGGGCTTTCGACTACTTGGAGAAACCTTTTAAAGATATGGACCTGGTTAGACAAAAGGTAATCCAGGCCCTCGACAAGCAGCGTCTGGGCCATGAGAACACCATCTTGGCCGAGCAACTGCGCGAGGTGCACCAGGATCTGCAGAAAACCATCTCTGAGTTGGCCCATAAGAACCAGCCCGGCACCGAAGCCCGACCCGATGCCAAGGCCACGCAGGTGGAACAGCAGCTGGACGAACTCAAAAAGGCTGCAACGACCGCGGTCGAATCGATAAACCAGGCGCTGAGGAGATTCATCACCCTGGTGGAGAGTCAAACTATCCAGCGCAATGCGCTGGTAACAATCCGGGGATTGATGGAGAAAGCCTGGATGCAGCTGGTAGCCTGTCTGCCCGAGCTTCGTCAACCCAAAGGGTGACCCCAGAACCTCCAGCGATAATTTTTGTCAACCCCATTCTCCCGCGTCAAATGGAAACCATCCGAGAGGACCAAACGTTGATTCGTTCACCGTTACAGTGGCACCGCGTAAATTGGGTTCTTTTTGGAAGTCAATAGATTGCTTCGAATCATTTGGGCACTGCTGGGAGAATGGGGTGACCGGGGCACCACTCCACCGACAACACCCGCCTGGTTTGCCGGCCCACCGGCGCGATGTCCGAGCGGCACAAGCCCGCCACCCAAAGGATTTTTCCGTTCTTGACCAGTAGCGGTACCCGTGGGCGGAGGTTCTTTGGAACTTTGGCATCCATGAGAATCCTTGCGACCTTGCGACTGCCCCCACCGCCCCATAGCCGCAGGCGGTCCCCTGGCTCCATGGACCGGATCTGAAGAGGAAACCCTACCAGGTCGCCGTCGAAGCAGGCTTTTCGTCGGTCTACCCGAGGAGATTCCCGGCGGGAATTCAGACAAAAACGCAGGGACGACTCTCCGTCCGGCATGATGAAATCGCCGGGTTCCCGCACAACCAGGTGGAATCCGGGTGTGCTCGGGCAGGTGCCGTAACGCAGATAGATGTGCTCGCCTTCCCTGCCCGCGGTGACGCCTCCGGGTAGATCCAGTCTCCAGTTGCCCCCGCCGTGCGTTCGTCGGATCATGCTCAGGATGCGATCCGTGTGGAGCATCTCCAAGTTGGCTCCGGGCGGAGAAATACAACGCAGCATGTCCAGCACCACCCGGATGGCCAGGGAGTCATGCAACTCGTCGAACAAGCTCAACGGCAGCGTGGCCACGTCGCCAGTGGACAAATCGGGTCGGATGTCTGCCCGCAGGTGCTCGATGAGATCGTTGTCCCGGGCGGCGGCGTTCGAGAGGCGCAGCAAGGCCTCTTCCACGGAGGGATTCGCCTGTTCTTTCAGCAGTGGAAGGATCTCGAGTCGGACGCGGTTGCGCATAAATGTCCTGTTCCGGTTGGTGGGATCCTCGTGCCAGCCTAGTCTGCGAGTTTTGAGGTACCCCAGAATTTCCTCCCGGCTGCATTCCAGAAGTGGACGGATAAAGATGTCCCGGACGGCGGGGATTCCGCTGAGGCCGGCCACGCCCGTACCGCGGAGGATTCGCATGAGCACGGTCTCCGCCTGATCGGTTCGGGTGTGGCCGGTGGCGACCCGCTGGTATTGGTGGTGCGCGGAAATTCGGTAAAAAGCCCGATAGCGTTCGTTTCTGAGGAGATTCTCGCTGGAACCAGGCGACACGTCCAATTTGGTGCTGTAGAAAGGTAGCTTCCAGCGGCGACAGCGCGTTCGTAAACTGGCCACGATCCGGTCAGATTTCTTGTACTGGCCGTGGTTCACATGGATCACGCCCACAAAGAATCCCAATCGCAAGGCGAGCAATCGCAGAATGTCCAGGAGGGCGGTCGAGTCCGGACCGCCCGAGCAGGCTACCAGGACTCGGTCCGCGGACCCACATAGCTCATGCCGGCGGATGAAATCATCGACCCGCTCAGGTAGTCCTTTACCCATCAAAACAGATGATTAGAAGGAGAACGGGGGTTTTGTCAAGGTGCTTGGGTTTTGAATAATTTCCTTGTCGGAAACAACCGATTGTGTATACTGGCTTTCAGTCAGGGTACATAGAGCCGTTGAATTTTTTGCTGATTTCCAGGAGGCCGCCATGACGAGACCTTTTCGGTTGGCAGGGTTGTTCGCGGTTTTATGCGCAGCGGTTGCGATTCTACACGCTGGATGCACCCAGAAAGAAAAGGAAGTCGAGCCTGATGATAAGACCAGTGCCTCCGTAACCCCACCGGTAACCGGCAGAAGCCAGGTATTGAAGGCTTCGGAGGACGACTGCGTGGGGCCTCTGGTGCGGTCCAAGAATCCGAAGGAAATCGCCTTCTCCGGCCAACGCTTCAAGCTGGATGGTTACCTGCTTACTCAACTGAACAAGGATCCGGACAAGGAAGTGATTATAGGTATCGTATCGGACACCAAGGAAAACACCGAGGAGAACCGGAACAACCTCAGTCTGATACTGAACTTCTTCGCGAAGGAGAAGGTGGAGGTCATTGTTCATCTGGGCGATGTAGCCAGCACCATGCCCATGCCCGAGGAGATCGAAGTCCCCGAAAAAGATGAGCAGGGCAAGCCCCTCTCCGATATCGACAAGGAACGCTATCGCCGACGAGTGGTCAACAAGGCCCGGCGGGAAGCCATGGCTCGCAGCCTAGAGGACATCGTGGAGGTCATCTCCATCCTGGCCGAAAGCGATCTGCCCGTATTGGTTCTTTCCGGGAACCGGGAGTGCAAGACCACGTTCAACAGCGCCATGGCTACTCTGAGCGAAGACTTCCCCAATGTATTCAATATGAACGCCGTGCGGCGGGCGGATCTGGATGACGTGGACATCATCAGCATGCCCGGATACCACGATCCCGAATACGTCCACTGTTCCTGGGATAAATGCCTGTACTACGAGAGTGACACGCTGGCGCTCATCGAATTGGCCAAGGAAGCCAACGACCCGGTGATGGCCATTTCTCACGGGCCACCCCGACAACACGATCGCAACGGCATCGACGTGGTCTCAGAGGGAGCCAACGTGGGCAATCCCGCGCTGACGGCCGCCATCCACAAAGCCGGCATTTCCTTTGGCGCGTTCGGAAACATCCAGGAGGCCGGCGGCAAGGCCGTCAACCTGGACGGATCGTCGCTAATCGCCCAGGATACTTTCGTGGATTCCCTTTACCTGAATCCGGGCCCGGCCGACAGCATGATCTGGACGATGAACGATGAGTCCGAAGGCCGCGGCATGGCGGCGACAATTCACATCGTCGGCAAGAAGGCCAAGTACAAGATCTTCCGCATCGGCCAAGAGCAGAAACAGTCCGCCGAAGCAAATCCGCCTCCGCCCCAATAGGGCTCCGGTGGAGGACGGTACAAATGGTAAACCCGTGGCTTTCTGCGAAGGCGGGTAAATAGGGTTCGGTTCCTACTGGCCGTAGTCCGAAGCTGCTTCGATCTTCTGCACGCCGTCCCAGCTGCCCTTCCAGCCGCCGTCCGCCGGCAGCATCAATTTGAAGGACATGTGCTGATCCTCCCCGGAGATGGCTCTCGACTTGATCTTGAACTCCATTTCCACATTCTCGGCGTCCGGAGGGCAGGTTGGGGTGTAATAGTAGTTGATCTGA
>JAUXGL010000260.1 GCA_030622135.1 Deltaproteobacteria bacterium
CTCCCTGCTGATTCCCATGACCGAGTTTTCCCTGGGTCTTACCGGCGACATCAACGACATCATGAACGCTCACAACCTGGCCATGGTCGCGCTGACCTCCCGGTTGCAGCACGAGTTCAATTACTCGGACAAGTTTTTGGCCAAGCGAAACCTGGAAAGACTCAACATCGACCCGCGCAATATCGAGATGGGCTGGATCATCGACTTCTGCGCCCAGGCGCTGCGCAACATCACCATCGGCGAAGGCGGCAAGATGGACGGCTTCATGATGAAGTCCAAGTTCGCCATCGCCGTGTCCTCCGAGGTAATGGCCATCCTCTCGATCTTCTCGGACCTGGAGGACTTCCGCAAGCGCATCGGCGACATGGTGGTGGCTTACGACAAGAAGGGCAAGCCCGTCACCACCGAGGATCTCGAGTGCGCCGGGGCCATGTGCGCCTGGATGCGCGAGGCCATCAACCCCAACCTGCTGCAGTCGCTCGAGGGCCAGCCCTGCTTCGTGCACGCCGGCCCGTTCGCCAACATCGCCGTGGGCCAGTCGTCGGTCGTGGCCGACAAGATGTGCCTGAAGCTGGCCGATTACCACCTCACCGAGTCGGGCTTCGGCGCGGACATCGGCTTCGAGAAGTTCTGGAACGTCAAGTGCCGTTACTCCGGCAACACCCCCAACGTCTCGGTCATCACCGCCACCATCCGGGCGCTCAAGTCCCACGGCGTCAACGCCGGCGCGCCCCCCTGCCCTCCGGGCAAGCCGCTGCCCGAGGGCTACTCCAAGGAAAATTTAAAGTGGCTGGAAGACGGCATGAAGAACGTCATCCACCACATCGGCACGGTCAAGAAGGCCGGCATCAACCCGGTGGTGTGCATCAACGCCTTCCACACCGACACCGAGGATGAGATCAAGCTGACCAAGAGAATGTGCGAGGAAGCCGGAGCGCGCGTGGCCGTCTCCAAGCACTGGCAGTACGGCGGCGAGGGCGCTCTGGAATTCGCCGACGCGGTCGTGGACGCCTGCGAAGACTCGGTCGACTTCAAGTTCCTCTACGAGCTGGAAACCCCGCTGTCCAAGCGCATCGAGCTGATCGCCAAGGAAGTCTACGGGGCCGACGGGGTCAGCTTCGCCCCCGAGGCGCAGGCCAAGTTGAAGAAGTTCGAGGCCGACCCCAAGTTCAACGACTACACCACCATGATGGTCAAGACCCACCTGTCCCTGACACACGACCCGACCATCAAGGGCGTGCCCAAGGGCTGGACGCTCCCCATCCGCGATTTCCTCACCTACGGCGGCGCCCGCTTCATCTGCCCGGTGGCCGGCAACATCTCCCTGATGCCCGGCACCAGCTCCAACCCCGCCTTCCGCCGCGTAGACGTAGACGTCAAGACCGGCAAGGTCAAGGGATTGTTCTAGACTCCGAATTAAAAGCCAGGGGGACCTCGCATCCCCCTGGCTTTTCAGTAAGGCACTGGCGGATATACTCAACGACCACGGCGCCAAGGGCTGGAAGCTGGTGCAGCTTTTCTTCGTCAAGGAAGGCGTGGCCGTCTGCTGGAAGCGCGCGAGGTAAGCGAGGTACTCCTCATGCCGTCCGACAACCGGCGCGTGCTGGTGGCCATGAGCGGAGGGGTCGACTCCAGCGTGACTGCCGCCCTGCTCAAAGAGCGCGGCTTCGATGTCATCGGGGCGACTTTGAGACTTTGCGACCTCGAAAAAAACACCGAGGGAGATCCGTGCTGCGCACCGGACGGCGCCGACCAGGCCGGTAAGATCGCGAAGCTTTTGAACATAACCCATCACATCGTCGACTGCCGCGCCAAGTTCGAACAGCTAGTGCTCCGGCCCGGCTGGGCGGAGTACGCCCGCGGCCGGACGCCCAATCCCTGTGTTCTGTGCAACCGGCGGATCAAGTTCGGCAGCCTGCTCGACTACGCGAAAACGCTGGGCGCCGGCCGGCTGGCCACCGGTCACCATGCCCGTATCCAGGTGGACGACAAATCGGGAAAACCCGCCCTGCTCCGGGGACACGACCGGGAGAAGGACCAGTCCTATTTTCTCTTCGCCCTGGACAGCCGGCAACTATCCGGCGCTCTGCTGCCGGTTGGAGATCTGTCCAAGAACGAGGTGCGCGCCCGCGCCCGCGAGCTCGGCCTTCCCAACACCGAGCGGCCGGAGAGCCAGGACGCTTGCATCACCGTCGCCGGGGAACGATTCGCGGAGACCTTGCGGCGCAAATTCAAAAAGCCCGCCACGCCCGGGCCCATCGTCGACACCGGGGGCAAGGTTCTGGGCCACCACCAGGGCCTGCATAACTTCACCGTGGGACAACGCCGGGGCCTGAAACTCGCCCTGGGACAGCGCATCTGGATCCGGTCGATCCACCCGGAAACCGCCCGGGTGGTAATAACCGCCAAGAAGAACGAGTTGGATGCCCGCGGGCTGATCGCCTCTAAGGTAACCTGGAGCCCAAGGTTTGACGACATCCGGCCGGGTGATTCGCTGCAATGCCTGGTTCAGATCCGCTCCCGTCACCATCCGAGCCGGGCGCGAGTGGTGTGCCGGGAAAACCGGATGGCGGAGGTTCAATTCGAGTCACCCCAGCGAGCGGTCACTCCGGGCCAGGCCGCTGTGTTCTATCATGAGGATCTGGTGGTCGGAGGCGGCTGGATCGAACAGGCAATGCCGAGAGAAAAATAACATGGTGAATATCAACGAACGTTACGCCAAGCAAATGCTCCTGAAGGATTTTGGCCCCGAAGGGCAGAAGAAGCTCGCCGGCGGGTCAGTGCTCATCGTCGGCTGCGGCGCGCTCGGCTCGATCCAATCGCAGCTACTGGTGCGCGCCGGAGTCGGCCGCCTGCGTATCGTGGACCGGGACGTTCCCGAGATAGGCAACCTACACCGACAGATCCTCTTCGACGAAGCAGACGTGGAAGCAGGCACTCCCAAGGCCGAGGTGGCCGGCAGGAAGCTGCCTGGGGCCAACTCATCCGCGGTCATCGACGCCCGGGTGTTGGAGGTCACAGCAAGCAACATCGACGATCTCGTCGCCGATGTAGATCTGGTCCTCGACGCCACCGACAACTTCGAAACGCGCTACCTGATCAACGACGCCTGTATTCGGCACGACAAACCCTGGGTCTACGGGGGTGTGATCGCTACTTCGGGGATGTCCATGACCATCATCCCCGGAAAAAGCCCCTGCCTGCGCTGCCTGTTCCCCGAACCGCCGGCCCCCGGAACCATGCCCAGCATGGAAACCGAGGGCGTGCTGGGCACGGCGCCGGTCATCGTGGGAGCCCTGGAGGCAACCGAGGCCATCAAGCTGCTGGTGGGCGGAAAACCTCGAGAGGGCCTGATGACGATCGACGTGTGGACCGGCTCCTTCCAGGCGGTCCCGGTGATCCGCGACGAGAACTGCCCGGCCTGCGGCCAAACCAGGTAAGATGGATACGCTGCCCGTTTACATACTCGCCGGCGGAAAAAGCTCCCGCTTCGGCCACGACAAGGCCCGGGTGGAGATCGGCGGCGAGCCGCTGCTGGTCCGGGTGGTTCGCTCTTATAAGCCGGTGGCCGCGTCGATCGCCGTGGTCGCCGATCGTCTTGGCAAATACCGGGATCTGGGGATTGAAACCATCGCCGATCTGCAGCCAAACCTGGGCCCCATGGGCGGCCTGCAGGCGGCGCTGTCCCACCACGGCCGGGACGGTTGGCTGCTGTGCGCCTCCTGCGACCGGATCGGCATCCGACCCGAGTGGTTGCAGGCGTTGCTTAGGGGCCGGCGGGCCGGGGCGCAGGCGGTGATCTTCCACGGGGACATATGGCAACCGCTGCCGGCGCTCTACCACGCCTCCATCCTCAAAAAGGTGAACGCGGCCGTTCGGGCTAAAAAGCTGACTCCCTGGGTGCTCTTTGAGCAGGTCCAAACGGTCGCCCTCAAGCTACCGGATGCCTGGGAAAACTCGCGGGATATCAACGACATGGAGACCCTGACCCGGCTAACAGGTAACGGAGGGTGAGCGATCCGGCGGCTTTACACGCCACTCTGAGTGATTACCGGAATCTCCCACCCCATTTCCGGTCGATCCCAATCTCCCGAGTAAAAAGGGACACTTACGAGAGGACCACAAGTAAATTATCCTACGGCGTCAGGATCTGGTTGGATTTCCGTAATTGCC
>JAUXGL010000210.1 GCA_030622135.1 Deltaproteobacteria bacterium
CACTAGCAATATCGCGTGGTTAGTATAAAGAGTCGTAGCAACCAACTCCACATAATTCTTGACGTCTATGCCATCCTCCTCAATGAGCTGCCTCCATCCAACTTGGCCCCCAGCCCGCCCGGGGTTGCCCGGGCTATTTGCATGCGGCCCCTACGGGGCGCTTTGTATATGAGGTCTTGTTTACAAGTCCCACAGGGACGGCCGAAACTAGCCCGGGGTTTCAACCCCGGGCGGTGATCCCGGGCGGCGATCTACACACAAGATTATGCGGAGTTGATCGTACCTGTCAGCCAACCCAGGAGGGGGGATAGCCACCGGAACTGCGCATAATCATATACTCTGCATTAGTGGGAGATCCTGGAGTAAAGTCACAGCTTGCATAGGTATTGTGGGATGGTGTAGGGTGAACATGTTTTGTAGACTTTAGTTTGGGAGGTTGGTGAAGCCGGGGCAGCGGTCGCAGGAGAAGCTTTTCCAGGGGCTCCGGGCGACGAATTGGAGGCAGTCGGTGTACCAGGGGCAGTTCATGTGTCGGTGAGAGTGTACCTGGCGGAAGGTGAGGGGCTCGTGTCTGCGCGGGCGGGCGCCCTGGCGGAGGAGGTAGATTCTGTAGATTTCGGCCTGTGGCATTGTATTGTCAATGTTACTGGATTTCGCGCTGGTGCGCAAGCGGGCGGGCTTTTGATATGACTTCGTTTGAGGGATTTTCAGCTTCGGACTTCGACGTGTTTGAAGAGAAGAAATGGGGTTCCCACGCTTTCAACCGGGAGCGGTTGGAGGTGAAGTTGAAGCTGACCTCTCTGGGGAACGAGTTGAAGGAGTATCTCCCGGACAGGTTGTCCGGGCTGGAAATGGGGATGACCGAGGGGAGGCCGTCGATCTTCAACCAGCACAAGGTGCAGGATCTGACGCTGTTTTTCTTCCGGAACGAGAAGGAGCGCCGGGCGCTTGGGGGGATCCTGGACCGGACCAAGAGCATTGCGGACATCGTGCAGGATCCGGCCGCGCACCACCGGCACATCATCATGGGAGTGAGGGTGGGTTACTCGGGGGTGGAGGCGGGGCTGTGGCTGCATCGGGATGCATGGGTAGACTGGAAGAACGCGGTTCAACGCTGCGGCGAGCATTGGGAACGCGACAAGCTGAGCGAGGTGATCGAGGATTTGCCCGAGTCGATTCGCTACGGCCGCGGCCAGGGATTGTCCGCGGACGCGGTCCCGAGCAAGGAGGTCAAGCCGGAGGAGATTCTCGGGGGCTTCGGGAATGCGGAGCCCTGGACGGTTTTCGGAGAGCGCTTCGGACGTGACGATCCCGTGCTGGGTTCCGGGGAGTTATCCGGGAAGTTGGTCGGACTGTTCGCCGCGCTGGTCTCCCTGTACTCGTTTATCGGTTGGCGGCGGGACAACGATTTCCACGAACTGAAAGAAGCGATCAAGGAGCAGAAGGAAAAGGCCACCATGCGGTTCAAGTCGTTTGAGCCGGGCGATCAGGTGCGGGTGTTGAAGGGTCTTGCGTCGGGTCACCTGGGTGTGGTGGATTCTTTAGAGCGGAAGGGTGTGGTGAAGGTCCGCCTGGGAACCATGGTGGTTTCGCTGAAGATAGAGGAACTGGGTAAGCCTTGAGTGCATAGAAAATGAGGGTGATCGTTCAGTTGATGCTGGTTGGGGTTTTGGCCTCGGTTTTTGCGGTTCCCGTGCAGGCGCAGACTGTCAAGATCGCTCTGTGGAGGTTGAAACCCCTCGGGCTCGACGCGGCTACGGCGGACAAGCTGGAGGTTCTCCTGCGGGCGGAAACATCCCGCATGGAAGGATTTTCACTTCAGACGGGGAAGCGTACGGAAGCGATCCTGGCCAGGCCACGGAACGCGAAACTGCGAAAATGCGGGGGCGGGACCGTTTGCCTGTGCGGCATCGGAAAGGCGCTGGGCGTCGGTAAGCTCGTCACCGGCGTGATCGGGGGCCTGGGGGACGACTACACCTTCGATCTCAAGCTGGTCGACATCCGGACGTGCCGGGAGGAGCGGCGGATCAACGAGGCGCTCAGCGGACGGGAGGATCTCTTGATTGGGGCCATACGCCGGGCGTTGTACAAGCTGGTAACGCCCGAGCTGTTCGTCGGCTCCATCGGCATCGACGTTCCGGTGGAGGGGGCGCGGGTTATCATCGATGACCGGCAGGTAGGCGTTACCCCTTTGGCCGCGCCGGTGGGCGGCCTGAAGCCGGGGAGCCACAAGCTGCAGATCGTGATGGCGGGGCTCTCCGCCTTCGAAGACAGCATACCTGTGCGTTTCCAGGTGGTTACCCGCGTCAAGGTGGACTTGGTCCGGTCCACGCTGTTGGGGCTTTCCTATGAGAAAGAGAAACCGGAAGAGGTTACCCCCCAGCCGGATATAGCCAAGCCTTTGAGGAAGGCCGGTTCTCCGGTGATCCGCGTCCTGGCCTGGGGTTCGTTGGGCCTGTCGGCGGCGGCCATCGTTGGAGCCTCCCTGGCCGGCTGGCGCTCAAACGTTTTGGAGAACGAGGTGGCGGCCGCCGCCGCGAACAACCGGCTGATTTCGGGGCACCAGGACACCATTAACCGCGGCGAGACCTACGCCATGTTGTCCAACCTCGGCTGGGGCGTGGCCGGCGGCGCCGCGGTGCTTTCGGTGGTTCTGTTCCTGGCGGATTCTTTCTCGGACGGTGGCGGAGGTTCGGCCACGGTGGCGCCCATCGTAACCAAGGCAGGCGGAGGCATGGTGCTTTTATGGTCTTTTTAAGAATCCATCTCGCCGTTTTTTTAGCCGCCCTGTTCTGGTCGGGCTGCAAGTTCAATCCCGCAGTTACCGGATTGGGCTATCAGACTTGCGACACCACGGCCGACTGCAAGTCCGGCGGATTGGTGTGCCTGCGGGGGCTCTGCGTTCCGGACTGTAACGGCATCTACACGGTGGCCCGGCTGGTACCCGAGCACGAAGGCGATGCGGGGGAGTACTTCAAGAAGATTTGTCCCGGCGGTGAGTGCGCGGTGAAGAAAGAATTCTTATCTGTTGAGCTTCCGCCGGGCACTTTTCTCGAGTTGGGCTCCACGAAAAACCAGGACGACGTGAAAGGCTGTAACCGGGTGGTGATCCGCTTTTCCATACTGGCTCCGGATTTGCATCCCGAGCCCCCGGGCCGGGAGCTTTCCGTGGTCATCCGCGGGGCGGAAGCCACCGGGGTGGTACCGGAGGACCAGGACGGAAAGATCCTGTTGGAGAAGGCGATCGAAGAGGAAGATCTGAAAAAGCAGTTCCGGGAAAATACCTATTTCTACGTCGTGGATACCGCGATCTTCGAGTGGCCGGTCCGCCTGCGGCTGGTGCCCATCGCCGGCGACAAGACGGCGTTCTGGGTTCGTGGTTTCGAGCTTTCCTGCTGTGAGTAACCCGGGCTCAGGCCCTGAAGCCGTCCATGGCCTTGGCGATCCGTTCCTTGAGTTCCGCGACATCGCGATATGACGCCAGGTTGGCGCGCTTGGCCAGCTCGCGCAGCCGCTCCATCTTCCACTTATTCATGGCCAGGAGAATATGCAGGTCGCGGTAGTGCTTGGCCAGGCGGGTGACGAACGAGCGGATCTCCCCGCGCTCCTCGCGGGGGAGTGCGACGAACTTCACGCCCATGCGTCCCTTGCGCTTGCCCTTGACGGCGGGCTTGCTCCAGGCGACTTCCGCCATGGCGACTATTTGCTTGGGCGATCCCGGCAGGGAGAAGTTTACCGTGACCATCTTTCCTTCCGAGGGGACTTTATCCGACCATACCGACATCCCACCGATTCCCACCTCCATTCCCTTGCCCATGTGTTTCTTGCCGTCGAGCTCGAACTGGACCGGCCGATTCAACGGGGCCCGGGGGGTTTTCCTCCGTTTTCTCAGGTGGTAGGCCATGCGCTGTCCTTAGCATATATCCTACCAGTGTCCAACCATTGCCTCAACAACCAAGGCTTGTGCTAACATCACACTTTGGAATTCAGAGATCGTGGTCGTGTCCGGAGAAAGGGTTTTTGAAATTCCTATCTGTCTCAGAAATAGCGATATACATCCTTGCGATGGCCCACTTTGATGATCCGCACGACCAGGACGTCGTTTTGCGGTGAATAGATGATGCGATAGTCTCCAACGCGGACGCGGTAGTGGTTTTCTTTGCCTCGAATTTTCTTGAATCGCAATATTTCAGAAAGAGGGTTGATGCTCAGGATCAAAAGGGTTTCATCGATCCGCAATCGTACTTTTTTCGGAAGGGACAGGTACTCCTTGTGCGCGGACTTCTGGAAGACGACTCGATATCGCTGTTCAACCATGCGCCTTCCACTCGACCACCTCTTCGAGTTCCCGTGATTCAATGATTTCTTTGTCCATCTCGTCTTCCAGACGCTCAAGGATGGCTTCCTCAACGAAATGGTTCAATTTGAGTCCCCGTCGCCTGCAGAAACGCTCCATGACCTCTTTGGTGGAGCGACGCAACGTCGTGGAAAAACTTACAATTTCTTTTTTCTTGGCCATTTTCCGACCTCTCTTTACGGCCCTAGTTTATCATGATTAAACATGATTTGTCAAAGTTTAGCTGGATCTATCAATAGATTACTGCATATTCCAGGGCATCCATCGGTGGCACAGTCTGTGATCATCCATGTGGTTCGAAAATGGGGTCGGGTCTGGTCACTTGCCACTTATCCTGTACAAGAAAGCGCTCGATCCAACCCTTCACCCTTCTCTTTTCGTGCGGGGCATGGACGAGGGATACGCTCAACCCACCCAAGTGTCAAGTGACCAGACCCGACCCCATTCCCTCACAGAGCGACAAGATACGATCGTTTGTCGCACCCGTTGAACGAGCCGCCTGAGCAATCTTTCTGCGCCTGTCCAAATGCCAAAGAGGCTACCGGTGCGTCCTAAATCCATCAAAATGTACCGGAAAGCCTGATCCTGCCGCCATTCGCCCCCCACCCGCCCCGCCTACGGCGGGTCGACCTCCCCCACGGCCTGCCGGCCGGGGGGAGGTGTTTCTGCGATCTCTCCGGTGATCACTGAAAACCTCTACAGCGCGGATTGCTCTGCACAACTCATGAGCCCAGACGACCGCATGGTCAATGCTGGTGGGGCCAAGAGCTGTATCGGCGTGCTGGCTCAGGATCGCACCTCCAGTGCATTCCAAAACAAGTCAGCCAAAACGTTGTTTGGCCCCACCAGACGCGCCTTGTAGCCACCGAGTGACTCACGTTTATGCAACTGGCGGGTCGAGGAAACTTCCCGGCCGGTGTAGTAAGCACATGAAATGTCCGGTCCCGAGAACCAAGCTTCCTCTGGTCATGGTCATCTTGAGGAATCGAGAAAAGAAAGACCATGTCCGTTGTTTCGGTAGCACCAACGTTTCTCTTGCCTCTGGATGACGTACCGCGGAAATACCGCTATCGCTGGCATGTCAAGAATGGGCACAAAGACCTCTACGAAGAACTCTCGCAGCAGGGCAAAGACAAGGTCCTCTGGTGGGGCAATCGCGGCGTCAAGCTCGCCCTCAAAAACCAATTCGGCTCCCAAAAGTGTCCACCAGACCCGGGGTAATCGTCTGGTAAAGGATCTCCTCTTCTTTTTTCTTTCTTATCTTCTGATGTGTGATCCAGCTTACAGCATCCTGGATTTCTAACGTTAATACTAAGCTGACTTTTTAGCGGCCCATAATCATTCTCGTGCGTAGGTGTAGACAGAAGAAACCGGAAAAATGGAGGTTGTCATGGTATCTAAAGATAAAAAGCTTTTTTATTCTTGGGCTGTCTGTAAGTGGATAATTGCTTTTTCTATATGTGGCATTGGAGGATGTGAGTCTGGAGGTAATGGGAATGGCGATGGGGGTAGTGGAGACGGTAGCCTCGGGAATGATGTCAGTGGAGACAAAAACACCAGCGATTGTTTGCTTGAGCTAACCCTCTATGAGATCAATGAAAACGGTTCCACCGGTGATGTCGCCCATACCGAAGAAATCGACACATGCAAGTCCTTTGCACTTCTCAGCGATGATGAAGACAGCCTACATATTTTCCTCGGAGTGACGACGGAGCAAGAACTGGGTCAAAAAACGGTGTTCGCTGTGACCGCTACTTTTGAAATCCTGGATTCTTTTGATCTCGGTCAAGAGTTCACCCTTTCTGGAAATTTCGGTGCTGGCTTGGGTATTGAGCTTATTCCTCCTGATGGTACAGGTGACGCCCTTTCCTCCTATGGCCGGCCCTACAAGTTTGTATTGTATATGACCGAGGTTGGAACTACTTCTGGATCGGTCGTAAAGGGTGAGTTCCACGAGGTGGTCACCGAGGACAGTTATCGGGACAGCTATCCATTGCGGCTGGAATTCATGGGCAAGATCCCGTTCGAGGCAGAAGTGCCCGAAATGTCCCTGTCTGCATGTTCCCGCTGGATGAATTGGACATGCGAGGTGGGCAACCTGGGCGGATGCGATGCTACATGCACAGAAGTTTCGGGGGATTTTACGATTAGCTGTCCGGTAGTAGGCAAGTGTACTTGTGAAAAGCCTGGAGAAGAACCGACTGAATGTTCTGTCATGGGTGGTGATTGCAATCGATGCAAAGCGGCACTAGAACAGTGCTGCAACTGATCCAATTTTTGCGGTACTTTAGTGCAGCACCCATGGTGTCGCCATCGAAGATGGCCGCGCCACGGGATACCAAAGGGCACGGCTGCGCTTCGCTCCGCCGCAAGGCCGATTCACGGGCGTAGAAACCTCCGTTGCAAGCTTGACTCAACCCGACTGTTGCACAACTCATGAGCCCAGACAACCGCATGGTCAATGCTGGTGGTGCCAAGGGCTGTACCTGACCAAGGTATCCGTGTTTTTCTGTAACAGCCCAATCCTACGGACCCAGTGGCCACCCTCTGACCTTCAGCGACATCGCCGCCGCTTACCTTGCTCCAGGGTCTTTCTCCCAAAATCTCCCACCCCCCTTTCACGGCAACCCCAACCTACCGAGTTAATTTGGTAACTTGCGAGAGGCCCGCGAGTTTTCTTCTTTCACCGTATCTTTGGTACCGGGTACCTGTAGTTTCTTTGAGAAGTCAATGAGTTACACATCATCTTTCGGGCATTACTGGTAGATTGGGGTTCTCCCTGGGATGTTGACGTTGACGCCGCCGGTTGGTAGAGAGAAATGGTCATTTTAAGAACCACTTGAGGATATCCAGTGAATAAGGTTTTGATTGGAAGATACTCATTTCTCACTACAATCCGGCGACGGCGATGGTCATGGATGGGTTTCCCACAATGAGTCGGTCGCTCTCGATCCTGGTATTCGCGCTTGCCGCCGTCTTGCTGAGCAACATGCTCCCGCCGGCTCCCGCCTCCGGAGAAGAAGCCGGCCAGAGAGAGAAGAATGCCGGCGAGGGGTCTCCGGACGACTATGAAGATGCGCTGGACGACGAGCTGACCTTCCTGCAGGAATCCGGCATTGTCGAGCTCGCCGCCCGTCATCGCCAGGAGATCGGGATGAGCCCGTCGGCGATCACCCTGATCACCAGGGAAGACATCGAAGCCTCGGGCTCCACCACCATCACCGACCTGCTCCGGTTGGTGCCGGGAATGGATGTGGTTCTGATCTTCCCGTCTTTCAGCTCCGTCATGTCCCGGCTTCATTGGCACTCCACGAACTACCACTACCTGGTCCTGCTTGACGGGAGAGAAGTCAACCTGGAGCTTTTGGGTCAGCCGCCCTGGGACCTACTGCCGATCTCCATGAAGGACATAGAGCGCATCGAGGTCATCCGTGGGCCCGCCTCCTCCCTTTACGGCGCCAGTGCATTCGCCGGGGTGATCAGTATCACAACCAGGAGCATTCCTGAAGAGAGCTCCGCCTGGATGCGCGTGGCCGGAGGGGAATCGGGCGCGCTCGCGGCGGCGGCCCGGGCGTCGGTGAGAATCGGCGACTGGGGCGTCTCGGCGAGCGGAGGGGGCGATCTGGCGGAGAGGTTCTCACGGAAGGGCGTCCCGGGCAAGGAAGCCTGGAAGTTGCGCCTGATGGCGGAGTACCGCTGGTCGGATTCCCGGCGATTCCTAGCCGACGGCAGCGTCTCGGGGGGCTCGGGCCCGGGCAGCACCAGCCTCTTCACGGTTAACACCAACACCACTCTGGGAATGCTCCGGCTTGCTTACGATTCAGAGAACATGCGCGGACAGCTTTACTGGAGCGGTTACAGACTCATAGCTGATATGACCGCCGGTCTGGAGTATATGGGAGTCCGGTTGGCCACGATTCCGCCAATGACCGCTTACGTGCCTCAGACCTGACCCAGGACGACATCGAATCTCTACAAGCAAAGCTGCATCGACGTGTGCTGGCATATCTGGAACGTCACGGCTGCCTGGACACTG
>JAUXGL010000106.1 GCA_030622135.1 Deltaproteobacteria bacterium
ACCTGCCTGCCGGGGACATGAATGGCAAACGTGGAGGGCGGCCCGGATCCACCACCTCGTTTTGCAACTCCGCGTCGCAGCACCGCAGTCGATGCTCGACGTTCCGAACCACGCCTCCGCTCGACTTCAGCGCAGCTCCTTGATTTGCAAAACGATCTGGCGTCCCGGAAAAAGAAGGGTGGGAGATTCTGGGACAGTAACATTACCATTGTGTTTGGCGGGTTCTTGGCGGGTTCCAGCCGAACCGACCGGGCTCCCCGGGTCGATTCTCAAAAACCGAGCCCTCACGGTTCTTCAAAATACCGCGCAATCTTTTCGCACATCGAAATGTTTTCACCCCGGCTCACTCCAGCCCGTGTTTGAGCAACCGATATCGAATGGAACGAAAGGAGATGCCCAGGAGCCTGGCGGCTTCTTTTTTTATCCCGTTGCTCCGGCGCAGGGCCTGCTCGAGCAGCCGGCGCTCGACCGAGACCAGCACGTCTTCCAGGTCCACTCCCTCCGCGGGCAGATCCGTAGCGGCCATCCGGGACGACCCGGTTTGTCGCAGATGCTGTTCGAACACCTCGGGTCCTATGGGTCGGCCCCCGCACAGGGCCACGGCCCGTTCCACCATGTTTTGAAGCTCGCGCACGTTGCCGGGGAAGTCGTAGGAGGAGAACGCTTCGAACGCCTCGGTCAAGACGATCGGCTCGGCTTGCCCCTCCTGGCCGGCCACCTTCTTTACGAAGTAACGGGTAAGCGCGGGAATGTCTTCGCGCCTCTCTCGCAAGGGAGGCAGGTGAATGCGAATAACGTTTAGGCGGAAAAAAAGATCCTCGCGGAAGTTTCCCCGCCGGACCTCCTCGTCGATGTCCCGGTTGGTGGCCGCCACCAGCCTGACGTCCACCGGGCGGTCACGTCCCTCCCCCAGCCGCTTGATCGAGCGCTCCTGTAGAACTCGCAGCAGCTTGACCTGAATGGACGTGGGAATCTCGGCGATCTCGTCGAGAAACACGGTCCCCGAGTCGGCCAACTCGAACAATCCCTGGCGATTGGTGGTGGCTCCGGTGAAGGCTCCCTTCACGTAGCCGAACAGCTCGCTCTCCATCAACTGGGCGGGGATGGAGGCGCAGTCGATGGGAACGAACGCCGCTTCGGCGCGCGGGCCGCGCAGGTGCAGCGCCCGGGCCACCAGTTCCTTGCCGGTGCCGCTCTCCCCGGTGACCAGCACGTTGGATCGGGTGGGGGCCACCTGCTCGATGAGCCGGTAGACCGCCTGCATCCTGGCGCTCCGGCCCACCAGGTCGCCGTAGTCGTAGCGCCCGGTCAGCTCCGCGCGCATGCGCAGGTTTTCTCTCAACAACCGCTGCCGCTCCAGCGCCCGATGAACCACCACGCGGATCTCGTCCACCTGGAACGGCTTGGTGATGTAGTCGTAGGCGCCCAGCTTCAGGGCCTCGATGGCCGTCTTCGTTGAGGCAAAGGCGGTGATGACCATCACCTCCACCTCGGGAGCGCGGCTCTTGATCTCCTTGAGCAAATCCAGGCCCGAGCCCCCCTTCATTTTCAGATCGGTAATGACCAGATCGGGCGGTTGCTCATCCATCTGCACAAGCGCCTTGCCCATGCCGGGGGCGCTGCGAACGCGGTAGCCTTCCTTGGTAAGCAGAATCTCTAAAAACTCGCGCATGCTGCGCTCGTCGTCCACGACGATGATCTCATTCATTCGCTATCCCCCGGCAGTCTGACCACAAAGGCGCTGCCGCCGCCTTGGGGACACTTCAGCTCGATGGTGCCCCGGTGGGCCTCGACGATGCGGCTGACCGTGGCCAGACCCAGGCCGCTGCCGTCCTCGCGGGTGGTGAAGAACGGCTCGAAGATCCTGCCGCGCAGTTCCTCGGGCACGCCCGGACCGTCGTCGGCCACCTCCAGCACAAAAGAGCCCCCGTCCCCGGCGATCAGGCGGACGGTCACATCTCCGGATCCCTCCATCGCCTTTTCGGCATTGGCCAAAAGGTTCCAGAGCACCTGCCGGATCTGGTCGGGATCCACGCGGACCTCCACCTCGGCCAGATCGCAATTTACCTTGAGGCTCCCTTCATCCGCGCTGCGCAGAAACACCGACACGGTTTCTTCCACCAGCTCCTTCAACCAACAGGTCCGCGGCTGGGGCTCTTTGGGCCGGGCGTAGTGGAGAAAATCTGAAATCAGCAGATTCAAGCGCTCGGTCTCCCTTTTTACGATCTCCATCAGGCGCCGGTCTTCGCCGTTCAGGTCCTCGTCGACGGAAAGCATCTGAACCGCGCCGCTGATGGAGGCCAGGGGGTTGCGGATCTCGTGGGCGATGCCCGCCGCCAGCACGCCCAGGGCGGCCATCTTCTCGGCTCTCTGAACCAACGCCTCCATCTGCTTCTTCTCGGTCAGATCCTGCAGGTGAATCAATATGCCGGCGTCCTCGCCGTCGGGGTTCTTCAGGACGGAAAGCATCAGACCCACCGGAATGGGTCGCTCGTCCTCGCCGCGTCGATGTTGAACCTCCTGCCGCTGTAAAATCCCCGGATCCCCTTTTTCCATCCGCAGAAGCAGCGGCGCCACGGAGGGAAAAACCTCGCCGGCCGGGCGGCCCAGGACCTGGTGGGGCCGGCAATCGAGAATCTGCTCGGCCACCGGATTTAGCAGGGAGACCGCCCCCAGCCGATCCACCGCCATCAGCCCGCTGCGCATGCTGATCACGATATCGCGGTTCAGCACCGAAAGCTTCTCCAGGTCGCGCTCGGTCCGCTTCAGCTCCCGGCCGGCTTGCCCCAGCTGCTCAGCCAGGTAGCCGGACAACCAGGCGATGGCAAAAAACACGGTGTAGTTGAGGGCCAGCAGGTAGGCTACCCGCTCGCCGGAGAGCGGCTTCCCCACCCGGCCCTCCAACTCCACCGGCAGGATCCCCTGGCTCTCCAGGATGAAGAGAGCGCTCAAACACAGGCAGCTCAGCCCCGCGGTCAGGAACGTGCCGCGGCGCGGATAGAACACCGCGGTGTCGATCACCGGCAGCGCGTAGAAAAACGTGAAGGGGCTCTCCACGCTCCCGGTTACGTACACCAGCACCGTGGCCACCAGCACGTCGAAGATGATCTGGATCTGGACATGCAAGCCGATGTCCGCCCGGGCCTTGCGCAGCCAGACCAGATAACCCACCGTCATCGCGTAGACCGAAAGGACCACGACGAATAGAATAACTTGGGTCACGGTGACGGCGGGACGACCGCTCCCCAGGCTAAACAGGATGGTCGAGCCGAACAGGGCGGTCACCACCGCCGCGCGGGCGTACAGGATCAGGATAAAACGCCGGCGCTGCTCGCGCCGGTCGGCCTGGATCCCCTTCCGGTCCGGACCCACGAAACGACTATCCTATCCTACCACGCTGGCCAGGCTGAAGATGGGCAGGTACATGGCGATGAGAAAGTACCCCACCATGCCGCCCAGAAACACCAGCATGATGGGCTCCATCAGGGAGGTGAGCGCGTCCACGGCCACGTCCACCTCCTCGTCGTAAAAGTCGGCGATTTTTCCGAGCATCTGATCGAGCGCGCCGGTGCTCTCGCCCACGGCGATCATCTGAACCACCATGCCGGGAAACACCCCGCTCTCCGCCAGGGGCTCGGCCATGGTCTTGCCCTCGCTGATCTTCTCCCGGGCATACAAGATGCCTTCTTCCACCACCTTGTTGCCCGCCGACTTGGCCACGATGTTCAGCGCGTCCAGGATGGGCACGCCGGAGGACACCATGGTCCCCAGGGTGCGGGAGAACCTAGCCACGGCCACCTTGCGAAGCAACTGACCGAAGACAGGCAGCCTGAGCATGGTCTTGTCCCACAGGTAGAGGCCCTTGGGCCAGCGCTTGAAGAAATGGATCCCGGTGGGGATGCCGACGATGACGGCCAGCACGAGGTACCAGTAGTTGCGCATCCACAGCGATAAATCGATCAGGCTCTGGGTCATCGCGGGCAGCGACTGCTTGGAGCCGAAGCCCTCGAACATCTTCTCGAACACCGGGATGACGTAGTAGAGCAAGACCATCATGACGGCGAGCCCAACGATGAGGATGCAGATGGGATACACCATCGCGCCCTTGACCTTCTTCCTCAGCTTCATGTTCTTTTCGATGTAGGTCGCCAGCCGGTTCAGAATGGTGTCCAGGATGCCGCCCACCTCGCCCGCGGACACCAGGTTCACGTACAGGTTGTCGAACACCTTGGGGTACTTCTTCAGGGCATCGGCGAAGGTGGCGCCGCCCTCCACGATCTCCTTGACCCCCAGGAGGATGTCTTTCAGCGCCTTGCTTTCCGACTGGGTCCCCAGGATCTCCAGACACTGGACCAGGGGGAGGCCGGCGTCGATCATGGTGGAGAACTGGCGGGTGAAAACCACCAGATCCTTCAGGCCCACGCCGCCCGTTCCCGGAAGCTTGGGCAGGCGAATCTCCCGGGACTTCTTCTTGACCTTGGAGGGGGTAATGGCCTGGTTGCGCAGCTTCCGCATCACCTCCTCGGCGCTCTTGGCCTCCATGACTCCATTGCGAAACGCACCGTCCTTCGTCTTACCTTCCCAAACGAAAGCCGCCATCTAGCACCCCTTCAGGTTAAGGCCCAACAAGCTTGATACGGGCACGAGCCAATCCGCTTCATTCAATCAATCGCCGCCCTTGCGAGTAGCCATGCGCGCCGCCTGCCGGAAATCCGCCTGGTGCTGCGGCGCGGTATCACCGGAGGCCATCATGTTTCTCAGCTCGTCCACGTCCGCGCTTCTCCCCAGCGCCTCGTCCAGAGTGATGAGCTTCTTCGAAAACAGCATGTGAAGGGACTGGTTCATGGTCTGCATGCCGAACTTGGTCTGGCCGACCTGCATCTGGCTGTAGATCTGGTGAACCTTGTCCTCGCGAATCAGGTTGCGGATGGCGGGGTTGGGCACCATCACCTCGACACACAGCACCCGTCCCCGTCCGCTGGCCTTGGGCATCAATTGCTGGGACAAAACGCCCTGGAGCACGAAGCTGAGCTGGGCCCGGACCTGCGACTGCTGGTAGGGCGGGAAAGCGTCCAGGATACGGTTGATCGACTGCACGCAGGAGTTGGTATGCAGGGTGGCGAAGGTCAGGTGGCCGGTCTCGGAGATAACCATGGCCGCCTCGATGGTCTCCAGGTCGCGCATCTCGCCGATCAGCACCACGTCCGGGTCCTGCCGGAGGATGTACTTGAGTGCGCGTTTGAAACTCTGGGTATCCGCACCGATCTCCCGCTGGTTGACGATGCAGTTCTTGTGAGGGTGCAGGTACTCGATGGGATCCTCCACGGTGACGATGTGCTCGCGCCGCTCGCTGTTGATCTTGTCGACGATGGACGCCAGGGTGGTGCTCTTGCCCGATCCGGTGGGCCCGGTGATCAACACCAGCCCGCGGGGGCGCTTGGCCAACTTGGCCACCACCGGGGGCAGGCCCAGCTCCTGAAAGGAGAGGATCTTGAAGGGAATGGTCCTGAAAGCGCCCGCCACCGCCCCGCGCTGCATGAAGATGTTGGAGCGGAAACGGCTGAGACCCTTTACGCCGAAGGACAGGTCGAGCTCGCTTTCTTCCTCGAACTTGCTCTTCTGCGCGTCGGTAAGCACCGAGTAGCACAGCTGGCGGGTCTCCACCGGAGTCAGCGGCGGGGTTTTCAAGGGGACCAGCGCGCCGTCGATGCGCAGCTGGGGCGGTGTGCCCGTGGTGACGTGGAGGTCGGAAGCCCCCTTTTCGATCATGGCCTTGAGTAGCTGATGCAAATTCGGCATATGAGTCTCCCGGCGCCGGCGCCTAGCGCCGCAAGCTTCGCGGCATACCAAGGGGCACGGCTGCGCTGCGCTTCGCCGCAAGCTTAATCCAGGGCAGCGCCACGGCTATACGGTTCGTTGAACACATTTCAAATTCCGTGCCTCCAAGCAGGGCTAGATGACGTCCGCGGCGGTCACGCGCGCCACCTCATCCAGGGTGGTAACCCCCTCCTTCAATTTTATCAGGCCGGCCGCGCGAAGGCTTATCATGCTGAGCTTCACCGCTTCCATCTTCAGCTCGGCCGTGGAAGCGCCGTTGAGAACCATTTCCTTTAGCGGATCCCAAAACGGCATCACCTCGTAAAGAGCCACTCGGCCCTTGAACCCGGTGTCGGCGCAGTTGCGGCAACCGGTTCCCTTGTAAAGGGTCAGGCCCCGGATCTCCTCCGGCTTCAGGCCCAGATCGAGGAGCGACTGTTCCGGAACCTTGACGGGCTTCTTGCACTCCGGGCAAATCCGGCGGGCCAGGCGCTGGGCCAGGATCAGGATGACCGAGGCGGTCACCAAAAACGGCTCCACGCCCATGTTCAAGAGGCGGCTGATGGTGGAGGGAGCGTCGTTGGTATGCAGGGTCGAAAGCACCAGGTGGCCGGTCAGGGCGGCCTTCACCGCGATCTCGGCCGTCTCGAAGTCGCGGATCTCGCCCACCATGATGATGTCGGGATCCTGGCGAAGAAAGGAGCGCAACGCGGCGGAAAAGTTGAGCCCGATCTCGTCGTGCATCTGCACCTGGTTGATGCCCTTGAGGTTGTACTCCACCGGGTCTTCGGCGGTGGACAGGTTCACCGCGGGTTGGTTGAGCTCGGAGAGCGCCGAGTACAGCGTGGTGGTCTTGCCGCTGCCGGTGGGACCGGTGACCAGGATCATGCCGAAGGGGTTCTCGATGGCATCCTTGAACCGCTTCAGCGGCTCGGGATCGAAGCCCAGCTTGGTCATGTCCAGCTCGAGATTGCTCTTGTCCAGAAGCCGCATGACCACCTTCTCGCCGAACAGCGTGGGCAGGACGCTGACGCGGAAGTCCATCTCGCGCCCCCGGCCCAGCTTCAGCTTGATGCGCCCGTCCTGGGGAAGCCGCCGCTCGGCGATGTCCAGCTCGCTCATGATCTTGATGCGCGAGGTGATGGCGTTTTTGAGCTTCAACGGCGGCTTCATCACCTCATAGAGCACACCGTCGATGCGGTAACGCACCCTGAACTCCTTCTCGTAGGGCTCCAGGTGGATGTCCGAAGCGCCCTTCTTGATGGCATCCACCAGGACCAGGTTGACCAGCTTGACTACCGGCGCTTCCTCCGCGTCCCGCTCCAGGTCCACCACGTCGACTTCTTCATTTTCTTCGCCGTAATCGATCTCCTCGTCGTCGAATCCCTCCATCACCTCCTCGTAGGAAGGCCCCCGGGTGTAGTAGCGCTCGATGGAGTCGCGGATGGCCTGCTCGGAGGCCACCATGACCTCGACGTTGTATCCGGTGATGAACTTGATATCGTCTACGGCGAAAATGTTGGAGGGGTCGCTCATGGCCACGCTGATGGTGGAGCCGGAGCGATTGAAGGGAACCAGGCAGTGCTTCTCGGCCACCTCCTTGGGAACCAGGTTGATGACGTCCACGTCGACATCGAAATCGCCGAGATTGATAGCCGGAACGCCGTACTGCGTGGACAGAAACGAGGTAAGCTCGCTCTCCTCGATCATGCCCAGCTTGACCAGGCTGGAACCCAACCGCCCCCCGGCCCTTCTTTGTTCTTCCTGGGCCTTCCTGAGTTGACCAACAGATATGACACTCTCACGGACGAGCAGCTCTCCGAGTCTGCCACCCATAGAAGCCCACCTCTCTAGCCCTGCTTGTAGGCACGAAAACTCTAAATCCGTTCAACGAACCGTATCGCCATGGCGCTGCCCACGATTAAGCTTGTACCGCGCAGTATGCGGTGCCGAATTGGCTACTCTCGGTTTGTCAGGCGATTCCATTCTCCAAGTGTACGATTATCGGCGTGAGACCACCCCGCTGTCAAGAACGATGCCATCGATGGAATCGAGTTTAACCGCGTGCTTCAGCTCCGCTTTCAACCGGACGGCCTCGTTTACGTCCTTTTGGATCTGTTCCACCAGGGCTCGGGGAGAAGGGAAGCGGACCTCCGCTCTTAGCCTCTGCAGAAATCCGACCGCGACCCGGCGAGACAACAGGTCACCCGGCTCCGACAGGGCATGAACTTCCAATCCCAGTTCCTGGTGCCCGAAGGTGGGATTGTTACCCACGTTGCTAACCGCCCACATTCCCCGGGTCTCTCCCTGGACGTGGAGATGACACACATACACGCCCCGCGCCGGGAGGATCTCCGCGTCGGTCTTGACGTTGGCGGTGGGAAACCCCAGGCCGCGCCCCCGCCCGCGCCCCCGGACCACCTCGCCCTGGATCCGGTAGGGTCGGCCCAGAAGAACCGCGGCTCCCCGAACTTTCCCCTGCAGCAGGAAAGAACGAACGCGGGTGCTGGACGCCAGCATCCCCTCGACGGACAGCCTCCGGACAATCTCCACCTCGAATCCGTGTTGCCGGCCCAGATCGCGCAGATCCTCGGCCATCCCCCGGCGGTCACGCCCAAAGGTGAAATCGTCCCCGATCACAACAAGCCGGGCAGAAAGGCCCTCGGCCAATACCCGCCTGGAGAAATCCTCAGCCGACAGGGCCGCGAAGCTTTGGTCGAAACGTTGAACCAGGGTGAAATCCAGGCCCAGATCCCCGAGCGCGCGCACCTTGCACTCGGGGGACATCAAGAGCGGCGGGCTGTAACGCGGGGCCAGGACCTTGGCGGGGTGCGGCCGAAAGGTGAGCACCGCCGACAAATGCCCGGCCGGGCCGGCATGCGCGCGAACCTTTTCGATCAGCAACTGATGGCCGCGGTGCAGACCGTCGAATGAACCGATGGTCACGACACAAGGCTTGCCCGGACTGGGCAGATCTTCGTAGTGCTCGTATATCTTCATGAAGGGCCTATTCCGACCACCGGGAGCGGATCAGGAAAACCTGGCATTTGACCTCGTCCCGCTGCTTTGGGGAATCGAAGAAGAACTCCACGCCCACGCCCTGGCGAGGTCCCTCGGCAATGACCGCCGCCACACGTCCGCGGATGCTCAACGGCTTCTTCTTGCCCGGGAAAAATACCGCCAGATTGACGCTCATCTCCGTCTTCAGGGTGTAGCTGGGAACCAGGCCGATCCCGCCCTCGCTGATCTCGATGGCCATGGAATCCAGCCGCCGGCCTCCCTCCATGTTCACGCGCACCGGGAGGCGACAGGCCGTCCGCTCGTAGCGGCGTTGGGAATAAGGAAAGGCCTCGCCCCCCGCGCACGCCATCACCAGTTCCAGGCGCTCCCTCTCCTCGGGCAAAAACTCCAGCCGCAGGCCCCGGTTGTCGCCCGCGGTCCGGCACTCGACAACCTTGGCATGGATGTGAAATTCGGCCTGGCGATCTAGAAAGCGGAGATTGACCGAGAGCAATGCCCCTACCTCGATCCCCGGGAGCGGGGATTCGTCCTCGGCCAAGGGGTGGAAAAAACTCCCCGTCCGTCCGGCGGCTTCGTAGCTTTTGAGGAACTCTTCTCCGGTCGGCCAGATCGACTCGATCTTGGCAAATGTCCGCAGGTAGATGGGCCTGGTCCGATCCCCGCCCGCGGCCGACTCCGGCGAGGCGGTTGCGGCCACCCGGAAGACCAGGCGGGTCCGGCCCAGGGCGATCTCGTCTCCATCGCTCAAAATGTATTCGGTCACCCGTTCGCCGGATACGAAGGTCCCGGAAGAACTGCCCAGGTCGACCAACATGAACTGCTCGTCCGGCAATTTGAGAATCTCGGCGTGGACGTGCGCTACCAGCGGATCGAGCACCGGAATATCGCAGTCGGTGCCCCGGCCGATGGTGGTTCTCCCTTTCAGCGTGATTGAACGACCCCCGGGTATTTCCAGCCGCGCCGCCATATCGATTATTTTCTCTCGATAATCCGCATCCAGATAAGCTACAAAAAGCAGATCGTTATTGCAATGGGAAAATGGACCCGAATTCTGTTGAACCCGCGCAACAAGTAATGTAAAGAGCCGGTTGGAAACGAATATGCAAGGAGGATGAAGTGGCCAGCCAGGATAATAAAAAAACCTGCAAGATCAAGGGATGCAAGCGCCCATACCAAGCCAAGGGATACTGCAACGTACATTATCAGAAGTGGCGCAAGGGCGAGCTCGAAAAACCGCGGTACCAGACCTGCAACTTCGGGGTGAACAAGCTCAAGCGCGGCGAGAAGAAGGAATGTCTCAAGCCGGTTTTCCGCAGAGGCCTGTGCGAAGAGCACTACCAGGTATCGTTTGCCAAGAAGCCTGAGGCTGAAGCCGAGGCTAAAGCCGGGGCTTCAGCCTAGCCATTAGCTGTTAGCACTTAGCTGTTGGCTAAAAACTAACCGCTAAGAGCTAAAGCCCCCTAGTCCCATCGCTAGTCCCATCGCTTCGGTATGGCGACGAACAGCGCCCCCTTTTGCCGGAGAACGTAGAAGCGGATTATTCGGCCTTTCTCCACTGCTCCGATCGCGCTTTCGAATTCCTTCCGGTTCTTTATGTCCCGGTCGTTTATGCCGGTAATGACATCGCCGATGCGTATCCCGAAGATGGCCGCATCGGCCTCCACACCCATCACGACCACGCCCCGGGTGTCCTTTTCTAACCCGCCGTGCTCGGTGATTTGGGCATCCAGATCCACCACGAAGAGCCCCAGGCGCGGGGGCTCCACCACCACCTTTTTGCGGGGAGCCTTCTGCTTCGATTGCTTCGACTTGCGGACCACCGGCGTGATGGACAGGACCTGGAGCTTCCGATCGCGCCAGATCTCCAACTCGACCGGCCGGCCCGCCCCCACCGTGGCCGCGCGCCAGCTCATGTCGCCGGGACCGCGCACCTTGAGCCCGGCAAACTTGAGAATGATGTCGCCCTTGTGCAGACCCGCCCGCTCGGCGGGCGTGTCCGCTATCACCCGGGTGATCAACACTCCCTCGGGGATCTTCATTCCGAACGATTCGGCCAGCCCCCAGGTGACTCCGTCGATGCGGATCCCCAGAAAAGTCCGGATCACCCGTCCGTGCCGCAGCAGTTGAGGCAAAACCGCCTTGGCCAGGTCCACCGGCACCGCGAAGCTGATGCCCCGCGCCCGGCTGTTTATGGCTGTGTTGATGCCCACCACCTCGCCGTTGAGATTGAGAAGCGGACCGCCGCTGTTCCCCCGATCGATGGCCGCATCCGTCTGGATGTAGTCGTAGTAACCCGGGCGAAACCGCGGCAGATCCCCCAGGGTGCGCCCCTTGCCGCTGACGATTCCCTTGGTGACCACGAGGGCCAGGCCGAACGGATTGCCGATGGCCACCACCCAGGCACCCACCGGGAGCCGCTCGGAGTTCCCCAGCGGAAGCACGGGCAGCCGGCGATGTGAATCCACCTTCAGCAGAGCCAGATCCGAACGGGGATCCGATCCCACCACTCGGGCGGTCAACACCTCGGCAAACCCTTCCACGTGTACCTTAACCGCGGCGGCTTCGGCCACGACGTGGTGATTGGTGACCACATATCCGTCCTGACGGATAATAAAGCCGGACCCAATCCCCTCCTTCCGGTGGGGCGCATCGGGGAACAACCGCCAGGGATCGAAGGTGCCGGGAAACCATTCGGCCTCCGCGGATCCTCCCTCCACGATGGTATGAATGGCCACGACCGCCGGGCGCGCACGTTCCACCAGGGCCGCGAAAGAAGACGCACGCACCTTTTTTGCCTTCGAATCCGGCGGCGGTTCTTCGCGCGTGCTCCACAGGGGAGCAGGTTCCCGCCCCCCTTCCGCACCAAGCAGGACCGGCAACGCCAGAAGCAACCCGATCGGAATCCCCCCAATCCACCACCGGTGCCCGCGAGAAAATACGTAACCAGTTGACTTCCAAAAGGAACCCAGTATACGCGATGCCAAAGATACGGTGTGTGAAATAAGCTCGCTGGCCTCTCGCAAGTTGTCGAAGTGACTCGGTGGCTTGGGATTGCCGTGAAAGGGGGTGGGAGATTTGGGAATCCACTTGCTCATGGACCGGGTTTCCCCGCCTGCTTCTCTTCCAGCCTGGTTTTAATCAACCGGTCCAACCCCTGACGATCTTCTTCGGTGAGCCTATCACCCTCCGGAGCCGGAGCCTCTTGGGACGCTTGGGGTGGTTTCCGGCCCAACACCCGGTCCAACAGGGTTCCCCCACCGAAATCAACGGCCAACCCGAGATAGGCGCCGCCGCCCAGAATGACCACCAACAAAATCCAGCGCAATACGCGGGTCACTCCACGTCCTCCACGTCTTCCACGTCTTCCACGTCTTCCACGTCCTCCACGTCCTCCACGTCTTCCACGTCCTCATCGTCCTCGTCGTCGCCATCCACATCCTCCACGTCCCCGTCGTCCTCCACGTCCTCGTCATACTCCTCGTCGTCCGCGCCCTTCTGCGGCCAGAGGATCTCCATGGACTTGAGCTTGGCCAGCCTGCGGATGGGGGACCGGCTCGGCGTGTAAGCGAAGTTCTTTTCGCTCTCGTCCACCAAGTAGAAGGTCGTGTCGGGGGTTACCTCCACGGCACTGAAGGAGCCGAACAGGAAACAGGTCTTGGCCATGGTGCTCATCGGCTTGACCCGGATGCTCACGCTGGATTCGCCCCGCGGCCAGGGAAAGACTTTTTTCATGTCGCCGTCGTGAACCGCCGCGCGGTTCGCCGCCGAGCAGCCCGAAAAAATAACCAGCGCCACCACCCACAAAATCAAGATCGCCTGAAGATGAGATCTCATTGCTGCCTCCCTTGGTTTTGCAAATTGTAGGTAAGCCATCCGGTCTATGTCAAACTTGTGGGATCGAACCGGGGTGGGGGCCCAGCGTGCGGAGATATCCCCGGTAGAACGATTGGATCCTGCGGAAGTAGCCGGTGTACTCGCGCTTCAAGAACCCGTGCCGGCGCACGATGTGGCGCACGTTGCCGGGGCCGCGGTTGTAAGCGGTGAGCGCGAACTTGTAGTTCCCCTCGTAGTAGTCCAGCAAGCAGTCCAGGTAGGAAACCCCCAGGCGAACGTTGACCTCCAAGTCGTGCAACTGGTGGGGACCGGACCATTCGATCCCTAGCTTGCGCGCAACCTCCTCGCCGGTGGCCGGCATGACCTGCATCAGCCCCCGCGCACCCTTGCAGGAGACCGCCTGTCGGGAGAAGGCGCTCTCCACCCGGATCAGTGCCGCCAGAAACACCGGGTCGATACCGGTCCGCTGACCTTCTAAAACCAGCATTTCAACCAGACGCTTGCGATCCTCGGGCCCGATGAACCGGGGATAGCGGGAGAGGATCCGGTCGATTCGCTCGAATAGAACCAACCGCTCGACCTCAAAAAGCACCCCGGTAGGCTGCCAATCGGCCACCAGCCGGCTGGTGGATTTCGATCCTTCGAGCAAGAGGATATCATGGGTACTGCTGGAGGAGACCCACTGATCTTCCTCCTGATGCATCTGGGTTACACCAATCGACAACCAGATCAACGCCAGGGCTACACCCAAAGGCATCAGAAAACGTCTTCGCAACACTGATTTTAACAACCAATTCCGCATAGATACCACCACCTCTAATCATCATCGCAAACTCGGCCAAATTGGCCTCCAGTTTGGACATAGCAAGATGCGGGCCAATTTACGCCGCGCCGCTTCAGGAAAACACAACCGGCTGATATCAATCATTCTGCCGAACCTCTCGCCGGAATCACCCTAATCCCGCCCTCTGGATGTGTGAATCTGATGCCCAGACCAACAACACTCGGAAGAGAGACCAACAACATTCGGGCGGGAATGTACCACATTTCACGACCTATGTCCATACATTAAGATCGTTGTGGTTTCTTGACGAGTTCCGGTCCCGGGTGTTAAGTGTTACCAGAGGGACGTAGGGGGCAACGGCGCAAGGAGGAGGGCATGCCGATTCGCCGGGAGAAGTGGACGCGGCTCGATGTGAAGGTCAAGATCGAAGCCCCGCGCGGTAACTATAACTATGAGGTCCTCTTCGTCAGTCCGGGAGGCATGTTCGTTCCCAAGGACATGGGGCTGGACCCCTACACCCAGCTTACTGCCCGGTTTGCCGTGGAAGATCGCGCAGTAGTGGCTCATCTAGAGATGCGCCGCGTTCTGAACCCCGAAGAAGCCCAGGACCGAGGCATCGATCACCCGGTGGGGGGTTCGGAGATGCGCATCGTGCGCATGGAGGGTGACGGATCGGTGATCCTGGCCGAGCATATCAAGAAGGTGATGATGGAGTCGGGGGGACCCACCGGATAGACCTTGCAAGTGTCTATCGAATTGTCACCGGCGGCCGGGCCCGGCTTCTCCGGATCCGGGCGCCCAGGCGGCGCAGCTTCTTGTCCAACCGCTGGTATCCGCGATCCAGATGGTAGACCCGGTGCACCGCGGTTCGCCCGCGCGCAACCAGGCCGGCCAGAACCAAAGAGGCGCTGGCCCGCAAGTCGGTCGCCATCACCTGGGCGCCGGTTAGCTGCTTTACCCCACGGACGATCGCCTGCGAACCCTTGAGCTGGATCCTGGCGCCCATGCGCTTGAGCTCCTGGACGTGCATGAAGCGGTTCTCGAAGATGTGCTCGGATATCACCGAGGTACCCCGCGCTAAAACCATCAGGGCCATGAACTGCGCCTGCATATCGGTGGCGAAACCGGGGTACGGCTTGGTGGTCACGTCAACCGGCCGGGGCCGGGCCGGGCCCTTGACCCGGAGCCCGTCCGGGGACTCCGCCACCGCCACCCCGGCTTCCACCAGCTTTTCGATGAGTGCGGCCAGATGCTCGGAGTGAACTCCCCGAAGCAGCACATCTCCATTGGTAATTGCCGCCGCCACCATCAGCGTGCCGGCCTCGATCCGGTCCGGAATGACCGCGCAGCGGGCGGGCTTCAGCTCGGTGACGCCCTCGATCTCGATGGACTCGGAGCCGGCGCCCCGGATCCGGGCGCCCATCGTAACCAACACCTCGGCCAGTTGCACCACTTCCGGCTCCATGGCGGCGTTCTTGATCTTGGTGGTGCCCTTGGCCAGTACCGCCGCCATCATCAAGTTCTCCGTCCCGGTCACGGTGGCCATGTCCAAGACGATCTGCGCACCGGTGAGCCGTCGGGCGGAGGCATCCACGTAGCCGTGTTCGATCTGGACCTTGGCCCCCAGCTTCTCCAGTCCCTTCAAATGTTGGTCGATGGGGCGAGTTCCGATGGCGCAGCCGCCGGGCAGCGAGACCCGGGCCTGGCCGAAACGGCCGATCAGCGGACCCAGGCAAAGCACGGAGGCACGCATGGTCTTGACCAGATCGTAGGAAGCCTCACAATTCGAAACCCCCGAGTTGGTCACCCGTGCGACCCCGCGACCCATCTGCGCGTCCACCCCCAGTTCCCGAAGCAGCTTGCAGGTGGTACGCACGTCCGCCAGATCGGGAACGTTGTGCAGGCGATGCTCGCCGTCGGCCAGGATTGTGGCCATCAAGAGCGGAAGCGCCGAGTTCTTGGCCCCCGAGATCTTCACCTCGCCGGACAACGACACCCCACCGTCGATCAGGATCTTCTGCATGCCGGATGGCTTGTTGAACTATTATTCTTCCCACCCCTCGAAGGAGCCTTCTTTTTTATCCTTAGCGGGCTTCTCCTTGGAGGATTTCTCCTCCGCGGGCTTCTCCTCGGTGGGTTTCTCCTCCGCGGGTTTCTCCTCCGCGGGTTTCTCCTCGACCGGGGCGGGTTTCGTCTCGGGCGGGGGCGGAGCCGGCTTGGGCTTGATGACCGGCTTGGGGGATCCCTGGGGAGTGCTCCAACCATCGTCGCCGGACGCCGCCGAGCCGGCGATGCCACTACCCCACTGGAAGGACAGGCTCACCCCGGCGAACAACCCCGGAACACCGCCTATGAAGTAGGGACCGTTGTTCCACAGCGCATACTGGATCACCGCATCCAGGCAGAAGGGCCCCAGGGGAATTCCCACCCCGGAGCTGAAGACCATCTGCTCGTACTTGGGGTGAATGGGATCGTCGTCCGCGTCTTTGAGACCGGCTAACTGGATGCCCCAGGCTCCCTTGATGGCCGAGCGCACGCGCAGCCAATCGAGCGCGTACCACTCTCCGGCCAGTTCCACGGACGGGAAGCTCAAGCCGAAACGCATATCGGCGTCCTGGATCTTCAGTATCTGGAGGTCCAGACCACCCAGCAAGGCAAAATAAAGCTTCCCGGGTATGGCGGTGAAGCGCACCCCGCCCTTGAGGGGAATGGTGAACCCAAATGAAGAATCAATGCTATCGTCGGACGGCAAGAGGAATCCCGCCTGCAACTCGCCGGCAATTACCAGCCGCATTTTTTTCTCGCCCGGCTCCAGGTAGCGCATGCCCGCCCGGATGAGGATCAGGTCGCTCACGTCCTCGTCGTGGCGGATGGATGCGCCGACGCGCATGTCGAAGCCCGGGGAAACATTGAGCCCCGCGTTTAGCTCGGTTATGAAAGCGGCGGTAGCCGGTAGGGGATCGGCCAGCGGGGGAAACTGAACGCTGATGTCCGAGAAGAGGAACAGACGCAGGTTTACCCCCCAACTTCTCGTACCGTACATCAAATCGAAAATTTGCCCGCTGACATGCGGCTCCACCGCCGCGCCGGGATCCCCGCCGATCACACCCATACCCGCCGGACTACCGACGTCCGTTACCGGCAGCCGGAACTGATCGAACGCCGAGCCCAGCGGACGGCGAATGAACACTCCGAAGGCGGCGTCGCCCAGGCCCAGAATCATCCCGCCGAAGACGCCGCCGGGGTTGTTGGACGGCAGGTGAAAATAGGCCCCCTCGTAAACCGGCAGAAGCTGGGGAAACAGGAACACGTCGGTCTGGTCCTCGAAGGCCAGGTTGTAGAGCAACGATTGAGACCGTGAATCGGTGGCCGACGCCGCGGGGGCGAAGGCGACCACCAGCATAACCACTGCAACCGCGCTGACGATCCGTTTCATGGCAATCTCCTTGTGTAAAAGTGAAACACCCAGTTTTCTATTGTCTCTTGTACTGTGCTGTGTCTTTTCACATTCCCGGCCGTTTGGCAACAATTACACGCTCGGTACCCGCAAGATCGCGCCGGGAGCACACTTGCGAAAAGCCCGCCGCCGCGCACAGATCCGAGACAGAGGACGCCTGCCCGTCGCCCACCTCGAGAACCAGCGCCCCGCAGCCCAAAAACCGCGACGCCTGCTGTATCAGTGTACGGATGGGTTCCAAGCCGTCCGGGCCGCCATCCAGGGCCAAAAGCGGCTCGTAGAGGCGGATATCGGGGGGAAGCGACAAAAGCTCGCCGGTGGGTATGTAAGGCAGGTTGGCACAAACCAGCTCATACTTCTCTCCGGCCAGCGGCTCGATCAGGTTACCCCGGCGCAGCTCCGCGCGCTTTCTAAACCCGAGCCTTTCCAGGTTGTCCCGCGCCACCAGGAGGGCTTTCGGGTCCGAATCGACGCCCACGCCGCGGGCGTCTGGAAACATTCCGGCCAGGGCACAGAGCAGGCAGCCGCTCCCGGTTCCCACGTCGGCGAAAGCCCGCGGGGCTTTCCCGTCGGGGTACAGATCTAAAATCGCCTCCAGGATGGTCTCGGTATCCGGCCGGGGAATTAGAACCCGCGGGTCCACGCGGATTGGAAGAGACCAGAACTCTTTTTCGCCCACCAGATAAGCCACCGGCTCGTGCCGGGCTCTTTTGGAAACCAGCCGGCGATATGACGAAAGCTCCTCTGCGTTCAGGGGCCGGGCGTGATCGACGTACAGCTGGACTCGCTCGGTACTCAGCACGTGGGCCAGCAGCACCTGCGCGTCCAGGCGCGGAGTGGGACAGCCTTTTTCTAAAAGATAGCCTTCCGCCTTCTGTAGAACTTCTAGTACGGCCAGGATCTCCCACCCCTCTTTCACGGCAACCCCAACACCACAAGGGTGCAGCACAAAACGCGTACGCCGAGTAAAATGGGCACCTTACCAGAGGCCAAAGAGTTTCATTCACTCATCGTATCTACAGCGAAGCAGTCCTCGTTTCTTGAGGATGACACCGAGCACCAGTGATTCCCTTGCGCAGT
>JAUXGL010000249.1 GCA_030622135.1 Deltaproteobacteria bacterium
CCAGGTTCTCATCGTTGATGAACAACTTGATCAGGTCATACCCCGCGCCGACAAGCAGGCCGCCGAATAGCTTGAATTCAATACCGGTCATCAGGTTGAAGCCCATGCCTTTTCCCAAGAGATCTTCTCCGGTGGAGACGACCCGCAGGTAACCACCGGACACGAAAAACCTCACAATCGGCCGGGCCAGCATGATGTATATATCCAGCGCACCGTAAGGATAGTTGTAGCTGGCGCTGAGGAGGTTCGGTTCATCCGTCTGGATGGTGTTGCGGCTTGACCCGTATCCAAGGCGAACCAGGAAGGCCGGCGACAGGGGAACGTCATCGAAGGTCAGCCGATAGAGCGCTTCCGCTTTCCACGAAGACTGCGAGGAGTCATACTTTGTTTCTTGGTGTTCAATGCCGTAACTGGAAGCCATGCACAGGTTATACATCGCGGCGATACCTATATCTTCGAACACCGGGGCGTCGAAAAAGGACCCCAGGAAAAACCGGGCATCCAGGCGAATCCCAGGGATCGGCCGCTTCATTTCGTGTTTCGGCTCGAGGCCCTCGCGTAAGTTCAGGCTCATGCCCGCGGAAAGCATGATGCCGGGCACGGTGCCCGCGTCGGTCTCCGGTGCCGCCGGGGGTGCGGCCTTCTTCTTACCGGCGGTTGGGGGGCTTGAGGCGGTGTCGAGCGCCCAGGGGGGTCTCCGGCCTTCCTGGGGAGGTTCGGCGGTCGGGGAGCTTGAATCGGCGCCGAACTTCCAGTGGTCTTGCAGCTCTTCTTGGGGGGGCTCGACCTTATTGTCGGCTACGGGAAACTCCCCCGCCGGCGCGGACGCCAACTTGTTCAGTATGAGAGCGGCCAACCGGTCGGCCGTCCCGGCCGGAAACCTGGGCCGCTTGATGGAGTAGGCTTTTTTCAAAAGCAGCTTTCCATCCGAATCGAAAAGCCGAACGGTGAGCCGGTACCTTCTTTTCCTGCGCTTGGCGGAACCGGTGATCAACCCTTCGAACCCCATCGAACCGGCGAGCTGCCGGATACTGGCGGATTGCAACTCCTGGTTTCTGGGGATACCGCGTTTCCCGGCTTCACTTCGATATCGATCGTAGGCGATGAGCCCGCATCCCCTGACCCGGAGAGCCCTGGTCAGCGCAGACCGAGCCTTCGAGCCCAACCGCTTTGTCGCCGATCGCTCGGAGAACCCGGCGACGACAAGAGTCTGGGCTTCGGCTGTGCGCGACGCGGGTGAGAAAACCCAGAGAAGCAGAAATAAGAGCGGGCGACACGCCAGCCACCGGAATGTTCCTCTCGATCGCATCGCCGTCAGCATACAGCGTCGACGGTAACGATGAAACCGAAAATCAAGGGGGGGACGCCGGCGGCAGGAATGCCACATTGACAGGAAACACTAAAATCGAAATAATGAAACTCATGATGGAGGGAATCGGCATCCGGGTGAGTCTGGTGGTCATGTTGGCCTGTGGTGGGTGCTACTGGGAGTCTGACTGGAAACTCGGGGAAGACTCGATCTTTTGCGGCAACAGCGTTGTGGAGAAAAAAGCCGGCGAGACTTGCGACGGGGACTGCCCGGAATCTTGCGACGACCAGAATCCGTGTACAATCGATGAAATGCTCGGCAGCGCGGGGGAGTGCAACGTCGTGTGCAACTACGAAAAAACAATCACCGAGTGCGGCGACGGCGACGACTGCTGCCCGGCCGGGTGCGACGGTACCAGCGACGGCGATTGCTCGACCTCCTGCGGCAACAGCGTGATTGATGGGACGGCGGGCGAAACCTGCGATCCACCGGAGACTTGCCCAGCCGACTGCGACGATGAAGACCCCTGCACAACCGACACGATGACCGGCAGCGCGCAGAACTGCAACGTCGTCTGCGGCCACTTTGAAATAACCGAGTGCCTGGACGGGGACGGTTGTTGCCCGGCGGGATGTGGCGACAGCGACAGTGATTGCCTGGGACAGTATCCACCCGGGCCTTACGGGACCGAGGTTGGAGACACCGTGGCCAATTTCTACGTCGAGGAATGCCTGTGTTCCGGGGACGACCTCACCGGCAATCGTAAAGTATGGGCGGAGGAGTTTGTCGAGGAAAAATTAACCATGCTAATTTCCACCGCCGGGACGTGCTCCGAGTGCAAAGTGCAGGCGGCCATCCTGGAAGAACAGTTCTACAGCGTGTACAAGGGCCGGGGGCTAAGAATACTGTACATTCTGTTTATGGACGACCAGGGCAACGGGAGCCGCGATCCGCTGCTCGACTATTGCTGCCGGTACAAGAACCAGTTCAAAATGACGTTCACCGTGGCGGCCGATCCGGGCGACTGGGCGATGGGCAAGTATCACACCGGCATCCCGCTGACGATGCTCCTGGATGGAAACATGCAGATCAAGCTCAAGGAGGACGGGATCGTTCCTTCCTCTACGAAGCTCAAGCAAAGCATAGAGGACCTGCTATGATTCACACGGAAGATTCTCGATGACTCGGATCGCGTTATCCCTGCTGCTGATTTTGGCCCTGGCCTGCGCCGGCTGTGCCGGGTCCCGCTCCGGCTCACGAGACTCGGCGGTGGGAGGGATCGCCCTGATGGATCTAAAGGGCCGCCAGGTCCAGCTGCAGGATTTCCGCGGCAAGGTGGTTCTCCTGTCTTTCTGGGGTTCGCACTGCGACCCTTGCCACCTCGAGCTTCCCTTGCTGCAGGACCTGTGGAAACGCCACCGCGACCGGGGATTCGAGCTGATTAGCATCAATGTGGACGGAACCGACGCGGAAAGCACGGTCCGCCAGGTGGTCCGCCGGTACCGATACACCTTCCCGGTGCTGCTGGATCAAGAAACCGAGGTGGTCAGCCGCTTCAACCCCAAGCTGGATCTTCCTTACAATGTTCTCCTCGACAGAGACGGACGGGTTGTCTTTGTCCACCAGGGATACAGAACCGGCGACGAGGCGAAGATGGAGCGTGAGGTTCTGAAGTTGCTTTCCCGCTGAGTTACCGTGATCTCCCGATCCACACTTGCCCTAGTTTCTGCATTGCTCCTGTGGCCATTGTCCGCACGGGCACTCGAATCGACTTTCGAAATCACCCAGACCCTGCTGCTCGACTACCACGTTGACAACTCGGATCTGACGGAACTGAACGACAACTACGCCGACATCCGCAACCGCCTGAACCTCAACCTGTCGGCAGACGACCTCACGCTGTCGATGCGCTTCGATACGGCTACCTTCATCCGGTCGCCCGGCAGCGCCGTGCCCCCTTACCTTGACCGCTACGGGCTGGAGAAGATTTCGGCAAGGTATCTGGGCAAGAGCTTCCAGCTCAGCCTGGGAGATTTCTACGCGTCTTTCGGCCGCGGTATCGCCTTGAGGATAAGCAAGGTCGATGAATTGGGTCAGGACATGACGCTGCTCGGGGTGAAGACCCGGGTCCAGACCGACCTCGTGCGGTTGACCGCGTTGGCGGGGCTGTCCAATCCGACCAACAATGACGGCGTGTACGAAAAGACGCTGGCCGACCCCTACGATCTCGTAACCGGCCTGCAAACCATCTGGTATCTGCCCAACACCACCAGGCTGTGGCTGCACGGCGTCGGTATTTTCTTCGACCCGCTCGATCTCAACGACCAGAGCCACAGCTTGCCAAAACAGGCCTTCTCGGCCGGCGCCGGTTTCGAGGCGCCCGACTTGTTAGACTGGGGAAATCTCTATGCCGAGTTCGACTGGCTGGGCAAACAATTCGAGTCGGTCGTCTCTTCCGACGAACAACTGGACATCAGTCACGGTTACGCCGTCTACCTGGGCTGGAACTTGTTTCTCCACGACTGTAGCGTGCTGGTAGAATTCAAGTCTTACGATGAATACGATCTCTACACCTGGACGTCCAGCGACGGGCGGAAGCATTACAACGAGCGGATTGACTATATTCGCCCGCCCACTCTGGAACCTCTGGAGATGGAAATAGCCAACAACCGGGACGTGACCGGAGCGAAGATCCGAATGGATTGGCGGCCGGGCGGCGCCGACACCCTGCTGTTCGCGAGCTTCGCCGGATTCGTGGCCGGAGACATGTCGGCGGGAGATCGGGGAATCTATCATGTCAGGCTGGGTGCCGAGCAAAACTTTCTCAGACGGGGCCGGGCAAAGCTGGCCGTGGGTGTCCGGGAGGAGCAACCCGACTACGCCGGAGCCGAATATCGGGGACTCTTCTACGTAAAGTCATCCTTGAAAATCCCGCTGGGCATGCGTCACGGCCTGGACATCCACGGCTTCAACTGGTGGGCCGACCACCACAATGCGCTGAGCGACGCGAAGTACCTGAAGGGTGAATGGACTCTCGGGTACAGCTGGGCCCCGCTTCTCGGTCTTGCCGTAATCCTGGGCTACGACACCGAGCTCTCGGGAAGTCGTTCCTTGGAGACGTTCTACACCACCCAGGACGGGAAAGAGCTGCGGCAGGTGTTTTTGGCGGGAAGCCTCAACATCAACCTGCTCAATAGCGGCCTGGTCTTCCGGGTTCTCGCCGGGCACATACGCGGCGGCATCAAGTGCGTCGCGGGCGGTTGCCGATTCATCCCCCCATTTTCCGGAGTCCGCGTGGAGGCAGTCATCCGTCTGTAGCCGGAATCTCCCTCCTTTCACGGCAATCCCAACACCACTAGGAGCGGCTTGCCCTGTGTGCTCAAATTCGGTACAGTTTTGGCCATGATTCTGGTGTCTGGAGCGGCTGGAAATATGGGGGCCCGGTTGGTTCGGGGGTTGGTGGAGAAGGGGCACCGGGTGCGGGCGCTTGTGTTGCCGGGTGATGCGCTGGTTTCGCGGTTGGAGGGGGTGGATTGTCAGGTGTTTGAGGGGGATATCACGGATTCGGAGTCTTTGCTGGGGGCGTTTGACGGGGTGGAGACGGTTTATCACCTGGCGGCGGTGATATTGGCGCGGGATCCGCTCGTGTTTGCTTCGGTGAACATTCAGGGGACGCGGAACATGCTCGCGGGGGCCTTTGGAGCGGGGGTGCGGCATTTTGTTTATGTCTCTTCGGCTTCGGTGGTTTATCCGGAGACTACGCCTTATTCCAGATCCAAGCGGGAGTGTGAGCGGTTGGTGCGGCAATCAGACTCGATGAAGTACACCATTGTGCGGCCCACCTTGTGCTACGGGGAGGATGGGGGCGGTGAGTTCGATCTTTTCTGGGATTACCTAAAGAGGTTTCCGGGGGTGGTACCGTTCATTGGGCGCGGGGCGGCTTTGAAAAATCCGGTTCATGTTGACGACCTGGTTCAAGGCCTGCTTGCGTTGGCGGAATGCGAGCGGGCTTACAACAAGATTTACAACTTCTGCGGGGGGGAGGAGATAAGCATCGGGG
>JAUXGL010000048.1 GCA_030622135.1 Deltaproteobacteria bacterium
CCTCTGGTTTTTAAATCCATGCCTACGTTTATCCTCACTCGCCTTTGCCAGGATGCCCCGCGGCTTGCCGCGGGGAGCTTCACTGATACCGCTTCTTCATCAAGAAGGCCATTGCCTCCTTGGCGCAGTGCTCGCAATAATTATACCGGGACATCAGCTTGTCTTTCATCTGCTGAACCATCCGAGTTTCTTTGCTTTCACCGGTTGACAAGTTTCCGTCCATGAACCGAAGCAAGGCGCGGAAGTTTTTCTGGATGGTCTCCCGGCGTTTCTCGACGACGTCCTCCTTGAGCTTTTCGAATATGGAGGGGAACACCCGGGAGTATTCCGGTGGACCGTTAACGGGTTCTCGGTCTTGCGAATCCAGGACAAAAGCGCCGATCCGGCCGATGAGGTTTTTCCGGAAAGCCTCCGCGTTTTCTTCCTGGGTGCAAATGATGCTCTCTACCCCCTGCATAAACTCCTCGTCCGGCGGAACGTGTTGGCCGGTGATCTGATCCAGCAGCTTTTCCTTCTTGAGCCAGTGAGTGACGTGTTGGATGTAGCGGTTGAAGAGGGTGGCGTAGCTCTCCTTGGTAACCAGGCCCATGGCCTCGGCGGCTTCGTCCTCCAGCAGGTCCAGGTAGTAGGACTCGAGAATCTCCAGGATCTTGTCGTGGTTTTGATAGTCTCCTTCCGAATTTTGCTTGAGGAACTCGAAAACGGTCTTGTCGGAGACCATATCATGGATTTCTTCGAAGAGACCCAGCGGGGTGACGCAGGGCCGGTCGGGTCTTTGCGCGGCGTTCATCAGCAACATGCGAATCTCTCGCGCCGAGGCTCCGATCCGACCTTCGTAGTCTGGTGCGGATGTCCGGTAGAGTTCCGGCACGATATTGACGAGCTCTCGGGCCAGTGAGGCGGATAGCCGCAAGGGGGTTTCTCCCCGGTCGTAGAGAATGGCCTTTTCCACCGGGCTCAGCTCCCGCAGCGGATCGCGTAGTTTCTCCTCGAAGCCGGATGCATTCGGTCGGCGCAACCGGGTGAGCACCGCCCAGAACGCCGCCAGGTGCAGGGTGTGCGGTGCCAGGTGGCGATCCAGGGAGTCCTCGGGCACCTGATCCTTGTAGATTTGGATCTCGTCACTCACCCGGCGCAGGTAAGGCACCCGGATCAGTTCGAGCCGGCCCTTGAAAGAGGCAAAGTCCGCATAGGATTTGAACGAGTCCAACAGCATTTCATTGGTGCTGCCCAGAAAGGCCGTGTCGAGGAACAGGGTGGAGCGCTCCAGAGCCACCTCCCCAGTCTCGCAGGTGACCAGAAGGTACTTGAACGTGTCAATGGGTCTTTTCAGTAGGTCATTGTACTCCAGCATGCCGCGGTTGGCGTTCACCAGGGGCCCCCGGGGTTCGAAGAGAGCCAGGTGGGCGATAGCGAGCGGGAGTGAGGCCAGCCCCCGGGAGGCGGTTAGCTGCGCTTCCGCCGCATCCACGTGGAGCTGGGGTTCAACGGAAGCCATGCCCCGACGGTAGCGCAGGGAAAAATGCATCCGCTGGACCTGGATATGCCGGAGCACTTTGTTCGAATCTCCTCCGTATGCGGAGAGCAGCGCATCGTGGATCTCCCGGCACTTCGGACACAGATCTCCCTTCTGCAGGTATATGGGAATGGGATGATCCTCGGGAAGCTTTCCCTCGGCCCGCAGGCGTTCGAAGAATTTCTGGCGTTCCTCGATAGGAATCAACAGCAGGGGGTGATCCTTCAGCTCGCATTCCAGGACTGCATCGAGGTCTTCCCCGGGAAGATGAGCGTAAGTGTCGCTGTCCGCTTGAGGCGGTTGTTTGCCTTCGCCGAACCCGATGTGTGATCGGGCGATTTTCTCCGTGGGGAACATCCAGCGGAAACGGTAAAGGGTGCCTTCGGGCAATGTTGAGTAGTGCTCCATCGCCCGGAAGATTGCATGGATTATCGAAGTCTTGGCGGAGCCGTTGGGCCCGTGCAGAAGGATGAGTCGGTTCACCCGACCCTCGCGGACGAAGTTGTTCAGCAGGCGGTAGATGGCCTTTTGGGCTTCTTCCTGTCCGGCCACCCGGCCGACGCCTTTGGTGAACTCCGCATCGAACAGATTGAACCGGGTCACTGGCCCGGTGGGGGATTCAATAACCCGGCTGCCGAAAAAGTCGAAGGTGTCCCGGATGTAGTGGGCTGCCCCCCGGCAGTGCATTGCCGGGGAGTCGAGGAACGTTTGCAAAAACTCGCTAAAGCTCAGGGTTCGGTCTTCTTGGTGGTAGTGAGACTGGATGCGTTCGGTCAGGTCCTGGCTGGGCTTTTTCTTAGACATGGTGAAAGGAAAGGCTAACAGACACGCCACATTCATGTCAATGAGCCGGGGTATGAAGGCGTGAAAACATTGACATGCTTACACTATCAGGGCGAAACTTTTACCTGAAGGATCGGAGGACCGGGAGGACGTTATGGGCATTCGCGGCCCCTGGCTGGGTGTATTGGCGTGCGGACTTCTGTTCTGGGCGGATGGCGGTAAGGCCCAGATGCTTAACGTGACATTTTTGCATACTCCGCCGGCCAAGATCCTGGAGGGGCGCGAATTCGTCATCACCGGCAACATCATCGGTGCGGACCAGGTAAGCATCGCCGCGCTGAACTTTCGCCGCTGGGGGGAACAAAAATATCAGATTCGGGAGCTCAGGCTGGTAAACGGAGACCAGTACGAAGGCAATATACCCGGCGATTTGGTGTCTCCACCGGGCATCGAGTACTTCTGCTATGCCGTGGACTTCGAAGGTAACCGGCACATCATCTTTGCCTCCGAGCAGGAACCACAGCGGGTCGCGGTGGTTTCCCGGGAGAGCCTGGAGGCGGCTGATTCGAAGAAAAAGAAGCCGGACAAGTCCGGGGGCGAGGAAGTGAAACCGGATGAAGACGGCCGGGAGAGAGCACTTCCTTCGGTTATCGGCCCCCGCGTCGAGATGGCCACCCGGGCGGATCTGGATCTCGCGGGTGCCCCCGCCGTTCTGGCGGTGGCCACCCGGGAGGATATCCGGGGCATGGGCGCTGCGACGGTGGCCGCGGTGCTGGATCGAATGCCGGGCATCACTGTTAGCCGTGCAATATCGGGGGAGTACCGGCTGGCCGTCCGTGGCGTGCAATCGGAGTCGGGAGTGCTCGTGCTGCTCGATGGCCACCGGATAAACGACCCTTACAGCGGAGTCGCCTTGCTGGAGTTTCCCGCGGAGGCCGTTGAGCGCATCGAGGTCGTCCGGGGACCGGTGGCGGTTCTCTACGGCTCGGGCGCATTCGCCGGCGCGGTTCATATCTTTACCCGCCGAGGCGGTCACCCGCACGGCAGCGCGGGATACGGGCGCTTCAACACGATTCGCCTGTCCGCCGGGGGTGGCCACCAGGCAGATGGTTACGACGTAGGGGGCCAGGTGCAGTTCGTTACCACCGCGGGCCACGATCGGGTGGTTTTGTCGGATGTTTTCACCGGCGCATCCGGGGAGGATCCTTCCAGTGACGTTTCGAATACGCCCGGCGGCGTGGATGATTCGCGCATGCAGGTGCATGCTCAACTCGACGCAAGCCTGAAGCAACTGGCGGGCGGGAAGCTGGGCCTGGCGGCTCACTATCTGTTCCAGAATCGGGGGGCCTATATCGGCAAGTTCGACTCCCTGGATCACGGCTCCGATTTGACTCTGCACTTGATCGGCACGGATCTGTACTACCAAGTCCCCATTGGGGAGAGCTTCTTCCTGGATGCCCGGGCGTTTTTCGACACCCACATGGTCGAAAATGTGTTCATGCAGATCCCCGCCGCCGAGCAGCCCTACCGGGCCGGTAGCGTCGCGCTCACCGACGGTCTGAGCGAGACGATATCCTACCGGGGAATGACCACGGGCATTGAGATAGTGTCCACCTTCAAGCCGGTGGAGAGCAACGTTTTGGTGGGCGGCGTGGTGTTCGAATACCTGAGCCTGCCGACGTTCTCCCAAAACCGGGATGCCGGCAGCGTCGGTTGTCCGGACGGCGTTCTCCAGGTGCGGGGTTTCGAGCTTCCCTGCGGAGAGTCCGAGGGTGCTCCGTCCGGCCAAGACCGGATCGCCGTGGGCTTATTCGCACAGGATCACCAGACGGACGTGGTCGCCGGGCTGGATTTGTTGGCGGGGTTCCGGCTGGACTACTTCACCGACGCGAGCCTGGTTTTCACCCCCAGGGTCGCGGCGGTGTATTCACCCCTGGAAGGGTTGTGGATCAAGACCATCTATTCCCGGGCCTTCCGCGCGCCCACCTTCCAGGAACTGTACGACGATCCCGGATTCGATCCGATCAAGACCTTTCGGGGCAACCGGGATCTGGAGTCGGTCGTAGTCGACACCCTGGAGTTCGGGCTGGAGGGACGCTTTGTCCATAGACGCACCGACTACCGCTTGCAGGCGGTCTGTTTCTACAGCCGGATTAGGGACGGTATCGCCGGTTCCGACACGGGTGTGGGGATCCCCCAGTACGCCAACATCGAATCGCTGGGTATTCTGGGGGCGGAGGTGGAAGGGGTCGTCCGGTTTGGAAAAAGAAGCCGTTTCTTTGTCAACTCTTCCTGGTTCAGGGCCGAAACCGCCTTCACCGACCGGCAGGACAGCAGTTACATTACCGATGTGCCCCAACTGCGGTTCAACCTGGGTTTAGATCTGGCCGTGCTGTCGTGGTTGAACGTACACCTGGGTGTCGGATACGGAAGCGAACGGCGGAATAACGTACGCCGGCAGCTGGAAATACTGCGTTCCTTTAGTATCCCCGCCTATACGCTGGTCCGAACCGGCTTCTCCACGGGGCCGATCCTGTTCGATCACCTGGCTTTGTATTTTCATGCCACGAATATCTTCGACTACGACATGCGCGATCCATTGCCCCGCCCCGATCGGTTGCCGGGGCTGGTTCCGCGCGCGCCGTTTTCCTTCATGGCCGGCGTGGCCTGGCGCCCCTGAGCCGATGGTCCGGGAGACGCAGAGTATGCTTGACCCGAAAAGAACGTTGCTCATTTTGCTGGCGGTAGCCGGAAGCATGTCCGCCGCCTGCGAGGTTTTCAACGATTCCTGTCCGGTGATTGCCCCCGAGGTGTGGGGCCAGGTCAATGTGGATCTGGACATCCGCCGGGACTACGTGCGCCGCTGCGAGGCCCCGGTGGGCAATTTTCTGGCCGACGCCTTGTTGAACTTCGATTACGGTCTGCAGGATCCGGATACCGGAGGTGGTGACATCAACGTACGGGTGGCCCTGTTCAACGCGGGGGCCATACGGGACGAGGTGCGCTGCGGAGATGTGAGCGAGACCCGAGAGAGAATTTCCAAGGGAGCGGTAACCGACCAGGACGTCTACCAGCTGATGCCTTTTTACCAGGACGCGGTCGTGGTGGTGAAGATGCAGGGGGGCCAGCTTCTCAAGGTGTTGGAGCGGGGGGTCTCCAGCCTGACGCTGGATGGGCGGCTCTCGGCGGAAAGTCACTTCCTCCAGGTCGCCGGTGAGCTCGGCATCCAGGTGGATGTGAACTGTAGTGGAACCGCGCAGACGCTGACTAGTGATGCCAAGAATATTCAGGTCGACGGTACCCGGGTTGAACTTGTACGCATAGGCGAGAGCTCCAGCATCGATCCGGGTGATCCCGGCAGTCTGGAAGGTATATTCTACGTGGCCACCTTGGGCTACCTGGTGGGAACCGACGACAGCGGTTTGCCCAACGACGGCTTCGTGGTCTTGCACGAACAGGACGTGATCGTCTTCGAGACCCACCGTCCGGTCATCGATATCGTGAAGTGGTGGCTGGAGAATTATCCGGCCGAAAAGGATTATCCCGGAGTGGATCCTTCAAACCCGCGCCTGGATTTTCATGGCTGCGAGCAGTACACCGGTCAGTATTGCGAGGTGGGAGGGGACTAAGCTTAGTTTTCTTCCGCGTTGATCGAGGGGTACTGCTTGATCCGGTCCCTGGCGATCTGCCAGGCGCGTTGGACGATCCAGGAGAGTGAGCGATCTTGGCGGGCGGCTTCCGCTTTCATTTCCTGGAGCATGTCCTCGGGGAAATAGAGACTTTGCTTCCGATCGTCTGTATGCGCCATCGCTCGCACTCGCAGGCGGCTCAATCGTCGTCATTTTCCAGGTTGATGGAAGGAAACTTCCTGATTTCGTCCCTGGCGATTCTCCAGGCCTGCTGGACGATCCACGAAAGCGAGCGGTCTTGCCTGACCGCCTCCTTCTTGATGTCCGTTAGCATGTCCTCTGGAAAATAGAGGCTCTGCTTGCGCTTGTCGGTGGTCTTGTCGACCGGCTTCTGGGCCTTCTTTTCGCTGCTCTCCGGCATGGACGTCACCCCTCTCCGGGTTACCGTGTTCGGGTGGTTGAGCATCCTCTTAGGGGGCTCATGTAATCCTGCGTCACCCATATACTACATTGTCGCTGGATGTGTCAAAAGGCGAGTAAGTCCTTATACGGCAACCCAGGTTTTTCTCAGCGCGGGGGAGTGGAGCTGATTCGCGTCTGTCTGAAGATCCATATCAGTGAGACCGCTTGCTTGAGCGCCTGGCGTTCGCGGCTGCCCGGATCGATGGTCTTGAGCTCGGCCAGGCGTTTTTCAAGCGGCAGGATGGGATCTGAAGCGCAGCGCCGGGGCAGGTTCCGGATTTCGGTCTCCAGGTCGGAGGCGACCAACATGGGTCCTCCCGCCGATGCCGGGGAGACGAAGAGGAATAAAACGATAAAGCCTAGCATCCACGGGAAAAGCTTCTTTGTATTCATGCGGATCTCCTTGTGTGCTCAATTATCCTACATGTAGTACTATGTAGTCAAGTTACTGACCTGAGTGGGGACTTGCCAGGGGGGATAAAGTAGGTCTAAGGTGCTCGCATGCGCGCAAGAACCTTTCCCGGCATCGTTATGGTCGGATTTTGTGTGTGTTTGTTGTGTTGCAAACAGGAGCCGTCTGACCAGATGCAACCGGAGCTTTCGCTTCCTACCGTTGAGGACGGCGTTCCGCCGGAGCCGGAGGAGCAGAACAGCGGTGTCGAAGTGGTTGAGGAGCCGGCTCCTGCGAAGATCGAGCGCCGGGAGTCCGATTTCGATGCGGGTCGATTTTCGGATGTCATGTTCGTGCGGTTGTTCGCGGACGATTTCCCCACCCTGGAGGTAAAGCCGCGGATTTTGGCCTATCACCTGGCCCGGGCCGTGCTGGCGGGAAGGGACATCGCCTACGACCAGCTCCACCGCGACAACCTGGAGGTGCGGCAGGTCGTCGAGTGCATCCATAAGGCCAACGTCATTTCGGATCCCGAAATCGAGGCGGCTCTTTCCTGCTATCTGAAACGCCTATGGATCCACGGGGGCTTTTACGACAGCCTCACCGGAAAGAAATTCGTCCCCGATTTCTCGTTCGAACAGATCGAGAAGGTCGCCGGGGCGGCCCGCGCGGTAGGCGCCGATCTGGATTTGCGCAAGGGAGAGCCCCTGGAGGCCAAGCTCTCCCGCTTGAAAAAGATTATCTTCGATCCGGATTACCAGCCGGTGTTGGCCGACCCGGTGCCTCGCCTGGGCCAGGACATTCTAAAGACTTCCCACCTGAACGTTTATGCCGGTGTCAGCATGCGGGACCTCTCGCGTTTCGACGAATCCTTTCCCCGCAACTCCCGTTTGATTCGGGTGGGCCGGAAGCTGGTGGAGGAGGTGTATCGGCTGGGAGAGAAACGAATAAAGATCCCGCCGGGCCGCTATGCCCAGGAGCTGAGACGCGTAATCCGGCGCTTGCAAGACGCCATGTTGTCGGCCCGGGCCGACCAGCGCAAGATCTTCGTTGGGCTGGTGGATCACTTCCGCACCGGGGACCCGGCGGTATTGAGAGATATCGCCGAGTATTGGCTGGAGAATTCCTTCGATGTGGAGTTCGACATCGGGTTCACCGACACCGGCATCGATCCGCGCGAGACCAAGGGAATATACCGGGGAATGGTGGCCTACCGGGACCGACTCAACACGTTGAAGGTCGGCATGCTCCCGCGGTATGCCCAGCATTTTGAAGATAGCCTGCCCTGGGCCCCCGAATATCGCCGAACCTGGAGCCGCAAGCCGTCGGCGTTGGCGGTGGTGCTGCTCGCGTCGGTGGGAAGGACCGATCCTATCTGCAGTTTGGGACATCGCCTAAACGGCGGTTCCAGAGACGACCAGGCGCCGAGCAAGGTTCTGGTGTTTTCCAACGCGATCGAGGCGTATGGGCAGGCGGTGGTCAAGAAGGTGATCTATGAGTTCGTACAACCCGCGCACCGGGCGGCGGCTATCGAGAGCGTGGGGGAGGCTCTGCTGATGCAGACGTCCCTTCGCGAGGTGTTGGGGTACGATCTGGGCAAGACGGCCAGGTCGGCTCGCAAGCAACTGACCTTCGCGTTTGCCCCCGTGCGGGCAATGAAGGCCGAGCTGGCGGCTTTATGGTTGCTTGCGGACCCCAAGCTGACCGAGTTGGGTTTGCTCACCGGAGACAAGACCGCTACGGCCTTCTTTCGTTTATACGTCGCGGATTCCGTGGCGCAACAGTCATTTTGGGTCAACCGGGAACCCCAACACCCGCTGTTTCTGGCCCGGCGCATCATAATCCGCTACCTGGTGGAAGAGGCGAACGTGGTGGCGTTCGAGGAGATCTCCGGCCGCATCTATCCGGTGATACCCGATACCCATGGCTTCAAAAAAGCCATTGCTCGACTCTTGAACCGGATCGAGCGAATCCTGGCCAACGCAGATCGCCGCTCGGCGCTCAAGTTGCTCAAGCGGTACTCGTCTTCTCCCAAATGGCCGCACCTGGAGCGTTTTGCCGAAAGAGCCCGGGAGATCGGTCTCCGGCCGGTGGCCGTGTGCGTCAATCCCAAGCTCAAGCCCCTCAAGGACCCCACCGGCAAGGTGACCGAGGTGAAGGTGCTGCACAAGGAGAAGTTCTCCCAGCAGATGCTGCGCTATCGCCTCTACTGATCCGCGACGGCCTTTTGCCGGTCCGTGGCCCCGGCCGCGGGTTTTAGGTGCTTTCGCGCGAACAGGGTGTACATGGTGGGCACCACGATGAGGGTGAGCACGGTGGCCGCCAGCAGGCCGCCGATTATCGCCTTGGCCATGGCGCCCCAGCCGGCCGAGCCTTCGCCGATCTCCAGGGCCAGCGGAGTCATTGCCATGATGGTGGTGAGGCTGGTCATAAGCACCGGCCGCATGCGCAGGCGGGAGGCCTGGGCGATGGCGGTGGTCCGGTCCAGCCCCTGCTCGCGGAATTGGTTGGCCGCGTCGATCATCACGATCCCGTTGTTGACCACGATGCCCACCAGCATGATTATTCCCACCATCGCCGACACGTCCACGTTGCTGCGGGTCAGGGTGAACATGAGCACCACGCCGATGGCCGCCAGCGGGACGGAGAAGATGATGATGAAGGGCTGGCGCAGTGATTCGAATTGGCTGGCCATCACCATGAAGACCAGCAGGACCGAAACCAGCAGAGCCCATATCAGCCATTTCAAGGAAGTCATGAAGTCCTCGGCCGTGCCGCCGATGTGGGGAGTGAACTCCTCGGGCCATTCATACCGGTCGATGATTTTCTGCACGCGCTCGATGCTTCCACCCAGGTCTTTCCTCTCCGGTTGGCCGTTCGCGTCGACGTAGGTGTCCTTGAGGCTGCAGATCAACCGTGTCACCCGGCCCTGATCCAGCCGGGTGATGCCTACCGGCCCCAGAGCCACCCGAACGTCTGAGATGTTCTGAAGCGGAACCGTGGCGCCGGTGGGAGTGGCCACCGGCATCCGGCGCAGCTCGTTGACGTCCAGGCGATGGTTTTTGGCGTAGCGAACCACGATGTCGAATTCGTCGCCGCCCTCCGCGTAGCGGCCGGCGGTTTTTCCCATGAAGTAGGTGGAGATGGCGTTGCCCGCGGAGGCGGAGGAGATTCCCAACTGAGCCAGCTTCTTCCGGTCGAAGGTAACCCGGACCTCGGGCTTCTGGTCTTCCATGGAGAAGTTCACCCAGCTCATATCGGGCATGCTCAAGAGCTTTTCTTGCAACTCCAGTCCTATGTGTCGCGAGGTTTCCAGGTCGTGGCCGCGGATCTGAATCTCGATGTCCCCCTCGCCGCCCATGGGATTGAACGGCGGAGCCACGGTGACCTTGATGCCCGGGATTTTCTTCAGCTCTTCCCGGATGGCGTCTTCGATTTGTTTCTGGCTGCGTTCCCGCCGGCCCATGGGAACCAACGGAACCCGGACGATGCCCGCGTGAACCCCCTTGGAGAAAATCGAGACGAAACCCTTGCCCACGCCGGCGTCCAGGGCGATGAGCTTCCGTTCCTCGGGCTCGACCACATAGTCGATGTGCTCCACTACCTCCTTTATGATCTTGTAGGTTTCCTGGAGATTGTTGCCGATGGGGGTTTCCACCTGGACGAAGAGCTGGGAGTGATCGTCCTCGGTGATGAACTCCGTGGGGAGTGCGCTCATGAGAGCCCCGGTGAGAGCCAGCGCGACTACCAGGCCGACGCCGACCACCCAGCGGCGGGAGAGGAGCCAGTCGAGAACCCTCCCGTACCAGTCGCGGAGCCGGTCGAAGGGATCCCGCCGGTGGGCCCGTTCCAGCAGCCGGGTGGCCCGCTTGGTTCCCAGCAGGCGGGAGGTGGCCAGGGGTATGAAGGTGAGCGCCACCAGCAGGGAGACCAACAGCGCGAAGCAGATGGTGATGGCCATGTCCCTGAACATCACCCCCGCGATGCCGGGCACGAACAGCACCGGAATGAAAACCGAGACGGTGGTTAGCGTCGAAGCGGTAACCGCGGTACCCACGCCCCGCGCGCCCTGGATGGCGGCCTCCCAGGATCCCAGGCCCTCCTGCCGCAGGCGGAAGATGTTTTCCAGCACCACTATGGCGTTGTCCACCAGCATGCCGACCGCCAGGGCCAGGCCGGCCATGGAGAGGATGTTCAGGGTCATGTTGGCCTGGTCCATGACGAAGAAGGTGGTGATGACCGACAAGGGAATGGCGGTGGACACGATCAGCGCGCTGCGCAGGTTGCGCAGGAAGAACAGCAGCACCAGGAAGCTGATGAGCACGCCGGCCATGGCGGTGGTGGAGAGGTTGCCCAGGGACAAGTTGATGATCTCGGCCTGGTCGAAGAGGATCTTGAATTCGATGTCCGCACCCGATTCCCGCTTGATCCGGGGCAGAGCTTCCATCACCGCTTCGACCGCCCGGACGGTGTTGGCGCCCGACTGCTTGCGGACGATCATCCAGACCGAGGGCTGACCGTCCACCTCGATGATGCGTTGGCTCTCGTAGAAGGAGTCCTCGACCTTGGCCACCTCCCGCAGTCGGACCGGTTCCATCCCGGCCGGGCCCGGCTTCATGCCTACCAATACTTCGCCGATTTCCTTTAACGACTGGTACTTTCCGTATGTCTTGATGGTGAAGTCGAGGCTGCCCTGCTCGATGGATCCGCCGGGAACCTGGGTGTTCTCCCGGTAAATCGCCCCCACCACGGTGTTGACGTCCAGGGCCAAGGCCTCCAGTCTTGCGGGGTCGAGCACCACGTGGATCTCGCGCTCCAGGCCGCCGGCCACTTCCGCCGTGGCGATGCCGTGCAGACGTTCCAGGCGCGGCTTGATGTCGTCCTCGGCAATCAGCCGCAATTCATCCAGGGGATAGGGGCCGCTTACGATCATCATGACCACGGGCTGCAGGGAGGGATCGAAGGCGAAGATCATCGGATCGTCCACGTCTTCGGGCAGGAATCCCGTGACCATCTCCAGGGCCCTGCGGATATCCGTCTCCGCCTGCTCCATGTCCTTGCCCCAGTCGAACTCCACGGTGATCAGGGAAACGCCCTGCTTGGAGTCGGAGTGAATCTCACAGACGTCCTTGACCGAGGCGACGGCGCCTTCCATGGGTCGGGTGACCAGGGTTTCGATGTCTTCGGGGCTGGCGCCGGTGTAGTTGGTGATGACGATCACCGAGGGGAAGGAGATGTCCGGCCAGAGATCCAGGTTCAGCCGGAAGAGGGAGAACAGCCCGAAGCCCAGCACGATCAGATAAGCCATGCTGAAGGTGACGCCCCGCCGTACCGAAAGGCGTGATATGTTCATCGTGGCAGCCTCCGCCCGCCTATTTTTTCACCGACAGGATTTCGACCGTCTGGCCGTCTTTCAGGCCGTGCTGGCCGCGGACGACGATCCGCTCGCCTTCGGCCAGGCCTTCGAGCACTTCGTAGTAGGAACCCTTGCGGGCGCCCAGCTTTACCAGGCGCTGCCTGGCGATGTTCTGGTCGTCCACGACGAAGGCCCGGCGCAGGATTTCGCCCTCTTTCTGCTTTTTTAACAATGCGTTGTCCAGGAGCAGGGCCGGTTCGGGGGCGGCCAGCGCCTGTTCACGCCGGCCCACCACCAGTTCGGCCCGGCCAAACATGCCCGGCTTCATCTTCCGCAATCCGGTTTTCTGGTCCTGGGGATTCTCGAGGGTGACTTCCACCGTGTTCGTGCGCGTCTGGTTGTTCAGGTATGGATATATGCGCGAAATCTTTCCCGTGAATGGTTTTCCCGGGCAGCAGCCCAGGTGGATCTTGACTTCCTGGCCGATGTTCACCTTGGGAACGTCCGCCTCGACCAGCTTCAGCCGCACCTTGAGGCGATCGATCGAGATGATCCGGCAGAGCGGCACCTGGGGCGTGGCCATGTCGCCGCGCTCGACCATCTTCGAGGCGATCACTCCGGTGATGGGGGCGTTGATCACGGCGTTTCCCGCCCGGACGGCCAGCTGTCCTCGGCCTGCCTCCAGGGCCTTGCGCTGGGCGACGGTCGAGAGATAGGTGGTTTGTACCTTGTCGTAGATTGAGTTGGTGATCACGCCCTTTTTCAACAACTCCTTGGAACGTTTCAGCTCACTTTCGAGGTTCTTGATCTGGATATCCAGGGCTTCCATCTGGGCCACGATTTGCTCCAGCCCCTTGTCCAAAGAGTCCTTGCGGATCAGGGCCACCCGTTGTCCCTTGCGGATCTCGTCACCGTCATTCCAGGGAAAATAGATGATCCGTTCGTAGACGGGTGAGAAGATCTTCACCTCGCTGTAGGGCAACAGGTCTGCTACGTAGTCGAGAACCTCGGCCATATCGGTCCTGCCCAGGGTTTCCACCCGGACCGGTTTGGCCGCGTCTTCTTGCTTCTCCGCGTCGGCCGCGCTCGGCTTACACCCGGGCGGAACCAGAACGGCTAATATTCCCACGGCGGCAAAGAGATATAGATAAGTCTTCATGTTTGTTTTATTTCCCTTCGATTAGTCAGTTCGGGAGGTACACCGGCACCCATTCTTTCAAGTAGCAAAATGTGGTATTTTCCGTCAAGGATATTTTTTGTACTACTGACCCCGAAAATCTTCGCGGCCCGCAAAGATTTTCTGAGTACTGCGCGGGTCATTAGGGTTGCGGTGGAGCCGCGCTGTGAGAATATCGGTGGCGGATTGGGGTCTCCTTGGAATTCTTGCGGTTGTGCCGGGCGGTGAGTATAATCCGGCGCAATGGGTGCCCCCGCATTCCGCATGTCCAGGTTCACCCTGGGTGTCAAGCTGTCGATTTTCGTCATCGTCCTGGTGCTGGGTGTGAGCGCCTCCATGGCCTATTTTTTAGTCTATCGCTCGGCGGTCGACCGGCGGGCATCCATGGATGCCCGTTTCACGTCATTTGCCCGGATTATCGGGGGAATGCGCGGTCATGGATACGGAGGCAGGACCTACGACCCCATGCTGGTCAAGATGTTCGTCGATTTCGGGGTCCAGCTGGGGACCCATCTTTGCTATGTCGTCTTCACCGACGCCGAGGGAAAGCTGGAAGGAGGCAGCCTGAACCGGGATCTGCTGATCGAGGCGGCCCCCGAACTGGACAGCGCCCTGGAGCGACATTCCACGTCCGAGCAACTTAAACGGATACTGGAGTGGCGCTGGAGCAATGAGTCGGTGCGGCCCTTCAAGGTCAAGCTCCAGGGCAAGGGGGGCTCCGTCCTGGGGTGGGCGGTTTTGGGGTTTTCCACCACCGAGATGGAGCGTCAGATCGGCCGTTCCATGGTGGCCAACCTGGTAGTCACGGCGATAGCTTTCCTGCTGGGCCTGGTGGGGGCGTTGTGGCTGAGCCGGCATTTCGCCCGGCCCATTCGCCAGGTGGCGGCGGCCATGCAGGAGGTTTCCGAAGGAAGCCTGGAGCAGACCCTGACCGTTTTGAGCAACGACGAGATTGGTGTCCTGGCTCAATCGTTTAATATCATGACTCAGGGATTGCGCGAGCGGGAGCGCATCAAGAACACCTTAGCGCGCTACGTATCCGACCAGGTTGCCGAACGCATCCTCAAGGAGAAGGACGATTTGGATCTGGCCGGTGAGTTGAGGAACGTTACGGTTCTTTTCCTGGATATCCGGGGTTTTACCTCTCTGGCCGAGTATCTGCATCCGCGGGAGATCGTGGCCCTGCTAAACGACTACTACGAGATCATCATCGAGATTATCTTTTCCAACGAGGGGACCGTGAACAAGTTCATCGGCGACTCCATCATGGCCATCTATGGGGCCCCCAGCCATATAGACTATCCCGAGCTGAGGGGCGTGGTTACCGCCGTCAGCATTCAGAAGGCCATTGGGGAGTTCAACTGGGAGCGCATGCAGGCAGGCAAGCCGGTGGTCAATTTCGGCATCGGTGTACATTCCGGGGAGGCCATCGCCGGAAACATTGGATCCGCTAGAAGAGTGGAGTATACCGTCATCGGAAGGGATGTTAACCTGGCCCAGAGGATCGAGGCCGCCACCCAGGAGGGGCAGATCCTGGTAAGCGAGCCCACTTACGGTAAGGTGGTGGGCCTGGTTGAAGTGCAATCCAAGGAGCCGGTCTTCATGAAGGGGATTCTGGAGCCTATTCCCCTTTACGAGGTGACCGGCGTGAAGATGTCGTCCTTCGAGGAAGCGGTTGCTTGGATCGAAGCGGCTTCGGGGAGCAAGTCATGAAGCAAGGTATTGGTGATGGTGTTGCGCTGCCGGCATTATCGGTTTTGGCGGGCTGCATTTTGCTGGCCGGGATCGCCTGCGACAAGGGCGCCGGAAAGAACCAGGAAGAGGATCTGACCATTGTCGTGGAGGCCGACCGCAGCAAGATCGCCACCGAGGAGAAGAAGCTCAGGGAAAGGTTGTCGGAGTTCGAGGCGGAAAGGGAGCGGTTGCGCAAGGAAAAGGCCGACCTGATGGCCTCCAAGGAGGCTCTGGCCGGGAAGGACCAGGCTCAGCTAAGGCGTTTCGTACAGCTGGAGCAGAAGCTGTGGGCCAAGGAGCGGGGGATGTGGGCGCGGGAGTCGGCCCTGGAGGCGGATCGCGAGAGGCTGGCCGGCGACATGTCCGATCTGTTGGGCCGGGTGCCTGTGGGGAAGGGTGGGGGCATCGCCGGGCGCGAGCGTGGCGTGGCCAACCGGGAGAAGTCCCTGGGTGCTCGCGAGGCGAATTTGGCCAAGCGGGAGAAAGACCTCGCGGCCCGGGAGGCCGAGCTGGCCAGGCGGGAGGCTGTGTTTTTGCGAACGAAAGCCACTTTGGCTTCGGCCCGGATGCCGGCCTTTCCGCGGGCGGGCGGTCACACCGGGCCGGTGGGACGGGCCAAGGTGGAGATGGCCTACCGGGCGGTGCTGAAGAAGATGCGTAAAAAAGGTATCTTGGCGGGCGATCTCCCGCTGGAGCTTGCCGGGGTGAACCGGGAGATCAAGGCGGCAAAAGGGGAAGGCGATTTTTCCAAGATGATGGATCTGGTGGGGCGGTTCGGGGCCGTGATTGCCGCTATCCGGACAGACGCCGACTTCATCGATCGGAAATTTGCCCGGCTGGCGCAGTTGACCCGGGAGAGAAAGCCGGCCGGCAAGGACAAGCAGATGGTGAGCACGCTTTTGCGCAAGGCCACTCGGCTGTATGGTGATGGGAAGTTCGTCAAGGCGAACAGAGAGTTGAACCGGATTTTTTCCTTGTTGACCAAGTAAATCGATCACGGGAGCGAGCCGAAATGTCCAGAGCCGCAATCATCGTACTCTTGCTCGTTGCGGTGATATCGGTCACCTTGGGAACTTACCTGATCGTCTTTCCGCGGGTGCAAGCCATTCATCTGAGTGAGGCGAAAGGCAGCCTGGTGACCACTGGGCGCCTGCTGCAGGAAATGGACGTCGCCGATGAAATGAGGTTGGTGGGCAAGCTGTCCCAACTGTCCCGGCGTCCTTCCCTCAGAGACCTGCTTCGCGCGGCTCCCTCGGATGCGCAGGAACGCCAGGGCTGGCTGAACAAGCTGCGGGCGGAAGTGGCCAGCCTGACCACGGCCGTTCGGGGTGTCGCCCCGGTGAGGGATTTCTTCGTGCTTAACGAAAAGGGCGTCGGCCTGGTGCGCAACATCGATCTTCACTGGACGGGCAAGTCGCCGACCGGTGACCCGGAGTTTCTAAAGGCCATCAACCAGGCCGGATCGGGTCGGCGGAAAGTCTTGCTGGTGCAGGAAGGTTCCAGCCTGCTCCGGGCCGTCGTGGTTCCCGTGTATGCGGGCGCGCGGGTCATTGCCGTCATTTGCGCCACCTTTCCGCTGGATGATGGCATTGCCAAGGCGCGCAGCGGCGAGATGGGTCTGGATGTGGAGTTTGCCTACGTTACCAGAACGGGAGTTGCCGCGGGCGCCCTGTCGGAGGAGGTCTGGAAGTCTATCGAGAAGTTCGTCAAGGACAAGGGTGTTCAGCTTGCCAAGCTCCTCGATGGAACATCCTTGAGTCCCCAGGAGTTTCATGGTGTCGCCGGCCGGCTTTTGGTGGCGGGCGCTCCGGTCTCGGCATACGGAGCCGAGGGCCGGCTCGGGATTATACTGGTCAGAAATGTGGATACGCTGGGGAAGCCATACGGGGAACTGGCTCTGTGGTTGTTCGGTACCGGAGGCATCTGCCTGGTCATCCTGGTGATCTTGGTGGTGATCTTTGGCGGAAGCCTGGCCCGGGGGCTTAGGCAGTTGGAGGTCGATGCGCTGGAGATCTCCAGCGGGGAAGAGGTTCGCCGGTTCAAGGTGAAAGGCCCGGTTCTCATCAAATCCGTGGCGGAGCTTCTCAACCAGATACTCACGAGGTTGCAAAAAGAAGAGCCGGACGAAGAGAAGGTCGAGGAAGAAGAACCTTTAGCGGCATTGGCGGAAGAAGCAAAAGAGAACGAGCAAGATAAAGATAAAGAAGAGGTGGAGGAAGAAGAAGCCGCCAAGCCCCTCGAAGAGCTCGAAGATGTCAGGGGAGTTGTGGAGGCAGTGGTTTCCGAGGCCGATAATACCGCCCCCGACGCCCAGGCCGGGGTTTTGGAGGAGGCGGAAAGAGAGCTTGCCGCCTGGGAGGCGGTGGTGGGGGTGGAAGAAGAAGTCGGTTCGCTGTTGGACGAATCGGTCGAGGAGAGCACCGCCGAGGTGTTGCTGAATGACGCCGCCAGGCAGATGGAAGCGGAGCGCATGCAAGCGGCCGCCCGGCAGGCTATGCCGGAGGGAGTCGTCGGGGAAACGGCGGATGACGAAGAAGATGAAGACGATGAACTTCCCACCCGCGTGGCCGATGTCGAGGATCTGCAGGCGTTCCGGGAGGCGGCCGCTCTGAGAGAGAAACTTAAGCTGTCTCGGGAAACCGAAGCCAAGCCGTCCGAGCTGCCGGCCAAGGAGAAGCCCGAAGAATCGATACCAAAAGCGGTGCCGTCACCGCAAGGGGTGCCGGAGATGGCTGACGAGCTCGCGCCGCAGAAGGAAGAGACCGAGGAAGACCGGTACTACCGTGATATGTACAAGGAGTTCGTACGCGCCAAGCAGGAAGTGGGCGAGAAGGTGGAGAAGCTGAACCTCGGTCGTTTCGTGCGGAAGCTTAAAAAACAGGAGGAAGTGCTGAAAGCCAAGCACGGGTGCAAGAACGTCAAGTTTCAGGTGACGGTGCGAAACCGGCAGGTGAGTCTGCGCCCGCGAATCATCCGTTAACATCCTAACTAGAGCTTGTCGGGAAATTATATGGTTGGAAATCAACACGTTGGGCTGTCTTTATGCAGTAGGGGTGTGGTTTACCCACGCCCATGAGCTTTCGGGCGAGCATAAAGCTTGCTCCCTACGGGGAGTTACCAGTAGCCGAATTACCCGACAAGCTCTAACTAATGTTGATCTTTTTCGAAAAGGACGTGGCAATATGAGATATCTCGCGTTTCGGGTGGCGGTTGCGACCTTGGTCCTGGTTCTTGCGCCCGCTTGTGTTCCGCCTTCCGGCCCGACGGGGAAATCGTTGGATGCGGTGAAAAAGACGGATTTGCACACGGTGGCCGGCATGGCCCGGGCCATCGTCGAGATCGAGTCGGCCCTGGGTTCGGACAAGATCAAACCGCTGCAAGCGCGATACGAGAAGGACTACCGCACCGATCCCCGCGATCCCTTCAAGCGGTTCCTGTGGGCCTACTCGCTTAAAGATCGCAACCAGGTCTGGGAAGAGTTGATCAAGATCACCAAGCTCAACGACAAGTTCTACTGGGCCTATCTGGGGATGGGCATCATCCTGGACGGTTGGAAGGTTGACGACCAGGCCGAGCTGAACTTTAAAAAAGCCCTGGAGATTAGCTCGGACATCGCCATCGGATACGGCCGCTTGGGAAAAATGTACCTGCGTAAAAACAACCTGGACGCGGCGCTGAAACTGCTGGAAGAGGCCGTGGGCAAGGATCCAGCGCATTTAGAATACCGGCTCGACCTGGCGCGGGCTCTGGATCGGGCCGGGAAGCGGGAGGAGGCTCTGGTTGCCTTCCGTCAGGTCATTGCGCAGGAACCCACCAGTTTCACGGCGCACGCGGAGCTCGGGGATTTGTTGAACCGAAAGGGGGACCAGGCCGCGGCGGTGGATTCCTGGGCTCAGGCGGCCGGGTTGAACCAGAAAGCCTACGCGGTGCGGTTCAAGCGCGCTTCTGTGCTGGCCGAGTTGAAGCGCAACCAAGAGGCGCTGCCGGCTTTCCAGGAGGCCTGCGAGCTGAAGCCCGATACTTTGGCTTGCTGGCAGGTTTTGGCCAAGCTTTCGGCCGAGATGGAGAAGCGGGATTCTCGGGTAGCGGCCTGCGAGCAGGTGGTGCGGATCGACGAGAACAACCTCGAGGCTCACAAGTACCTGGCGTTCGTCTACCTGGAGCGGGGAGATATCGAGCGGGCCCTGCCTTCGTTTCGGGAGGTGCTGATCAAGGAAAAGGACAACCTGGTGGTCCTTTCGGGGTTGGCCAAGATCTATGAACAGGGGGAGGAGTTTTCCCAGGCCATCGAGTTCAACGAGAAGGTACTCGCTCTCAAGCCCGACGATGCCGGGGCCCAGGCGGCCTTGAAAGGGTTGTTCGCGCGCTTCCACATCTTGCCCGAGCCCATCACCGGCAAGGATCCCAAGCGCGTGTTCGCGCGCAACCGCAGGCAGATTGCCGAGGTGTACAAGCTTCGGCTGGAGAAGAAGCCGGGGATGCAGGGAGAATTGCATTACAAGGTCACCGTCAGCAACGCGGGTAGGGTGGAGCGCGTGATAGTGGCCAGGAACACCGCCGGGGACCAGATCGTCGATATCTGCGCTTTTTGGAACCTCAAACGTTCGCGGTTTCCCAAGGGATTCGGCGCCACCTATGATTTCGAGTTGACCCTCAAGCCGGGAGACTGAGCCGGTGCGAACCGGCCTGGATGTCCTGCAATCCGCGGGCTTTGCTCCGCTGAAGGGCCGGCGCGTGGGGGTTTTGGCCCATGCGTCTTCCGTGAACGTCGACCTGGTGCATATCACCGATTTGCTGATCGAGGCGGGAGTGGATCTCCGCGTTCGCATGGGCCCGGAGCATGGCATCGGCGGCGCGGCCCAGGACATGGAGCCGGTGGAGAGCGAGGAGGCTCCGAGCGTCCCGGTGATCAGCCTTTACGGCCAGAGTGAGGAGAACCTCAGGCCTCCCAGAGACGTGCTCGACGACATCGACGTGCTGGTTGCCGACCTGCAGGACGTGGGCTCCCGCTACTACACCTACGCGGCCACGCTGCGCTACTGCATGGAAGATTGCGCCCAGGCGGGCGTGACCGTCATGGTTCTCGACCGCCCCAATCCGATAAACGGCATGAGCATGGAAGGCCCGCTTATTCAAGCAGACCTACGTTCCTTCGTGGGCGCCTACCGGGTCCCGGTGCGCCACGGCCTGACCATCGGCGAGCTGGCCATAATGGCCAAGCTGGAAGGTGTGGACGCGGACGTGCAAGTAATCAAAATGGATGGCTGGCTTCGTGACATGTGGTACGACCAGACCGGACTCAACTGGTTGATGCCCTCGCCCAACATGCCCACGCTCGACACCGCCACCGTCTACCCCGGCGCCTGCCTGCTGGAGGCCACCAACCTCTCCGAAGGCCGCGGCACCGCCCGCCCCTTTGAGCTGCTGGGTGCCCCCTGGCTGCGCGCGAAAGCCCTGTGCCTGGAGCTTTCCCAGTCCCAAATTCCGGGCGCCTCCTTCCGCCCGCTGATCTTTCGCCCCACTTTCCAAAAGCACGTCGGAGAAAACTGCCACGGTATCCAAACCCACGTAACCGATCGCTCGGTTTTATCCCCCTTTCAGGTAGGTCTCCTTTTCCTCCAGGCCGCCCGGCGCCAGAACCCGGAAAAGTTCGCCTGGCGGAGCGATTCCTACGAGTTCGTCACCGATTACCCCGCCATCGATCTCCTCACCGGCAGCGGTAAAGTCCGCGATATCATCGAAAACGACGGCGACGCAGCCGACCTGCGGTCCTCCTGGCAGGCAGACCTCGCCAACTTCGCCGAGGAGCGCAAACGCTATCTCCTCTATCCCGAGGTGGACCAATGCAAATCGCCCTCCTAGGTGGTTCCTTTGACCCCTCCCATAACGCCCACCTGGAGGCCTGTCGTTATTTACTGGAGGCGGAAGACTTCGATCGCGTTTGGCTGATGCCTACCTACAAGCACGCCTTCGGAAAGGATCTGGCCTCCTTCGATCACCGGACGGCCATGTGCGCCCTGCTATCGAACCCGTTTCGCGGCCGCGTCTTGGTTTCCGAGGTGGAAAGAAACCTGGCCGGCTCCGGCGTAAACCGCACCATCGATACCATCAAGTATCTCAAAGCCCATCACCCCCTCGAAGACTTCACCTTCGTAATCGGCTCCGACAACCTCGATCAGATCTCCGACTGGAAAGACAGCACCCACCTGAAACGGGAAGTTCCCTTCCTGGTTCTCCGCCGCCCCGGTTTCAAAGACCACCCCGGCTGGACCTTCTCTCGGATAACTCTCCCCGACATCTCCTCCACCGAGATCCGCGAACGAATATCCAAGGGAGAACCCATTACCGGCCTGGTCCCCGATCTCGTCGAGGAATACATCCAGGAGCATTCTCTCTATGTGGACTCTTGACCGGGTATGCACATAGGGATAAGATCGACAGCAAGATGGAAAATGGATCGCAAAACCGGTTTGGCGCGGATGGGTTCAACCAGCGGGGTATCGAGCTGGCGGATCGGGGGTGGCTGGAGGAGGCCATCAAGGAGTTCAACCGGGCCATCGAGTTGGACCACCACTCTCCGCTTCCCCGCATCAACCGCGCCAGCGTGTTTTTAGAGCAGGGGCGCCTGTGCGATGCGCTGAACGATCTTTTAGAAGCGGTCCGGCTGGCTCCCGAGGAGCCGGCCACTCACTATCACCTGGGTGTCTTCCTGTCTCGCTACGGATCGAACCTGGCCATCTCGGAGTTGCACGCATCCTTGAATCTGGACCCGGACCAGGTGGATGCCCTGCTGCATCTGGGCACTACCTATGCGGATCGCGGCGAGAACCGGGAGGCCGAGGAATCCCTGCGGGCGGCTCTGGATGTGGATTGCAACGATTCGGCCGTGAACCGCGAGCTGGGCGTGATTTTGATGGAGCAGGGCAAGATACACGATGCCATCCGGCACCTGCGGGTGGCCTGCGAGCAGTATCCCGAGGACGTGGAGATCCTGGTAGACCTGGGGATGGCCTACATCCAGGCGGGTTTTTACGAGGAAGCCGAACGCACCCTGACGAAGGTGCTGGACGGTGATCCGCAAAGTCTGCACGCCCACTACAATCTGGCGGCCATCTACACGGATTGGGACAAGAATGACCGGGCAATTCAACACTTGGAGCGGGCCTGCACCATTGGTCCGGTAAGGGTCCGTGACTGGCTCTCGGACGACCGCATGTTCGACAAGCTCCGGACGGACCGGAGATTCGTCGAGCTTTTAGAGGCCAACCCGTCCTCCGACAACAAGTAGGATATACTCACTCGAATCTTTTTCCCTTTACACCGCACCGACGCCATGATATAAGCTCGGCTGGTTAATGTGCTTGTTGTTCAAGGGAGTACGCATCAAGCTGTAGCAGTACGTTATCATACGTTGCATTACATTTATCGGGTGAAGCCTTGAAGATCCGGCGTCTTGACATAGTTGGTTTCAAGTCCTTTGCGGAAAGGGCTCTCTTGCGCATCGACGATGGCATAAGCGGCATCGTCGGTCCCAACGGCTGCGGCAAGAGCAACATCGTCGATGCGGTTCGTTGGGTGATGGGTGAGCAGAGTGCCCGGCGGCTTCGCGGCAAGAGCATGGAGGATGTGATCTTCGCCGGCTCGGAGACCAAGTCGCCCATGGGCATGGCCGAAGTTCGCATGACCATGGAAAACGACGGGCGCAACGTACCGCCGGAGTACAGCTCTTATGCGGAGATCGTGGTTGGCCGGCGCCTGTTCCGTTCCGGCGAAAGCGAATATTCCATCAATAAGACTCCCTGTCGCCTGATAGACGTTCAGGAGCTTTTCATGGGCACCGGCGTGGGCACCCGGGCGTACTCGATCATCAGCCAGGGCCAGATTGGCGTGCTGGTCAGCCAGAAGCCCCAAGAAAGGCGCGGGCTCATCGAGGAGGCCGCGGGAGTGAGCAAGTACAAGGCCCGCAAGCGGATCGCCGAACGAAAGATGGAGGCGACCCGCCAGAACCTGCTGCGGGTCAGCGACATCATTGCCGAGATCAAGCGCAACATCGACTCCCTGAAGCGCCAGGCGCGCAAGGCCGCCCGCTACAACAAGCTCCGCAAGCAGCTGAGGGAAATCGAGCTCCACGTTGCCGCCCATCGCCGGTTGGAGCTGCAAGCCCAAAAGAACCACCTGGCCATGAAACAGAAGAACCTCTCGGCCCAAGAGCACGAACTGCAGGGTACACTGTCGAAGCTGGAGTCGTCGGTCGAGCAGCGCAGAACCCGGTTGCTGGACGACGATCATCAGATCTCCACGCTCCAGGAGGCCCTGCTTTCCACCGAAAACCAGATCAAGCTCAACGAGAAGGACATCGAGTTTCTCACCCGGGAGGTCGAATCGCTGGCCAAGCGGGGGACGCAATCCTTAGAAGAAATCGAAAGGTTGCAGGCGGAGTCGGCCTCCGTCCATGGCGAGATCGATCGGCACAACACCGAGCTGAAGGATCTGGACGGCTCCGCGGAGACGGCCTCCGCCCGCCTCCAGGAACGAGAGTCGGCCCACCGGGGCCAGACGGGCGCGGTGGATGAACTGCAGTCGGAGATCGAGGAGCTACGCCAATGCCAGCTCGATCTGGGCGAGCAGACCGGAGAACGGCGCAGCCTGATCTCCAATCTCAGCCGGCGGCTTTCGGATCTGGAAGGCCGGCTGGTCGAGTGCGAGGCCGACCGCAATGCGCTGCAGAAAACCCAGGCCGAGTTCTCATCAAAGCGGCAGCAGCAGTCCGAGAGCCTGGGCCGGTCGCGCCAGGTGCATCTGGATTTGATGCAGAAACGCGAGGTCAACGCGAATACCCTGGCTGAGCTGGAGGCCCAGGTCAAGGCCAACGCGGCTCGGAGCATGGCGCTGCGCGAGGAAATCGGGAACAAGCGCTCCCGTTTGGAGTCCTTGGAGGAGATCGAACGCAACTACGAGGGTTGTCTCAGCGGCGTGCGCTGGGTAATGCAGAAGGCCAAAGACGAAGAAAAAGACAACCAGGTGGTGGGGTTGGTGGCCGATATCCTGGCGACCCCGCCCAAGTACGAGACCGCCGTCCAGGCGGTGCTGGGCGATCGTCTGCAGAGCGTGGTGATCCAGTCGCAGAGCGCGGGTGTTCGGGCCATCGATTATCTCAAGCGCGAGTCCGAGGGGCGCTCGTCTTTCATTCCCCTGTCGTTGCGTTCCCGATCGTGCCCACCGGATATCTCCATGGTGGACGGCCCCGGCGTGATCGGACCCATGCGCAAGCTGCTCGAGTACCGGCAAGAGTACGACGCCGTGGTCAAGTACCTCTTGGGAGACGTCGTGGTAGTGGAAGATCTTTCTACCGCCATGTCCCTCTGGTCGGCCAACGGGCACGAGGCCACCCTGGTTACCCTGGAGGGGGATGTCCTCGAGCCCCAGGGCGCGCTCAGCGGTGGCTCCCTGGAGGGCCCCGGCACCCATCTCCTGCAGAACAAGCGGGAGATGAAGGAACTGGCCGACAAGCTGGGCATCCTGGAAGCCCAGCACCGTATGGTCCAGGATCAGCAGGGCAAGCTGGATTCCCATTTATCCGAAGTGAGCGCGGCCACCGAGAGTCTCCGGCAGAGCTCTCACGCGGAAGAGATTCGCATCATCGACCGGCAGAAGGACATCAATCACTTCCACGATCAGCTGCAATCCACCTCCCGGCGTCTCGAAGAGTTGGGTCGGCAGGACGAGTCGCTAAAAGCGGAAGTCGCCGATGTTCGGCGCGAGCAGGGGCAGGGGGATGAGTCCCTCAAGGGGATCGGTGCCCGGCGGCAACAGACCGAAGCCGACATTACCCGGTTGCGGACTCGCTTGGATGATGAAAAAACCCGGCTGGCGGGCCTGGCCCAGAAGGTGATGGATCTCAAGGTGGAGGCCGCCGCCAGCATCGAGCGCCGCGAATCGGCGCGGCGCAACCTGGCGCACCTGGTGCGTACCCGCGAGGACATGGCGCAGCGCATCGAACGGTTGCGGGGCGAGCTTACCTCCGGGGATCTCGAGGCGGTTACCGGGCGCCAAAAGATCGAGGAGAACCGGGGGGAGATATCCTCGCTGCTGTCGCTACGGGAACAGCGGCAGCAGGATCTGGGCACTCGCCGGGAGGCCTACGAGCGCCTGCTGATCGAGGTCCAGGCAGAAGAGCGGCTGGTCAAGGAGTGTCGCAAGGAGCTGGATCAAACCTCCCACGGTCTCGCGGACATCCACACCGAGTCTCGCGAAGTGGACTTGGAGATGATCCACCTCGCCCAGGACGTCCGGCGCAACCACAAAGAAGACATCGTCGACTGCCTGTCGGCCTATCACCTGCTGCCTTCTCCCACCAGGGACCGGCAGGAGAAGGCCGAGAAGCTCCGTGACCGGCTGGAGCGCATGGGCGATGTCAACCCGCACGCCGAAGAGGCCTACGCAGAGCTGGTGGAGCGCTACGAGTTTCTCACCACCCAGTCGCAGGATCTGACCGAGTCGCTGGAGAAGTTGAATAAGGTAATCCACAAGATCAACCGCACCACCCGCAAGCGCTTCCGCGAGGCCTTCGAGGCCATCAGCGAGAAGTTCCAGCAGGTCTTTCCCCGGCTGTTTTCCGGCGGCAATGCCTGCTTGACCCTGGAGGAAGGCCAGGACGTTCTCGAGGCCGGCGTCGATATCGTGGCGCAGCCGCCGGGCAAGAGACTCCAGAACATCGAGCTGCTCTCCGGCGGCGAGAAGGCCCTGACCGCCGTTTCGCTGCTGTTCGCCATCTTTCTGGTCAAGCCGACCCCGTTCTGTCTACTGGACGAGGTGGACGCTCCCCTCGACGACGTGAACCTGGACCGGGTCAACTCCATGATCAAGGAGATGAGCAAGAGCAGCCAGTTCATCATCATCACTCACAACAAGCGCACCATGGAGACCATCGACCGATTGTACGGCATAACCATGGAGGATCCGGGCGCTTCCAACCTGGTCACCGTTCAGCTCAGGGATTTCCCCGAAGTCGTCGAATCAGTCGGTTGAGGCACACATGGATCTCGGCGACATTGTTGTCATCGTAATCCTTTCTTTGGTCGTACTGTCCTTCGGCTGGCTGTTCGTAGCCACCGTACGCAAGAAGCTCGCCACTTCCAAGGGTCGCCTGGGCGAGTACCAGGAAGACCAGGCCGAAGCCGCCCGCACCGCCCGTCTCTGGGCCGAAGCCAAGCGCAAGGCCGAAGAAGAGGAGGAAGAGGCCGAGGAAGAGGAAGCCGAGGAGACCGCCGACATCCAGGCCGAACTGCTGGAAAAGGCCCAGGCCCGGCGCGAAGCCAAGCTCGAAGTCGTCCCGCCTCCTCCCGAGCCCGAGCCCGAGCCTGTGCCCACGGCGCAGCCTGCCGCCCTCCCCCCTCTTCCACCAAGACCAAAACCGGCCGCCCCGTCCCCAACCACCCTGGAACAAGGCCTGAAAAAGACCCGGGAGGGCTTTGTCTCCCGGTTGTCTAAGATGTTCGGCCGGGCCAAGCTCTCCGAGGACGAGTTGGAGGAGATTGAGGAGATTCTTTTCACCGCCGACATTGGCGTGCGCACCTCCCAGAAACTGATCGACTTCTTGCAGAACGAGTTGGGCCAGAAGGATCGTGCCGACCCGGCGCGGTTGCTGGCCGTGCTTAAGGAGAAGATCGAGTCCATGCTGGCCGTCAAGGTTACGGAGGTGGACCGGGAGGCCAACCGGCCCCATGTCATTCTGGTGGTCGGCGTCAACGGGACCGGAAAGACCACCACCATCGGCAAGCTGGCCATGAAGTTCAAAGAGGCCGGCCGGCAGGTTGTCCTGGCCGCCGCGGACACCTTCCGCGCCGCGGCGGACGAACAGCTAGCCGTCTGGGGCGAGCGCTCCGGTGCCCGGGTAATCTCGGGCCAGTCGGGCGGCGATCCCGGCGCGGTGATCTACGACGCCATCAGCGCCGCCAGGAGCCAGGGCGCCGATATAGTGATCGCCGATACCGCCGGCCGTCTACACACCAAGGTAAATCTCATAGAGGAGCTGAAAAAGATCCACCGCGTTTGCGGCAAGGGCCAAGACGGCGCCCCCCACGAAGTCCTCCTGGTGCTGGACGCCACCACCGGTCAGAACGCCATCAACCAGGCCAAACAATTCCACAAGGCTCTAAGCCTCACCGGCATAGTCCTGACCAAACTGGACGGCACCGCCAAGGGTGGCGTAATCATCGGCATCTGCGACACCTTGGGTATTCCCGTCCGCTACATCGGCATCGGCGAACACCTCGACGACCTGCGCCCCTTCGATCCCGCTCTATTTGTAAAAGCATTATTCTCGTAGCCTTGGCCGCGGCGCTGTTTGCGGCGTTGTTTGCCACTGGGAGCTTTACTTCTTTCCAGGATCTCCCACCCCCATTTCACGGCAACCCCAATACGCCGAGTAAAATGGGCACCTTACCAGAGGCCAACAAGTGTGCGTTTTTGTACCGTCCGATGAAACGGACGGTAAGAGTTTCCTTCACTCACTGTATCTATGACACCGAGCACCAGTGACTCCCTTGCGTAGTCAACTGGTTAACCAGGATCTCAAGTAAACATTCGGTAAACCCGTAGCCGATTTTCGAGTGGAGGAAGGAGCAATGCGCGCCAAGGCTGAAAGACTCTTGGACG
>JAUXGL010000087.1 GCA_030622135.1 Deltaproteobacteria bacterium
ATCAGTCAGGGCGTGCGGATCCGTTGCCGAGGGCGAATCCGGGGCCTAGTTGGAACCGGAACCGTTGACCAGGGGCCAAGATCGGGTGCGTTCAATCAGGGGGTGGGAGATCCTGGACTGGCTTCGGTATTGCAGCCAGAATGCGTTCGGGGTAACGTATGAGACGTTCAGACAAGGAAAGTGAAATGGTTAGCCGCAACCTCCGCCGCCTGGTTCTCATCATGATGATGATACCGGCAACATTCGCCTGCCAACCGGAGGAACACCCGTTTGTCAGCACGTCCTGTCCCATCATCGGCGGCGAGCCCGACACTAACCAGGAGCACATGGCCGTAGTGTACCTGCAGATGATACAGGACTCTGAGGCAATCGGTTGCACCGGCACGCTCATCGGCCCCCGGATAGTGCTGACCGCCGCCCACTGCGTGTACGGCGGCACCCCGGAAGGGGTCACCGTGTTCTTCGGCAACTCCACCGGCAGCGCCAAGCGGCGCCACGTATCCGCAGTCAAGTGGCATACCGACTACAACTCGCTGTACCTCCGCAACGACATCGCCATGGTGCGGCTCGACGAGGATCCGCCGCCCGGCATCGCCCCGATTCCGTTCCTGCCGCACTCCATGGGCATCACCAGCGCCGATATCGACCGGCCGCTCGAGTTCGTGGGGTTCGGCGTGACCGAGACGGGCGCCAGCGGTACAAAACTGACGGTTCACAACGACCTCGACTGGGTCTGTACATCGCCCGGTGGTTGCAACCTGGGCGGGGGCGCCTACGCGGCCCAGTACACCATCTGCCAGGATCAGACTCCCGGCGGCCCCTGTTCGGGCGATAGCGGCGGGCCGGCCTTCGTCATCCGCAACGCACGGGAGTACGTCTGCGGAGTAACATCCTACGGCGACGACCAAGGCTGCCGGTACTACGGCTGCAGCACCAAGGTCGACGAGTTCGAGGACTTTATCCGTTCCTTCGGCGGCGACGCCAACGGCACCGTGTGCAGCGACGATTTGGATTGCCTCTCCAACGCCTGCGTGGACGGGGTGTGCTGCCAGAGCGAGTGTACTGGGCGCTGCGCGGGCTGCAACCAGCCGGGTTTCGTCGGGCTGTGTGTCCAGCTTTCCAACGGCACGCCCTGCCCGGACAGCGACGTCTGCAACGGCGAGGAGGTGTGCTCCGACGGAAGCTGCCAGCGGGGCCAGCCAATCCAGTGCCGTGATTCGATCGACTGCACCACCGACACCTGCGATCCCACGCGGGGCTGCGAGTTCAAACCCCTGGCCGCGGATTGCAACGACTCGGAGATCTGTACCCGCGACCTGTGCGATCTGGAGCAGGGATGCATCCACGAGCCCCTCCATGACGGTCTGGAGTGCGCCAAGAACATGATCTGCCTGGCGGGCGAATGCATAAAAGACCCATCCAAAGACGACGGCTGCGGTTGCGGTTCCACCGGCACCGGCGCATCCGCGTTATGGCTGCTACTGGCTCTCTTCCCGATCTGTATCAGACGCCGGGGCGCAAATCGCGCAGCTTGAGCTGGATGGAGACTTTCCCCTCCCAGGTGTTGAACTCGGGCGTGTAGACCAGATCCATGTACTCGATGACATCGTTTAGACGATCTCCCATGCCGAAACCGATGGCGTCCCAGGTCTGTGCTCCCTCGGCCAGCGCCATCTTCAGGTGATAGGGAGGCTCCCGACCTACCGCGCGGGAGGACTTGACCGTCATGTTCCTGGCTACGAAAAGCGGCTCGGGGTTTCCCAATCCGTGGGGAGAGAGAACGCCCAGCTGCTCCACCAGCTCGGTGCTCCACAGCGAAGGCTGAACCTCCCCGTCCACGTGGATCTTCCTTTCCGCCGGCTCCTTTCTGATGCTTTCGCGAACGACCTCCAGAAAGGCCGAGCGGAAACCGTCCACCTGGTCCCGGGCGATGCTCAGGCCGGCCGCCGCGCGATGACCTCCAAAACTCTCGAGCGCCCCCGCGCAAGCCTGCAACGTCCGGTAAAGATGGATCTGTTCGGTTCCCCGCGCCGATCCACGGCCCGCCTCCCCATCCAGGGCGATCATCACCACCGTGCGGGCATACCGGTCCACCAGCTTGGAAGCGACGATGCCGATGACGCCCGGGTGCCATTCATCCGAAGCCAACACCAGGGCGCTGTCCCCCCGGTCGACCGCCTTCTGGGCTTCCTCCTGCGCCTGCCTAAAGATCCGGTGTTCGATGACCTGGCGCTCTTTGTTGGCCTGCTCCAGCTCCCGCGCCAGGGTCAACGCACGTGAGTAGGAGTTGGTGGTCAGCAACTCCACCGCGCTGGATGCCTCGCCCAACCTACCGGCCGCATTGATCCGCGGCGCCAGCCGGAAGGCCACCTGCCCCGCCGCCACCTGCCCCGACAACATCCCGGCTATTTCTTTCAAGGCCGCCACGCCCGGGCGACGACCGGCGGTGAGCTCGGCCAGGCCAAAGTGTGTGATGATGCGGTTTTCACCCAGCAACGGTACGATATCGGCGACGGTGCCCAGGGCGACCAAATCGAGATACTCCCGCAGGTTGGGCTCTTCTCGGTGCTCGAACTGCCCCAGATCGCGCAGTCGCGCTCGCAAGGCCATAACCAGGTTGAAGGTCACTCCCACCGCCGCCAGATCTTTGGAGGGAAAGGAGCATCCGGGTTGATGAGGATCCAGTATGGCCACGGCGGGCGGCACCTGCTCCGGCACCTGGTGATGATCGATGATGATCACCTCCATGCCCACGTCGTTCGCCTGCTGGATCTCGTCTGGGTCGGAGATGCCGCAGTCCACGGTGATCAGTAGCCGGGTTCCCCTTGCGGCGATATCCGCGATGGCTTTTTGGTTCAGGCCGTAGCCGTCCCGCAGCCGCGAGGGAATGTAAAAATCCGGGACCAGCCCGAACTCGCGCAAAAACAGAGTCAGCAGAGAAACCGAAGTGACCCCGTCAACGTCGTAGTCCCCGTATACGCACACCCGCTCTCCCGACTTCACCGCCTGCACCAGCCGATCGACGGCCGCATCCACCCCCTTCATCAGGCCGGGTTCGTGGAGATCGGAAAGCGCCGGCGTCAGAAACCGCCGCCCCTCCTCCTCGGTCTTGACCCCTCGCTGGGTGAGCAGCCGCGCCACCAGCGGGTGGACATCCAGCGTCCGCGCGAGCTGCTCCGCCAGTTCCGGATCACCCTCGCGGATATGCCAGACACGTCGCATCGCGACAATCTAAGCTAGGCCGCGCGCAATTTCTTGACCAAGGCTTCCAGGTAAATGGTGGTCGATCCGGCCACGTAGATGGACGAGTAGGTTCCGATCACCACGCCGAAGGTCATGGCAATGGCAAAGTCCTTGATCTCTCCGAATCCCATGATCAGCAGTCCGGATAGCGCCATCACCGTGGTGACCGACGTCAGGACGGTACGGTTGAGCACCTCGTTGAGGCTGGAGTTGACGATCTGGGGCATGGGCTGTGAACGGAACCGGGCCATGTTCTCACGAATGCGGTCATACACCACGATGGTGTCATTGACCGAATACCCGATGACCGTGAGCACCGCGGCGACGAAGGTCAGGTTGAACTCGAACCCGAAAAGGGCAAAGAAACCGATGGTGATGACGGCGTCGTGGCCCAACGCCAGGACGGCACCGGGAGCGAACTGCAGGTTGAAGCGGAAGCCCACGTATACCAGGATCCCGGCGATGGCGTAGATCATCGCCAGGATCCCGTCGTTGCGCAGCTTACCGCCCACCTGAGGGCCGACGAACTCCACCTTGCGCAGCTTCGGCCGGGCATCCGGGAAGGCCTCGCCCATGGCCTTCTCCACCTGGGCGGCCACGCCGGTCATCAACACCAAGAAACGGAACTGATCTTCCTTTCCCTGCCGCTTGATGGTCACCTCGGTCAGCTCACGCTTGCCCACCTTGTCCACCAGGCCGGCCAGCACCCCCTCGATCTCTTTCTCGCCAACGTCGGTGTTGAAGCGGACTTCGAACTTGTCTCCGCTGTCCTCGTCGAAATCGAAACGGGCCAGCTTCTCCCCGAAGGCTCCTTGCAGCCCTTCCTCCAGCTTTTGGCCGTCCTCCCGGTTCAGGATGGCGATTCTTTCCACCCGGATGATGTACTCGGACTTGCCCTCCTGGTTGGCCAGACCGCTCCGCTGGATCACGTTCTTTTCGTAGCCGAGATCCGTCACGATCTTGCGGACCGTACCGATATCCACTTCCTTCTCGAATTCCAGGTCGATGACCGTGCCGCCGGCGAAGTCGATGCCCCAGTTCAGGGTATCGCTGGCCTGCCTCCAGACAACCACGGTAATCGAGAGCAACACCAGGGCTATGGAGAGCATAACGAAGGGCTTTCGCTTGCCAACAAAGTCGATGTTGAGCGAGCCCGGTTTGAAGAATTGCATGCTGTTCCTCCAGTGAATCCTTACGTCATACGCTCAGCTTCTCCACCTTCAACCGAATAGTCAGGTAGTCCATTACCAGCCGGGTAACGAAGATGGCCGTAAACATACTCGCCAAGATCCCGATAAAGAGCGTCACCGCAAAGCCCTGGATTGGGCCGGAGCCGTACGACCAGAGCACCACGGCCGCGATCAAGGTGGTGAAATTGGCGTCGAATATGGTCCAGAAGGCGCGGCTGTAACCCGCGTCCACCGCCGCGCGGGGCGTCTTTCCGGAATGCAGCTCCTCCCGGACGCGTTCGTTGATGATCACGTTGGCGTCCACCGCCATGCCGATGGTCAGAATGATGCCGGCGATACCAGGCAAGGTCAGCGTGGCCTGGAAAGCCGCCAGGACGGCCAGGATGAACACGGCGTTGAGAATCAGGGCCAGGTCCGCCACCGCGCCGGAGACGCGGTAGTAGATCAGCATGAAGAGGATCACCAGGATCAACCCGATCCCCAGCGCGTAGGTTCCCTGCCGGCGGGCGTCCTCGCCCATGGTGGGCCCCACGGTGCGCTCCTGCAGAATACGCACCGGTGCGGGCATGGCGCCGGCCCGCAGGACTACGGCGAGATCCTGAGCCTCGGCCAGCGCCTCGTTGTAGTTGCGGGTGGCTCCCAGGGTAATCCGGGCGGAGCCACCGCCGATGCGGGCCTGGATCACCGGGGCCGAGCTGACCTCGCCCTCCAGCACGATGGCCATGCGCTCGCGGACGTGTGCTCCGGTGAGCTTCTCGAACATCTTCGCGCCCGTCCGGTCGAAGTTCAGTGAAACCTCCGGCTGGCCGGTCTCCGAATCCGGACGCACGCTGGCGTCGGTGATGTAATCGCCGGTAAGCGCCACTTCGCTGTACAGGTAGTAAGTGCGGTATTCGATCTCCAACTGGGCTTCCGTCCGCTTAAAGCCGATCTCCCGCCCATCGGGAACCTTGCCTCGCAGCAGACGTTCCAGTTCGGCAAAGTCAGCCGACCGTGACCGCGCCTGCGCCTCTTTTGCCTTGGGCTCCGTCTTCGGCACCGCGGGCGGTGTGGCTGCTTCCTTCTTCTCGACCTCCTCTTCTTTTTTACTCTCTACATTCTCCTTTGCCTGCTTCTCTGGCTTCTCTTCTGCCTGATTCTCCTCTGCTTCCTTCTTTACCTGCTCATCTTCTTTCACCGGCTGGGGGTTCCCCGCTGCGGCCAGGTACGGCCGCGCCAGATCCAGGATCTCCTTGCGCTCTTTCGGGGTGATACCCTTGCGAGCCAGGGTAACGATCTGCTCGGAGACCTTCTTGTCGACTTTCTTCTCATCGAGGAAGGCCTCGATCTCGGCCACGTTGTTGAAGAAATCCATCAGGCGGTTCTTACCCTGGGTGCCCTTGCCCCGGGCAATCAGGAAGGCCTCGGTCACCGGCTCGTCGTTGGGTCCGCTGTAAGAGTAGTAGTCGATCTTGATGCCCTCGGGCAGGTCGGCCTTGAGCTTCTTGAGGAAGTCACCCTTGTCGTCGACTATCTTGAACTCGAGTTGGGCCGTTCTTCCCAGGAGCTTCTTGGCCCGCTCGGGATCGAACATGCCGGGCAGCTGAACCAGGATGCCCTCCTCGCCGTGGGGCGCGATGGTGGGCATGGCCACGCCCAACTCGTCCACCCGGTTGCGGACGGTCACCCGGGACTGGTCGCGCGCGTTCTTGCGCAGCTCTTTCACGTACTCTTCACGGAAAGTCACCCGCACCACGCCGGGAACCGGATCTTCAGGCTCCACGACCTTCAGGTTGTTGTAGCCGGCCAGGATCCTCTTGCGCAGCTTCTTCTCGTCGGCGGGATCATCGAGCTCGAACTGGATGTCCCAGACACCCGGTACGCGGAAGACCTTCCTGAAGGAAATCCGCTTCTCCTTCAAGGCGTCCTTGAAGTCGCCCACGTACTGGTCGGCCTTGTCTTCCAGAGCCTTGTCCACCTCCACGCCCAACACCAGGTGAATCCCGCCCTGCAGGTCAAGGCCCAGGTTGATCTTCTTTTCAAAGAAGTCGGTGTACCATTTCGGCAGGGCATCCGGCAGGAACGTCGGCAGCAGATACAGCACCGACCCGACGACCAACACCAGCACAAAAATGATTTTCCAATACCACGCCTTTTCCATGGCGTCCCTTCCTTCGCAAGCCGGGTTTGTTATTTCCCGCCGGGAACTATCGGCTGCGCCTTGGACTCCCGGTCGACGGAATCGGGCTGGAACCCGGCGACCTGGCCGCGGAGCACCCGGATGTGTACGTTCTTGGCCACTTCCAGGGTAAGCACACCCTCGGTCATGCCCATCACCGTGCCGAAGATGCCGGCGTTGGTGATGACCTTGTCCCCCTTCTTAAGGGCCGAGATCAGCGCCTTTTGTTTCTTCTGCTGCTTCTGCTGGGGACGAATCATCAAAAAGTAAATGATGGCGAACATGATCAGGATGGGAATGAGCATCCCGGACAGTTGCTGGCAGCCCTGCGGCTGTTGCTGGCCACCACCACTTCCCTCTGACTGAGCTACGATAGCATAAAGAACCTGATTCACAAGCTGCTCCTTTCGAAATAGTCCAATCCTCCTAGCAAAAGCGCATGGTCAAAGCAAACTTTTTTTTATTTTTCTTGCCCTTCCAACCGCCGGAGGGCTTCCCGAGCCCAAGTGGCGTACCGCCCGGATTCGATGGCTTCCCGGATATTCCCCAGCAATCGAGCGTAGAAATGCAGGTTATGCAGGGTGTTGAGCCGAACTCCCAGAATTTCGTTGGATAAATACAGGTGGCGCAAGTAGGCGCGGCTGAAGCGGGTACAGGCCGGACAGGCACAGTCGAGGTCCACCGGGCCGGTGTCTTGCTTGTGGGCGGCGTGGCGAATCTGGATGGGACCGTCGGGGGTGAAAAGCTGGCCGTTTCGGGCGTTTCGGGTAGGTACCACGCAGTCGAACATGTCCATGCCCCACAATACCGCCCGGATGATGTCCTGGGGCAGGCCCACACCCATGAGATAACGCGGTCGCGAAGCCGGCATGCGAGGCCCCACGGCGGATATCGTCTCCAGCATGCGTTCGGATCCCTCCCCCACGGAAAGTCCGCCCAGGGCCAGACCGTCGAAGGGCATTGCGGCGATGGCCTGAAGGTGATCGAGCCTGAGCTCCTCGAAAACGCCCCCCTGGACGATCCCGAACAGGGCGCCCCCCGATCCGGTTCTGGCGGCCAGGCAACGCTCGGCCCAGCGGGTGGTGCGCTCGCAGGCCTTTTGGTGGTGGGCTTTCCCGGCGTCGTAAGGCGAACACTCGTCCAAGACCATCATGATGTCGGCGCCCAGCGCCTCCTGGATCTCGACGGCCCGCTCGGGCGTCAACTCGTGCCGGCTGCCGTCGATATGGCTCCGGAAGATCACTCCGTCGCCCGACAGTTCTCTCAGCGGCGCCAGACTGAAGACCTGGAAACCCCCGCTGTCGGTGAGAATGGCGCCGTCCCATCCCATGAAGCGGTGCAACCCCCCGTGAGCCGTGATCACCTCGACGCCCGGACGCAGCATGAGATGATAGGTGTTGCCCAGAACAATGCCGTAACCGAATTCAGAAAGCTCCCGAGGATCCACCGCCTTGACGGTTCCGGCGGTGCCGACGGGCATGAACACCGGCGTATCCAGCGTACCCCGGCGGGTTTTGAGCCGGCCCCTCCGGGCCCGCGACCCGGGATCCTCCGCGGTCACCTCGAATTGTAGCCTTTCAGTCATTGGCAACATGTTGTCGTGTTTCCATCGACAAGTACCTAGTACAGGAACATCGCATCCCCATAAGAATAGAATCTGTACCCTTTGTCCACCGCCTGCTCGTATGCAGACAGAATGCGATCCGTCCGGGAGAACGCGCACACCAGCATCAGCAAGGTGGAACGGGGAAGATGAAAGTTGGTCAGGAGCGCGTTGACCACCGAGAACGAATAGCCCGGGCGGATGAACAGGTCGGTCTCGCCGTCCCCATCCCGCAACCGCTCTCCGTCCCAGGCAGATTCCAGGGTGCGCACCACGGTGGTTCCCACGGCCACGATCCGGCGCCCGGCTTCCCGCGCCCGGGTTACCACCCGGGCGGCTTCCGGCTCGATCCGGTACCGTTCGGCGTGCATGACATGCCGGTCGACGTCATCCGCGCGAACGGGTAAAAAGGTCCCCGGCCCGACGTGGAGGGTCAGCGAAACCACCTTTACACCCCTCGAACGAATATCCTTCAGTATATTGTCGGTAAAGTGGAGACCGGCCGTCGGAGCGGCCACGGCGCCGGGATTGCGGGCATAGATCGTCTGGTAACGTCCCCGGTCTTCGGAAACCGGCTCCCTACGAATGTAGCCGGGCAGGGGCACCTCGCCATATTGCAAAAGATAGTCTTCCACGGGCAAGGGCAACCGAAGGAGCACCCTCCCGGCCCCCTCCGAGAGGGCCTCTCCCTCTCCGGGCAAGAGCACGCGCCCGCCCGCCTTCAACGGTCGGGACGCGTTCACCAGACAGGTCCAGCGCTGGCAGTGCCGCCCCTTCTCCGGGAAGGTTTTTCCCAGCGGACGATCCAACAGCAGCTCCGTCTTGCCGCCGGTTTGCTTGTGTCCGCGCAACCTGGCCGGGATTACCTGGGTGTCGTTGAGCACTAGCAGATCGCCCGCGGACAGCAACCCGGTAAAGTCAAAAAAGGCCCGGTGCTCGCAGGGCCCTTCTTTGCGGGGCATCAACAAGAGGCGAGACGCGTCCCGCGCTTCAGCCGGCCGTTGGGCGATGCAGCCTTCGGGCAGCTCGTAGTTGAAGTTGGATAGCTTCATGCCTTTTTGGAGGTCATCGGATCTTCGAAACCAGGCTTTTGATACGCTGGGGATTGTAACCCACCACCATCCGGTTGCCGATGCGCAGGACCGGGACTCCGACCACCTGGATACCCGCGTCCTCGACGTAGCGCATCATCTCCATGAGCGCGCTCTGGTCCTTCTCGATATCCTTCTCCTCGAACTTGACGTTCATTCTCTCGAGCAGGCTACGGGCCTTGCGGCAATACCCGCACCCGCGAGTCACGTACAACGTGACGCTGCCGCCGGGCAAGTCGGCGGCGTCCGCGGCATCCTCGGGCCGCGGCTCCCGGGCGATGGGCAGCTTGACGCCCCGCTTCTTCGCCCGGGCCATCATCGCCTCCAACTCGCGGGTCATGGAGAGAGCCGATTCGATCTCCTGCTGTTTTCCCAAGGCCAGATCCAGGAGCTTACAGGCCTCCTCGATCACCGGGCCCCGCTTGCGCCGGCCCGCGCGGGCGGCCTTCCGCAGCCACACGCCGGCCACGTCGTACTCCCCTTGCTCGAAGGCCGCCTTGCCCCTAAGTAGCTGGTTCTCGGCCGACTCCGCGTCGACGGCCAGCAAACCCTCGGCCAACTCCTCGGCGGCGCCGAACAACTTCATTTCCGGATGGAGGTAGTTTAGAATCTGCAACCGGAGCAACGGCTGGTGACGAGGCGCGAGCATCAGGCCGCGCTCGCAGTACATGGACGAGAAGGAGACATTCTTGAGCCGGTTCTTGAGATTTAAAGCCGCCTCATGGAACAAGTCGACCAGGACGCCGCGCTCTTCGGGCGTCATGCCATCCACCTGATCGGGCTCGAAAACGCCCAGCAAGTCCTCGAACTTGTTATCCTTCAGAAGCGCCCGGGCCTTCTCCAGGTCGACCAAACCACTGCCGCCCGAAGCCTCCCCGGGTGGCGCCGGCTGGTCCGCCGGCTTCTCTACATTCGGATCCGGAGCGCTTTTCGGGCATCCGATCAAGACCAGCGAAACCGCCAACAACCAACAACCCGCCATTATCGTTCTTGTTTTCACGGCGCCAATGCAACACACCGCCCGGGATGTGTCAAGTGTAGGGGCGCCATTCACGGCGCCCGCGACGACGCGACCCTCAAACATTGACTATGCGTCCGAAAAGCACGAAAATGCAGACAAGCTGGCTGTCCTACCAGGCAGCCGGATTTTGACTGGGAAATAGCATGTTGCGCCGAAGCGTCGCATTCAAGATCGCAGCGACAGTGGGGTTTTCTTGCCTGGCGCTCACCCTGGTCGTGCTGGCCTGGGTGATGCTGACCGGCCGCCTCACCGAAGGCTTTCACCTGCATGCCATCGGCGGCACCCTGCTGGCCATCATCGTGGGCGTGGTCACGTTCCTGGTGGTCAAGATCTACCTAACCACCCCGCTGAGGAAGCTGACCGAGGTCATCGTGTCGGCCGTGCAGGGAAACTTCCTTTCCCGGGTGAAGCTGGGCACCCGGGACGAATTGGAGCGTCTCGGCGGCGACTTCAACAAGCTGCTGGCCAAGCTCACCGACTTCCAGGCATCCAAGATCGACGCGGACCTCGAGTTGGACATGGCCCAGCGGGAGCTAAAATACAAGGAACAGCTGGAGGAACAAACCCACATCATCGAGAACACCAACAAGAAGCTCACCCGCCGCCTGAGCGAGCTGGCCCTGCTCTACGAAGTCAACCGGATGCTCACCTCCACGCTCGAAATAGACGAGATCCTCAAGATGCTCACCGAGAAAGTCGGCGGCGCCGTGCAAGTCGACGAGCTGACCGTCCTGCTCATAGACGAGAAGAAGAATAAGCTGCGCATCGCCGCCATCCTGGGCGATCCGCGGGCCAGTTGGTCGGTGAACCAGTTGGTCGACCCAATGACCGGCCTGTTCTCCGAGTCGCTGCGAAAGGGTAACCACTTCCTGATTCCGGATCTCTCCCGGGTGCCTCTGAAAGGAAAAGACTGGGACTACCTACCCGACAACGGCTCCTTTTTAAGCATCCCCATGAACGATAAGAACCGGCTTCTGGGCCTGCTCAACTTCGTCCGCAATGACAAGCAGGCCTTCTCCGAGCACCAGATCAAGCTACTCACCTCGGTGACCCGCCAGGCCGCCCTGGCCATATTGAACGCACAGCTGTACCAGGAGAAGCTGGATCTCTCCGTCACCGACGAGCTGACCAAGCTGGCCAACCGCCGCAAGATGCAGACCCGCCTGGAGCTGGAGTGGAACCGGGCCCGGCGCTTCAACAGCAACCTGTCCCTGCTGATGATCGACATCGATCACTTCAAGCGCTACAACGACCGCAACGGCCACCTGCTGGGGGACAAGGTACTCCAGGGAGTGGCGCGTATCCTCGAGGGTAACACCCGCGAGGTAGACACGGTGGCGCGGTTCGGCGGGGAAGAGTTCGTGGTCATCCTCCCCGGCCAGGACCAGCAGACCGCCAAATCCGTGGCCGACAAGCTACGCCGCGCCGTGTACGGCCACAACTTTCCCCGCACCCAGAGTCAGCCCGGCGGCCACCTGTCCATCTCGGTGGGCGTGGCCGCCTACCCAGGCGACGCCGACGATCCCAAGGTCCTGCTGGACAAAAGCGACCTGGCCCTCTACGTAGCCAAGCGCGCCGGCCGCGACCGCACGGTCTCCTATGAACAGGAGCTGGAAAGAGTGGAGGCCGATCGGCAGAAGGCCCTGGCCGCCAAGAAAAACCGCCGCCGCAGACACAAGCGCAAGCCAAGGATGGAGTTAGCAAAGCCTAATTAAAGCCTGACCGAAAACTAAGGAGATCCCCCCCCCCCCCCCCAGTAGCTCAGTTGGTAAAGCGGGTGGCTGCTAACCACCAAGTCACGTTGACCGGGCAGTACCCGTGCTGATACAACACGGAGACGGAGATGCGCGGCGCTTCTTGAGCGGAGCGTCGCGCAACGGCAGAGCTTGCCCAAATAGGAAGGAGATGATGGCCCAGTCGCTCGGTACGAACCCTGAACTCGTGGAGGCCCGGAGGCGGGTTGCCGCCGGAGAAGCAACGCCAGGTTTACTGCAGGCGCTGGTCAGGCTTGCCGAAAGCGACTCGCCCGACTTAGCACAGGAAGCGGAGAAGTTGCTCGAACAGGCCGCGCGAGGTTACGAGACCGCTTTGAGTCCCTTGTACCACGTCGTTCCTTGGAGCGACTGGATCATCGATGATCTCCGCTTCTCCGAGGTGTTCAGCCGCACGACAGAGCTGGTTGGAGACTTCTCTACACTTAACGCCGAGCGTGTCGCCCGGGTTCTGGCTGCATACCCAACCAGCTTGATGGTGTTCCGACTCGTGACGGGCTACACTTGGGCAGAGCTGTCCGACATCCTGCTCACCAAGCTCTCCTTTCGGCTTTCTGCTCAGAAGCTGCAGCAGATGGAACGTGCAGACGAACTCAAGGATGTCCCCGGCCGGTTGGCAGATCAAGCGTTGCAAAAGCTTGGAACCGCGATTTGCGGCATCGTCTCGGGAACACTCATGCCGTTGCCGAACGAACTCGGAACGGCTGGGTTCAGGTCTCGTCAACACAAGATAGACACGCAGGACGGCTGGTCGGCTGTTCAAACATGCGTGGCTGGCGGCGTCTCCTATAAGCACTTGCTATACGAGAGGTACACCGGACGTCCGTTCGCCTACGTGCGCGACGCGTTGTCCGAGAAAAAGGGCGATATCCTGGAAGACGCTTTGGAAGCACTTCTGAGGCAACACAGAATACCGTACGACCGGATCACGGACAACGCCATCCCAGGATTTGAGCAGGCCCCAGATTTTGCACTACCGGATCGAAACACGCCTTCCATCATCATCGAGGCGAAGCTCGCAGAAGATGGCGGCACCGCCCGAGACAAGGCCAGCCGCATTGAGCGCCTGCGACACACATGCGACGAGCTACACATACTACTCATTGCGCTTGTTGACGGAAAGGGCTTCCGGCGATTCAACGACGTGCTCTTTCCCATCATACGCAACACGCGCGGCCACACATACACTCTCGAGACCTTAGATGAACTGCTTGAGGTCGATCGAATCCGAAGCCTAAGGAGCCAATGACGACGGCTACTCAACGAACGAGAGCCCAAGCTGCGCCGGCGCCACATCAGGCTTGGGAGTCTCGGGATGATCCACAGTTTCTACAAGGTACTCAAGGCCCCCCAATTGATCAAGAGCAGCGGTAAAGAAGCCGCGCGTTCGCAGCAATCGATCTTCGACAGGTTTCGACGCGTCCCACCCAAGCCCCAGCCCGTTGATAGCTACGATCGTCAGAAGACCTAGCGCCATGCATCGCAGGTCGCCGACTGTCGGCTTGACCCCTCCCGAACGCAGCTGAGCGGCTTGGTCGCGCAGAAGAGCGGGCACATCCGCTACCGTGTGCTTCGGGCGAACCACCCCGGGGCGCTCCTTTCTCGAGCACAGGATTGTATCCACAACGGATGAACCTGTCCGAGCGATATGCAAGGAAGCCGCCATCTCGGCAGGACACGGCAAACTTGCGGTGGCGGTGACCCCAGCATCAAGAAGCGCCACAGCTACAGGGAGATACGCCTCGACGTTGTTGTGGTGATAGGTGAACGCGAAGAGCCCACCCGGCTTCAACGCGCAAGCTGCTGCCCGATATACTCGTGACAGCCCCTCGCAGAAATGGGCGAGATCGCGCCCGGCCGTCCTATTGCCCGTCAACTCACCGGCCGTCCGGGTCGATAGTGCATCAAAATATTGAACATCCCCATTCACTAGACGACGGAGCCACACATAGCAGAAGTCCATGAGTTCGGCGTACTGTACGTTGTCGAAATAGGGAGGATCTGTCAGTACGGCGTCTATGGAGTTCGGGGCAAGGTTCAATGACTCAAGAGAGTCGCACGCTATCCAGGCATGCCTGCTGGTTCCGTATCGAGGAGCGCCTTCGGTGAACCTGGCGCTGATGTGCTCTCCCTGAATGTGAACGCGGCGCTTCCGCCCACCTGATCGAACTACTTCGAACGGGTTCTTGTTGTACTCCTTGGCAGCGATGTACTTCTCGACAAAGTGGCGGTATCCGCCGGTCCCGACCTTCGCAATGCCAAGGACGTTGTTCTCGCATTGCACCAGGCCGACAGGAAATCCGTGAACAGAGAAGATGTCCTGGCACTTGAGCGCGCAAGTGTCGTAGCGACCGAGCATATTTTGATACCGCAGAAAATCGGAGAATACCGTCGCCAGAGCGTGGCGCTGCTGCATGTCCGACACTTCTGCAATCGAAGCGGCCAACTTGGACAGAACCAGGAGTTGTCGGTCATTGAATAGGTCGACGAAGCGCCGATACCCCCACCGATGTAAGCGCGTCGTCTCATCGCCCTCGGGAATGTCGTCGTCTGGGATGAGAGCGTTGCCCGACAGGGTGCGATAGGCCTGTGCCGCCTCACGGTGCACTTGGCGGTCAGCCTCATCTGGAGCTTTGAAGAAGCGTCCCTTGTGCCCGGGCTTGCAGACTTTACAATGATACTCAATCGCAATCAGTGAGTGCTGGGGTGGCCCATGGGGGACGAACTCGTTCGGGTAGCGGCCGCTATGGCCGCATGCCCTGCATGTGTAACGGTTTCGCCGCGCTATGGGATCGTTCTTCCATGTGCGTCCGCAGCATGTGCTTGTCACACTAGCCCCGCGATCAGGAAGCGACTCGACTTCAAACAGATCCCGACACTCCGGACAGAACAGTACGAAATTCGGATGCCGCGCGTTGGACGCGACGAGGTAGCCAGGAAACAGCTCAATGCTGCGGCTGCAGTTTGGGCACGGTAGTTGCTTCACCCAAATGAAGTACTTGACAGTGGCATCGCCGCCGCAGCCCTTGCACTTGGTCTGGTAGTACTGCTGGATGTTCTTCTCGACATCCTTGATCAACACATTTGCGCGGTCCCGCAGCGCCTGGATGTCGATCGGTGCGAGTTCCTGCCTCACGATCCACGCAGCCATTGGGTTGATATCGCAGCCCACGACGTTCATGCCGACCCTGTTGGCTTCGAGCACCGGCGTTCCGCCACCGATGAACGGATCGAGCACGGTCAGTCCGGCAAGATCATGGCTCTGGTAATACGAGTAGCGAAGCGTTGGATCGTCTCCAAACTCCGAAAGCAGCAACGCCCGAAAGAGTGTCCCAGGCCGTCTGGCGAACCACTTGTGCACTTGAATGTATGGTCGATAGGATTGCTGAATCTGCTTTTCGGCCAACGCAAGGGGAGCCACGAAGGCAATGTCGAATCTTGACTCTGCGCACCCTTCTGGCGCCTCCCCGTCGAGTTCCCCATAGGGAACGATCTTCTCGCGCACCCGCAAGATCGCCTCCCGTGAGTAAAGGCGATAGTGGTTGATGGGATGACGCGCCGCGGGCAGTTTTCCTTGACGATCCCAGTTGCGCAGCGTCGAAATTGAGACGCCCAGAGTTCTGGCGGCCTCCCCAATCGTCAGAGTTTCGCCAACCAACGCAACAGCCGACGAAGCGACGCTCTCGTCGGTTGGCCGCATCTTGCGCACTTCGTCGCCTGGCTGCCCTTTCGGGGATGCTGCGTTGATGCCTTGATCATCCATGGTCGGACCTCCGTTGCACAGGCTGTGAGTCTACCAAACCCTACCAAACCATGTCAAGCGCGACTTGCAGGCGTCTAAGGCATTGAAGTTACTACATTACATTACCATGAGGCCCGTATAAATCTTCCCAAGCAGCTCTCTGCTCCCACCACGCACAGAATCGTAAGCGGGACACGTCGAGCTGTTGGATCAAGTGCTGCAAACTGCGTCGGGGCAGGCCGACATGTTCCAAAATCTTGGCCACTACTACTGCCCTTGTCACTACGCAAACTTGCCAACAATCATCCGCCGCGATACCTTGGAGTCAACAGCACGGAAAGGAAAAACCAGGTGGACAAGAACGAGGCCCAGGCTCGGGCAGTGAGACTCGCGCGCAATTAGGAAGCAGCCATGCTGACCATCAGACGTATCTTATTCGTAACTGTTTTCCTTGTCGTCTGGGGAACATCGATCTGGGTGTACGTCTATTCGAAGAAGGGATCCTCTCCATCAGAAGGAGTGATGGGCGTCATAACCCTGGCCTGGCTAGCCGTCTTTATCCCATTAGGCAGGAAGATCTTCCGTCGCAAAATGGCCGATCCCACTGCCGTCGGCCTGGGCTTGCTGCAGTCGATCGACTCCGATGTCGGCAGCCATGATACCGATTTGGGCAACTAGTTGGCTAAACCCCAAGAACAAAATTCGTATCGCAGAATTGCCCAGTCACCAACTAACGGCGTCATCGACATCTGTCTCGGCGTTGTCGTCGAACGCTGGTTTTTCAAAGGATAAAAATGCAAAAACCGCTACACCTTCAGAAACAACCTTCACCAATCCTCACGTTGAACGATGCCTATATAGGGCGAATCACCTCGGAATTGTCATTGCGAACGGGTCAGGTGGCTGCGACAGCCGGATTACTGGAGGAGGGCTCCACCGTTCCCTTCATCGCACGTTATCGCAAAGAGGCCACGGGAAGCCTGGACGAGATTGCCATTACGACGATCCGGGATCGGCTCACCCAACTCAAGGAGTTGGACGCTCGACGCGAATCCATTCTCAAGTCGCTTCAAGAACGGGGTCTCTTAAACGATGAGCTCAAGAAGCAGATTCTGCGAGTCGAGACCCGGACCAACCTGGAGGATATCTATCTTGCTTTCAAGCCCAAGCGGCGTACGCGAGCAACGATTGCCCGAGAGAAGGGATTGGAACCTCTGGCGGAATTGATCTACGCGCAGGACCCTGCCGTATATCCCCTCGCGGAGGCAAAGGCGTTTATCGATGCGGAAAAGGGCGTGGAATCCGTAGAGGGAGCTTTGGCGGGCGCCAAGGATATCATCGCCGAATGGACCAATGAGAAACAGGCGGCCCGGGCCCAAATGCGCGAGCTATTCGCCAAGAAAGGCCTCTTGCGATCCCATCTCGTCCCAGGCAAGAAGAGCGAAGGGCGCAAATACGAGAACTACTTCGACTGGGAGGAGCCCGTGGCCAGGGCGCCGTCCCACCGAATTCTGGCCATGCGCAGGGGCCGCCGAGAAGGTTTCTTGAGATTACACGTCGCCGTTCCCGAAGAGCAGGCGTTACGAATCATGGAAAGGCTGTTTGTCAACGGCCAATCGGCGTGTTCGAACATCGTCAGAGAGGCCGTTGGTGACGGCTACAAGAGACTCTTGGCTCCCTCTATGGAAACCGAGATCCTCGCCGAGGCCAAACTACGCGCCGATTTGGAAGCCATCAATGTCTTCGCCGAGAACCTGCGACAACTACTGCTGGCCGCGCCGCTGGGCCGGAAGAACGTCCTGGCCCTGGACCCCGGCTTTCGAACCGGCTGCAAGCTCGTGTGTCTGGACCAACAGGGTCAATTGAACCACTCGGACGTCATCTATCCTCATCACGGCGACCGTCGCGCCGCTTCGGACGCCGAGAAACTGGCCGCTTTGTACGACCGATTCAACATTCAAGTAATCGCAATCGGCAATGGGACCGCCGGCCGCGAAACCGAAGCGTTTGTCCGGAAGGTCAAGTCCTCAAGGAATATCCCCGTAGTCATGGTCAACGAGAGCGGCGCCTCGATCTACTCGGCGTCGGAGGCCGCCCGAGAAGAGTTTCCCGATGAGGACTTGACGGTGCGCGGCGCCGTATCTATCGGGCGCAGATTGATGGACCCTCTGGCGGAGTTGGTTAAGATCGATCCGAAGTCTATCGGCGTCGGTCAGTACCAACATGACGTGGACCAGTCATTACTCAAACACAGTCTCGATGACGTTGTGGTCAGTTGCGTCAACAGCATCGGCGTCGATGTCAATACCGCCAGCAAGCAATTGCTCGGGTATGTCTCGGGGCTTGGCCCGCAATTGGCCCAGAACATCGTGGTTCACCGGAATGAGAACGGCCCCTTTGCGTCACGGCGCGAGCTGAAGAAGGTGCCTCGCTTGGGCACGAAAGCATTCGAACAAGCGGCGGGTTTTCTGCGAATACGAAACGCCGCCAATCCGCTGGACGCCAGTGCGGTGCATCCCGAGAGTTATAACGTGGTGAAAGCCATGGCGTCCGACCTGAGTTGCTCCGTGTCCGACTTGGTGAAGGACGCCTCTCTGCGAAACCGGGTGCGACTGCAGGGTTACGTCAATGACGCCGTAGGCTTGCCCACCCTAAACGACATCATGCAGGAATTGGCCAAACCCGGCCGAGACCCCCGCGAACAGTTCGAGATCTTCAGTTTTGCAGACGGCATCAACAAAATAGAAGATGTCCGGACCGGAATGCGGCTTCCCGGCATCGTCACCAATGTAACGGCGTTCGGAGCCTTCGTGGATGTCGGTGTACACCAGGACGGCCTCGTGCATATCAGTCAACTGGCCGATCGTTTCGTAAAGAACCCCGCGGACGTAGTGAAGGTTCACCAGAAAGTCACGGTGACCGTTCTGGATGTAGATCTCGTCAAGCAACGCATCAGCCTGTCGTTAAAAGAAGGTTCCGGACAATCAGTGAGCCGAGCCGCCTTTCGGCGAGGTACTAGACTTCCATGAGAACCAAATCTTCTTGTTCCCGGCCCGCTACGACCACCTCGCCGGCTTCGGTTATGAACACGTCGATCTCCGAGCGCACGGCCATCTCCCCCTCCAGGTAGATGCCCGGCTCGATGGAAAAGCAAATGCCCGGCACCAGCAGGCGCTCGTCCTTGGTCTCCAGGTTGTCGATGTTCACCCCGTTGCCGTGGACCACCTCTCCGATGGAGTGGCCGGTCCGGTGGATGAAGCAGTCACCATAGCCTTTGTCCTGCACCACCTTCCGGCAGGCGTCGTCCACCTCGTAGCCGTGGCAGGGTTTCTTGGCGGCGAAGCGCTCGCGGACGAAGGCCACCGCCGCCTTGCGGGCGTCGCGGACCGTGTTGAAGATCTCCACGTACTTCTCCGGCGGATCCTTACCCACGAAGCCACACCAGGTGATGTCGTAGAAGATGGCCCCCTTCTCCTTCAGTTTGGCCCACAGGTCGATGAGCACGCAGTCGCCCCGCTTGAAGGTATAGCTGCCTTCTTTCTGGGGTTCGAAGTGGGGGTTGGCGGGGTGATCGTTGATGCCCACGATGGGCAGCTCGCCCATGCAATCCAGGTGTTCCTCATCGAAGTGGTGGACGATCCACTGCTGCAGCTCGAACTCGGTGAGCTGCTTCCCCTGCCGCACAAAATCGGCGATCATAGCGAAGGCCCGGTCCTTAATCCTATGAATCTTCTCGCCGGCACGAAGGTGCGACTGGTAGCCAACCTCGTCGATGACCGCCTCGAAGATCTGCACCAGGTCGGCCGAGGTGACCACCTCCACGCCAAAGCTGCGCACCAGGTCCACCGTGCCCGCGTCCACGATGGATACGTAGGGAATGGCCGCCAGGGGAGAGAACTGCATGGCAACCCTCCGGGCCCCGCCCAGTGCTTCGGGCAGCACCCGGTGCAATTCCTTCCAGCCCAGGTACCCGACCTTCTTGCCCGGCAGCGAATCCAGCTTGGTGGGCTCCACCCTGTGGACCAGCCGCACCGGCTCGCCCTTGGCCGGTATGAAATAGAACCACCGGCGCGAGGTGAACTTGCCGTAGTCCATCCCCAGAATCTTGTAGGCAAGGGGATCGCGGTTGTGAAAGTCGTACAGCAGCCAACCGTCGATCCCGGCCGCCTGCAACTCCTGCTGGATGTTCTGCAGATCCATCGGTTCCTCCCGGTATTAGACTTGCTATACGCATAGCCCATACGGACCGGCCGGGTCAAGTGGCATCAAATCCCCCCAATCTCCCACTGGTGCCCCTACGTTTCGGGATAACATATTGACTACCCAGGGGAACTCAATATACGCGGTGCCACTATACTGGTGAGATAATTTTCTCGTGGTCCTCTCGTA
>JAUXGL010000099.1 GCA_030622135.1 Deltaproteobacteria bacterium
TACAAGATGGTGGTGCAGCGATACTACCAGACCACCATGAAGCTTTTCGAGGAGGTCTGGAGAGAGCAGATGCTCGCTCAGCGCATGGCGCAAATCATCCAGGACACCGCCCGGGTCACCGAAGATGAACTCCAACATGCCTACATCATGAAGGAGACCAAGATCGACCTGGCCTTCGTCAAGGCTTCTGCGGCCATATACCTGAAAAGCGCCGTTCCGCAAGAGCAGGATGTCTTGGAGTTCCTCAAGACCCAAATGAGTCGCGTGGAGAAATTCTACGAATCCAACAACGAACGCTACCACCAACCCAAGAAGATCCAGGTGGCCCATGTCTTCTTCAAGGTGCGCAAGGAATACGACGAGGAGCAGAAAACCGACAAGCGCGAGCAGGCTGAATTGACCGTCGACGATCTGAAGAAAGGCGCCGACTTCGAAAAGCAGGTCAAGGATTACTCCGAGGACGACGCCACCCGGGAAACGGGCGGAGGTCTACCCCTGCTCACCCGGGAAGCTATGACGGCCCGCTGGGGCGCGCCGTTCGCCGAGGCCGCCTTCGAGCTCGAGCCGGAAAGCGTAAGCGGCGTGGTCAAGTCCGACAAGGGATATCACGCAATCAAATGTCTGAAGGTCGTCGAGGCGGAAGACCACCCCCAAGAAGAGGTGCAAGCCGCAATCGCAGAGGAGATCCTGACTGACGATCGGGCCAAGCAGAAAGCCAGATCCGAGGCCGAACGCCTGTTGGCGGGATTGAAGCAGGGCCAGCAGCTCGAGAATCTGGTTCCGCCCAAGCCCGGACCCGGCGAGAATAAGGCCGCCTTGGAGGTTCAGCGAACCGGCACCATCGCCCGGATGGGCGGGTTCATCCCGCTAATCGGCGTCAACGAGGATCTGGCCAGGGCCGTCTTCGCTCTCACCAAGGACAAGCCAGTCCCCGATCGTGTCTTCGAACTTCCTCCGCCCATGGGTATGGGACTGCCTGCCTACGTGGTCGTCCGGCTGGAGGACCGATCGGAACCGGATATGACCGTCTTCCCGGACGCCAGACCGGTCCTGACCGACCAACTCCTGGCCGGCCGCCGCCAGGGACAGCTGGCCACCTGGCTGCAACACCTACGGAAAACCGCCATGATCGAGGTCAACCAGGCTTTCCTGATAGACGTAACTCCGCCGGGGAGGCGGAACTAAAACTTTCTACTCTCCCACGAAAAGCTTGAGCGAGTGTCCCCGCTCTTCGTAGTAGACGATGACGGATGCACCCGAAGAGGTGGATACCGCGTCCAGGTGGGTTCCGGCGCCTTTTAAGCCGTCCACCTCGTAGTTCGTCCAGACTCCCGACTTCCGGATAGCCACGTTCAGATGACCCTTGCGGGGATCCGGACCGGACATCTTCTCGTAGGCGATCAGCAGTTTTCCGGATGCATCCGAGGCCAGGGCCATGTTGTAGACACCGTTGAGCAGCGGCTTGACCGCCCAGCCCTCGGAAGTGAACTCGGCTATGCAGAGGCGATCCAGGCGCGCCTCCCGGAAAATGATGCGGGGCTCGCTCCGGGGGGTGAAGAAAAGCGCGCTGGATTTGCCGGGGTTGTTCTCGGTGGCCACCACCTCGGTGGACCACTTACCACCCTCTCCCTGGATGGCCACCCGCACCTCGCTGTTCAAACCCGACCAGTGAAAATAGCTCGCCGCCAGCCCACTCTTGGGCTGCAATACGAAAGAGATCTGCACCTTCTCGCTGCCGTTGACCTGGTCCACCCGCTCTTTACCCCATATTCCCTCGGTGGGCTCGACTACTTCGACCTTCTCACCCTCCTTGCCCTTCTTGGGCTTCTTGGGCTTCGGGGGCAACGAGGGCTTCGCACCCTCCTCACGCAGGACCCGCCAGGCGTGCTTCAGGTGGCCATCGCCCGAGTAGTACAAGACGTGGAGCTTCCACTCGCGATCGAACAGCAGCCGAGCCCCCATGCCGGTTCCGTCGCCCCACTCGATGGGCTCCTTCTTCCAGGCACCCTCCTTCCGGTACGCGTAGGTCAGCGTCTTGTTGGCATCCCGGTAGTAGACCACATGGGGCTCCCCCGCGCCGGTCACCTTGATGGTGCAGTAGAGGCACTTGCCGCAACCGTCGTCCACGGTATCGATGGCGAATCCCGAAGGCGACTGGCGCACGTATTTGAGAGCCTGGTTTTTCTTATCGTAGTAGACCATGTGAACCGCGTCGTGCCCGTCAATGTCCATGGCCACGTACTGGCCCGCATCCCCGGAGTTGTCCACGGTGTAAATCTTGCCCTTGGCCCGCCCGCCATTCTTGACGTCCACGCCCTGCTTGCATGCAGCAACCAGAGCAACCACCGCGATCAGCCCACCTGCCCAAAACAGCTTCCGCATGACCTCTCCTCCCCAAACGAAAGTCACTCTTTTCATTGCGACCTCCTCTCGATTCGACCCATAATACCACGTCCCATGTTTGTAACCGATAAACTCATATACCTGCAACTGCAGAAAACCGCCTGCTCGCACATCGCCGCCATGCTCCAAAAGACCGTCGGCGGCCGGAAGATCGGCCTGCACATCCCCCTGCCCCGCCGGCTGTATTCTACCGACAAGTACGTCGTGGGTTCCATCCGCAACCCATGGGATTGGTACGTATCCCAATGGTCCTACGGTTGCGCCGGCCGGGGCGCCCTGCACAACCGCCTCACCAACCGCAAGTTTTTCCGCTTTTTTGAAAAGCCCGTCAGCGAGCTAAAGAAAACCGTGACCCGCTGGCGCGAAGCCTACCGCGACCACCGGGATCCGGACTGCTTCAAGAACTGGCTCAAGCTAATTTTAGATCCGGCCAGAAAAAGAGATCTCGGCGAAGGCTACGCCCGAAGCCCAATCAGCAATTTCGCCGGCCTCTTGACCTACCGCTACACCAAGATCTACACGAAAGACCTGCCCCAGGCCGAACGCCGCGGCCTAGCCAATCTTGAAGCGCTGCAGAAATTCGAATCCGAAAACAACGCGCTGAACTCCTCCATCCGGGTGGAATCCATCGAGGACGATCTGATCCAGGCCCTAAAAGAAGCCGGCTATACCCTCGGCGAAAACCAGATCCAGGCGGTCCGCTCCGGCGCCGAAAACCGCACCAATCCCTCCGAACACCTGCCCCCCGAATTCTATTACGACGATGAAACCACCGACCTGGTGAACGAACACGAACGATTCATCATTGGAAAATACAACTACAAGCCGGCCCGCGGATAGCTATCTGGTATCTTGTCCCCGGTTCCGCAAGCAAAAGGCTATTTTGTCTTCAGGCTTCCTGGTGACTCGGGCACGAATTGGGGTGTTGCCAGATGCAGGGGGTGTTTTTCCATGCGGAAAGTTCTGCGGGTGAACTTGGGCTGCTGACCGATGTTGGTACGCAGCTTTAAGGAAGTGTAACGGAGCATGGCCGGAACGAGCTTAGACAGCAGGCGCTCCTTTTTGTTCATCGGGCCGGTTTCTTCGCTCAGTCTTTGCTGAAGATCTTTAAGCCGACTCGCCCCGGCGGAATTCAGGTACTTCATACTGGCCGGAAGCAGCACCGCCGTGCGGTGGGACATTTCTTTGCACTGCTGAGCCTTGGCCCGGACACGCTCGATGGAATGGCCGCGCAGGTTGACATAGCCGGCCAGCCAGTCATCGACCACGCGGAAGACCGACGGGCCCAGGCGCTCGAATTCCTTGCGACCGAGGTTGCGTTGGATCTCAAGCATTTGGTCGGGGCCGATGTGCGGGTGATTGAACCCCAGATAGAATCCGTCTTGTTTGGTATAGTCTCCCATGACTTCGGGACGGAACCGCCCCTCGGCCTTAAGGCGATCGTAGGCCGGCGTGCCGTGCGCGGGGCCATAGATCAAGAACTGGCACATGGACGGCCGCAGGCTCATTAGCTCTTCGAACTCCTCCTGGATGATCTCCGGCGTTTGGTAGTCGAAGCCGATGATCATCGAAGCCATCACGCTGATGCCGTGCTGATGCAGGTCGGCGAAGAGCTCGGGGTAGGGTCGCCCCTGCATCTTCGCGTAGCCGGCCCGCTTACCCTCGTAACCCACCCATATCCAGTCGATGCCCATCTCGACCAGCTCACTGGCGGTGAACTGGGACAGGGCCTTGACGCTGCTGAAGATGCTCAACGACAGCGGGGGTAGATCGGATTGGCGGATGGCCTCCAAGAATCCCCGGCCGCGAGACTTGTTCAGCAAGAAGTCCTCGTCGTTGATCCAGAAGTCGACCATGTCGGGGTAAATCCGGCGCAGGCGCTGGATTGCATGCAGGATGGAGGGCCCGTCGGGCAGAAACTTGATGTGTCTGCGTTTGAAGTAGTGCGAGGTGGCGCAAAAATCGCACCCGTTGGGACAACCCAACCCGGCGAACACGTACCCGACCTTGCCCAAAACCGGCATGGAGAACAGCGACTGCTGCTGGGTGATGACCGGCTGAACGATGGGCGCGTCTACCGGCTCATCGAGCAACTTCCGCATGAACTCCACGCCTTCACCCCGACAGATGTAGTCCGCGTAGGGAACCACCTTGTCACCCAGGGCGGTCCCGTATCCGCCCAGGACGATCTTGGACGCCGGCGCGTGCTTGCGGATGGCCTCGATCATGGGAATCATCTTGTGGAGGGTCGAAGCCACGAAGGCGATCCCGATGTAGTCGTATCCCTTCTTGATCTCCCGGATGAATCGCTTCAGTGTCGGGTAGTGCAGCGTGGTGGTGGGAATCTCCAGGTTTGCGGCGATGAAATCGATGCCCCACTGGGTGGTGGTGCCCCGCGACCGGAAGATCCCCTGGGCCCACATGAGCTGGTGGCTGCCCTCGAACGAGACCCCAAAGCCGTCGCCGTATTTTTCACCGAAAGGCTGACAAACGCTGGAGAGGAGGAGTTTCTTTCCGTTAGAGTTGTGCATGTTTTTCCCTTCCGTGCATTAAAGAGCACCCTCCCTAGCTGCTTGCTCGCGCACAATGAACAAAGGCTACCGCCCTTATGTCATGATTAGGTCATGAATTGCAAGCAACCGGAGCAACCGGGAGTAAAGCCGCGTAATAGCCGGACATCACAGCATTTTATCAGCCTCCGTCCCCCGTTCCCCCCCCCGTTCCCCCGATGGCTCGCAGGTCCTCGCCGGCGGTACGTAGGAGCTTGAGCAAGGCCAGTTGGGCGCCGAAGCGCTTGGTGGCCAGGTCGATCTCGGCTGCGCGGCTGGAGCGGCGGGCGTCGGTGACGTCTAGAGAAGAGCCGGTGCCGTTCTCGTAGGCGGTCTCGGCGAGATCCAGGGACTGGCCGGCCAGGGAAACCTTCTTGCCCGCGGTGGCCACCAGGGCCACGAATTGCTCGTACTCGCGCCGGGCCTGGCGGACATGCAAGGCGACCTGCCGGCGGGTGTCCTCCACCTCCAGCCGGGCGCGGGACCGGGAAACCCGCTTCTGGTCCAGGTCGGCGTAGCGGGTGTGATCGTAGATGGGAACCGAGAGGGTCAGGCCGATGAACCAGCGGGAATTGTCCGGGGAGCTGAAACCGCCGGGCTCGCTAACCTGCTGGGTGAGCGTCCAGGACGCGTACAGGCTGGGGATGAACTGCATCCAGGACAGGGTGACTTGCTCGTCAGCAAGTTCCGCCAGCGCCCGGGAGATCTTCACGTCTTCATTCTTCAAGCTGGCTCGGGAGACCAGCTCGTCCTCGCCGGCTTCCGGCGATTGCATCTCGGGAACCGCAACCGGCATGGGCAGCCCCTCGACGTCGATTAGAATGGCCAGGGCATCCCGGGAGTTATCCAGGGAGGTGTGGGCCTTGAGCAACTCCTCGCGGGCGGTGAGCAGCTCGGTCTGCGCCCGGATGACGTCCAGGCGGCTGCCGGTGCCCGAACGATGGCGGATGTTGGCAACCGCCAGGTGGCGCCGGGAACTCTTGATCTGGTTTTGCTGAACCTCGATGAGCGAATGAGCGGTCAGCGCCTGGAAGTAGGCCTGGGCCACCGACAACAGCAGCGCCTGGCGGATCTTTTCCACCTGGACCTCGGCCACCTCGACCCCTACGTCGGCCAGGGCGACCCCCACCCAACCCTGGGCGGTAATCAGAGGCATCTTAACCAGTAGGCCGCCCCGCAGATCCTGCTGCTTGCTGATCTCGACGGTCTGCCCGCCGATCTGACGGGTGTCTGTGTGGTCATGGTGGGTGAAATCCAGGCTGCCCGAGGCTACCGGCAGCAGGCTCGACCAGGCCGAGTAGAGCTCGGCCTGGGCCTTGATGATGTCCGTCCGCGCGGCGGTCAAGCTCAAGTTGCGCTGGTCGGCCAGACGCAGCGCCTGGGTCAAGGTGATCTGCTTACCGGGCGTGATGACCGGAAAATCATCCACTCCGGCCACTCCCGCGGCCGGCCAGAACGCCAGGTACAAAGCCAACCCGAGAGGAAATTTCATGACGCGTCCCCGGCCCGGGCGGTTTCCTTGGGAAAAAGATAATCCCAGGCGACCCGCAGCCTGGCCCTCAGGTTCTCGATTACCACGAACAGCGATGGAACCAGCAGCAGGATAACCAGGGTTGAGAAAATGACCCCGAACCCCAGGCTAATCGCCATGGGAATGAGCATGCGGGCCTGGACCGAGGTCTCGAAGATCATGGGCGCCAGGCCGCCGAAAGTGGTCAGCGACGTCAGGATGATCGGACGGAAGCGCTGCTGGGAAGCGGCCTTTACGGCCTCGATTGGAGAATAACCCCGGTCGCGGAAGCGATTGGCGGCGACGATCAGGACGATGGAATCGTTGACCACCACGCCGGAGAGCGCCACCACGCCCAGGAGACTTATCATGCTCATGTCGTAGCCCATGATCAGGTGACCCATCACCGCCCCTACGTATCCGAAGGGGATGGCGGCCATGACCACGAACAACGGCTGGAGATAGCTGCGCAGGGGCACGGCGATAAGCAGGTACATGACGATCAGGGCCAGGGGGAAGGCCACCCACAGGTAGTTGAAGAAGTCGCGGTTGTCCCGCTGGCGCCCCGAGAGGCCAAAGGTCAAGCCCGGGTGGTCGGACATCAACTTGGGCAGGTCGCTCTTCATGACCGAAGCCAGAATTTCCTGGGGATTGGCCCTTTCCTCGTCAACGTCGGCCAGAAGCCGGATGGTGCGCCTTCCGTCGGTGCGGTTGATGGAGGTGTAGGCCCGGCCGACCTTCACCGCGGCGGCCTGGCGCAACGGCATCTCGCCTCCGTTGGGTGTGCGGACGATCATCTCCTCCACGCTGTGCAGAGTCTCCCGCTCCGCCTTGGGCCGGCGAACCATCACCTTGACCTCGTGCCGTCCGCGCTGCTGCCGGAACGCCTCGGCACCGTAGAAGGCGCCGCGCACCTGCGCGGCCAGATCCGCCGGGGTCAACCCCGCGCCGATGCCGGCGGGCGAAAGCTTGAAGTCCATCTGGATCTTGCCCAACTCGATACCGTTCTCGATGTCCTTGACTCCATCGTAGCCCGCCAACATGTCGGCCAGCCCGCGGGCCGCGGCTTCCAACTCCGGGGGGTGCTTGTGGCCTAGCTGCAGATCGATGGGCTTTGAATAGTGGCCGATGGTGGAGTCGAGACTGAGCGACTCGAGGCCGGCTATGTCGCCAATCTTCTTGCGCCACTCACTGGCGAATTTAAAAGAGCTGATGTCCCTCTGGTCGGAGGGAACCAGGCTGACCCGCACCGAGGCCACGTGCCCTCCGCCCTGTCCATAGCGGGAGAAGGATACACCGGTCATGGAAAAAATGCCGATGGAGATCTCCGGCCCGCCGTTCTCCGCGATCACCTCCTGGGCCGCCCTGACCATCCGGTGCATCACCGCACGGGTCTCCGCGATGGGAGCCCCGAAGGGCAACCGGGCCTCGACCTTCACCCGGTCGGATTCCTCCCGGGGCCAATCGATGTACTTGACCCGCCCGCCGGCGGTCAGGCCAAAGGCCAACAACAGGAAGGCGATGCCGATGGCCAGTGTTATCCAGCGCTGGCGCACCGCGGCGCCTACCAGCGGAACAAAGAACTTGCCGATGAAGCGCTCCACCCCCCGAGAGAAACGCCCCTGGACCCGGGTGACCGACGGAATCTGGGGGGAAAGGCCCAAGAAACCGTTGTCCTGGGACTTCTTGAGATGACCCAGGTGGGCGGGAAGCACAAAGAACGATTCGACCAGAGAGAGAACCAGCACCACGATGACCACCGCGGGGATGGAAAACATGATCTTTCCGCGGATTCCCGGGACAAAGAGCAGCGGCGAAAACGCCACCACGGTCGTGGCGATGGAGAAGAAGACCGGCATGGCAACCTGCTTGGTGCCGCGGATGGAGGCTTCCAGCGCCGGCTGGCCCCGGCGCTGGAACCGAAAGGTATTCTCCCCAACCACTATGGCATCGTCCACCACCATGCCCAGGGTGACGATGAAGGCGAACAACGAGATCATGTTGATGGACACGTCCATGGCGGGGAGCAGGATCAGCGAGCCCAGAAACGAGATCGGAATCCCCATCATCACCCAGAAGGCCAACTTGGGCTCCAGAAACAGACCCAAGATGAGCAGGACCACGATCAGGCCGATAACGGCGTTGCGCACCAACAGATCCAGGCGCTCGTTGTACAGCTTGGCGTGATCGTGCCAGGTAGCGACGTTGATGCCCGGGGGTAGAGTGGGAGCCAGTCTTTTCACGTAGGCCTTGACCGCGTTGGCCACGTCGGTGGGCGACTGATCCCCTATGCTATAGACTTCGAGCAGCACCGCCGGCTTGCCGTTGAAGGCGGCCTCGACATCGGTCTCGGCGAAGCCGTCTATGATGTTGGCGATGTCCCCGAGCTTGACCGGGGTACCGTCGGTGCCGGTGAGGACGGCGATGTCGGCGAATTCCGCGCCCAGGTCGCGCCGCTCGGCGGTGCGCAGCAATATCTCGCCGCTCTTGGTCTTGACGCCGCCGGCCGGAAGCTCAATGGCGGTGCGGCGCACCATGTCGGCGATCAGAGGCAGAGTCAGGCCGTAGCGCCGCAGGTCTTCCTGGGAAACCTCGATGCCAATCTCCAAAGGACGCACGCCCACCGGCTCCACGTACGAGACTTCGCGCAGCTTGAGCAACTCGTCGCGGACCCGCTCCCCCAACGCATGCAATACCTTCTCCTCCTCGTCGGCGAAAAGCGCCACCGATATGGCCTCGGCCCGCCACTCGGGAAGGTTGACGATCGGGCGCTCGGCCTCGTTGGGAAAGGAGGTGATCCGGTCGATGGCGTTCTTCGCGTCCGAGAGCGCCTTGGTCTTGTCCGTGCCGACCACCAGTTCCACCGTGACCATTCCGACGCTCTCCAGGGCCGTCGATCTGACCTCCTTGACGCCGTCTAAGGGCCGCACGGCCTCCTCGATAGACAGCAGAATGCCCTGCTCCACCTCGGCCGGGCTGGCGCCGGGGTAAGCCACGGTGATGGAAATCCGGTCGGGAGTAATCCGCGGGAACACCTCCTTGCGCAACCGCATGCTCATCAGCAACCCGCCGATCAGTAACGCGGCCATCAGCAGGTTGGCCGCCACCGGGTTTCTGGTCATCCAGGAGATGGGGCCCTTATCCACCAGCACCTCGGGCGCGCAAGTCGGTTCGCTCTGGTCCCGGCCTGCGGTTCCCTGGTCGCTTTCTGGGTTCATCAGGCTTCCTCGCCCCCCCGAGCCTCATCCGGCTGGTTCGGCTGGTCCTCCCGGGTGTAAAGCAGCATGCCCTCGATCGGCGCCGAGATGCGGCTGGTAATCACCGTTTCGCCGGACTGTAGATCGCCGCGCACGAAGACGGTTTCCTTCCGGATCCAGACGACCTCCACTTTTCGGATCTGAAGCTTATTTTCGCTCATCACCCAGACACGGTTCTGATCTCGCAGGGCCAGGCGCGGCACGGCGACCGCGTCCCGCACCCGCGGTCCCTGGATGCACACGTTCACGTAGCTTCCCAGCAGAAGCGGCATGACCGTGCCGTTCTCGCCCGGCGTACCCAGGGGATCGTCGACCTCCACCAACAACCGGGCCATCTTATTCTTGGGATCCAGGCTGGTCTGCAGCTTTATGACGCGGCCGCGGCGCTGAATCTCAATGTCCGCCCCGGCCCGCTGGATCACTTCTACCGAAGACCCCACCTTGCTGTTGACGCCGGGGATGTGAATCCAGCTCAGTCGATCGACCGGAACCGAGACCTGCACCCAGAACTTATCGGTGGCCACCAGGATGCCGATCCGCGAGGCCGGGGACACCACCTGGCCTCTGTCTACGAACTCCTCGGTGATCACGGCGTTGAAGGGCGCCTTGATCACCGTGCGCTCGCGCATGATCTTGGCCTGGTCCAGGAAACTCTGGGCCGCGTCGACCGCCACCTGGGCGTTCTCCATCTGGATCTCCCGCAGGGCCAGCTTTTTGCCCTCCTCGGTGGGCTGGACCTCGTCGCGGATCAGGGTCCACTCCCGCTCGGCCACCGACTTGAGCCCGCGCTCACGGGCCAGCTCCATCTTGGCCTGCACCACTCGGGCCTGCTGCTGCTTCAGCGCCAAATCGTAGTCGGTAGGATCGATGCGAACCAGGATCTGACCCTTGGAGAAACGCCCGCCGGGCACCAGCCGGGAACTCTGGTAGACGATCCGCCCGCTCACCTCCGGTAAGACCGTCACCGTCTGGGCCGCCGTCACCGTGCCCATGGCTGAAACCGTCACCGGTTCCCGGGCCGGCCTTACCTCAATCAACTCGACCAGCGTGGGTCTCTGCCCCAACGACTGCCGATGTGGTACATCCCGGGACGTTTTCAGGTACAAGTACAAACCGTATCCGGCCCCGACTATGGCCAGAACCAGGACCGCTTTCAGGATTTTCCGCATGAATACCTCGCTCCAGCAACACTTCTACGTGTATTGCGACCCATTCGCCCATACTACTTTCGGCTGCTTCTCCCGTTTGAACACCATCAAGTGCCCAGCTTACGAATATGCGGGTAGCGAAAGCAACTTACTACATGGTCGTTGACCATGCCCGCCGCCTGCATGAAGGCATAGCAGATGGTGGAGCCGACAAACTTGAAGCCGCGTTTCTTCAGCTCCTTACTCATGGCGTCGGACTGTTCCGTATTCGGCGGAATCTGGCGCATGGTCCGGAAACGATTCTGCCGGGGCCGGCCACCCACGAACTGCCAGATGAATTTATCGAAGGTACCGAACTCCTGCTTCACCTTCAAAAACGCCCGGGCGTTTTCGACCGTCGCCTCGATCTTTCGGCGGTTGCGAACGATCCCGGCGTCCTTCAGCAGGCGTGCCACTTTGCGTTTGTCGTAGCGGGCGATCTTCTTGGGATCGAAGTTGTCGAACGCTTTCTTGAAGTTCTGCCGCTTATTGAGGATGGTCGACCAGCTCAGGCCCGCCTGGAAGGCATCCAGGAGCATGAACTCGAAGAGCTTCCGGTCGTTGTGAACCGGAACACCCCATTCCTTGTCGTGGTAGGCGATCATCCAATCATTGACTTCACACCACCGGCAGCGTTTCTTCATGGGTCACCCTCAGCTCACCCAGTTTATCGGCGACAAACTCCTCAATCAACCAAACCGCACAAAAAATTCCACACGGGGAAGACCCGCGACCGAAAAAATGGGTATACAAACTCATCCAAGTGGTTGAGAATTACTCTTGGAGGAAATGCAATGAAGATCGTGTTCTCAATTCTCGCCTGTTTTCTGCTCCTGCATCCACCCGCCCAAGCCGGCTGCCCATCCGCCAGCGGTTGCAACATGGCCAAGAACGTTCAGGCCTCCCTTAGCCCCGCAGAAGCCTGCGTCGACGTCCGCACCGATGACGATTCTTGCTCCTGCGACTCCTGGGTATCTCTGGAGAACAACTGCAGAGTCAACCTCCAAGCTGCGGACTTTGTCTTCGACTTCTGCATGATCGACGGCCAGGTCGCGAACTCTAACTGTCCCGACATCATCCCCCCGGAATCCTGGGGCGCCTTCTACCTGCCCCTGGATCCCGAGGCCGAGGTGGGTCCTCACCAGGACACACTGCATATCAGCGTGTCCGGAAATGAGATCTTGTTGAACCTCGAATACGACGTGGTCCACGAAGAGTTTGGATGTGGATGCAACGCCGGCGGTGGCTCGGCCGGGGTACTCGCGCTGGTCTTCTTGCTGCCCCTCACAATCCGGGTACGCAAACGGGATCGGTAACCCCACCCACTTTCTGGCAAGAATACCGCTCGCGGCAGGGCGGCAGGGCGGAACCGCAGTTGACCAAGCAAACGATGTCACTGAAACTTCCGGTCATCTCGAGACACTGGGCATCGCCGGGGCACACGTGGTCGTCCTCGCAATCCCGGGTGCAGTAGCCTCCCGGAAACTCCTTCAGGCAAATCAGATCGCCGCAGTCTTCGTCCCGTTCGCAGCAGGAACCCACCAGGCCGGTGGAGTAGCAAGGCTCACCACCACCGCAGTCGACGGTGAGGCCCAGAACAGCCGCAAGAATGGCAAGGCGTATCCACATGTGTAGATCAGTCTACCACAATCCTTCCGGCACGCAAATTGGACTGAAATTCCCGGATTCACCAGGAACTCTCACCCAATTTGTCGTGTCAAAACAAAATCTTACGATAGGCCCGAGAACTGGACCTTTTCGAAGCGCAGGGAAGGAGTGCGCCAGCTCGAGTACGGGTTGGGATCGCCACCCAGCTCAACCAGTTTCTTCCAAAACTCGAGGTGGTTGCCAGCCAGGTTCATCTCCGCCACCGGCCGGACGATCTTCCCGCCCTCGATCCACTGGCCGCGGATGCCGATGGAGAAGTCCCCGGTGGCCGAGTTGGAGTTGCCTCCGGAGAACCCGGTGACCAGGATCCCCTTGCCCATGACCTTCAAAAGCCCATCGAGGTCCAGGTCACCGGTCGAGAACACCAGGTTGGACTGCCCGCCGGTGGTGGGCTCCATCCCCAGCTTGGAGGCATAGTAGGTATCCAGGTAGAATGTGCGCAGCACGCCCTTTTCGAATACGGGCATTTTCTTCAAGGACATGCCCTCGCCGTCGTAAGTGCGCGAGCCCAGGCCCTCGACTAATAACGGATCATCGTCGATGGAAAGGATCTTGCCCACAACCTCCTGGCCCTGCTTATCGGCCAGAAATGACCGTTTCTGCTGAATGAGCTGCCCGTTCAACGGGCTCAACAAACCTCTAAGCAGACGCCCGGCCATCCGATTCTCGATGATGCAATCGTACCGGCCGCTCTTTTCCGGCTTGGCGCCCACATCCAGAAACGCCCGTCGGGTGGCCTCGCCGCCGATCTTCTCCACGCCGGGCAGCTTGCCCCGGTGCCGGGTGACCGCGTAGTGCCAACCTTCCGGCTTGCGGTCGCCTTCGTCCTTCACCGATGTCTCCGTGTAAAGAACGAAGGTGGAGGATCGTCGGGATCCCTCCATGCCGTTGGAGGTGACCTTGGCGCTCTCCGAAGCGGTGTCGGAGCAGCTGGAGGTGACCGAGATGATCTGGTCGGCCCGGGGCCCCGAGCGCGCGGCGGCCTCCAGATCCTCCGCGGTCTTACGGCGCCAGACGGCAGTCACCGCGGCGGAGCCCGCCTGGTCGTAGATCTTCAGATCGCCCTCGAAACGGTCCTTGAAACGCCCGGGGTCGGGCAGCTTGCGGTGCGGATCCTTGGCCAGCACCCGGGTCATGGCCACGGTTTCTTCCAGGAAGCGGTCGAGGACCTCGGGACGCAGATCGCTGGAGGCGTTGGAAGAGTGACGACCGTCCACGTACAGGGTGATACCGACGGACATGCTGGTGGACTCGCGCAGCCGATCCAGTTTGCCGTCACGCCACTCCACCCTCGAGTTGCGACTGCGCCCCAGCGAGGCGCTGACACCCTGGGCACCGAGCTTTTGGGCTTTCTGGACCACTGCCTTCGTCTGTTCGAGTAGTGTCTTGCTCATGACCGTCTCCCACCGATGGAGATGGCACCGACCTTTATCGTGGGCAATCCGAAACTCACCGGCACACTCTGGCCGTCCTTGCCGCACCGGCTTCCCCCGGAGTACATCCACATGTCGTCCCCCACCATCGTAACCGCCTCGAGCACCTTGGGGCCGCTGCCGACCAGGTTGGCATCCTTGACCACGTGAGTGAGTTTGCCGTCCTCGATCATTCGTCCTTGCCTGAGAAAGAAGGTGAAGTCGCCGGCGCCGATCATCACCTGCCCGTTGGCAAACATCTCGGTATACAGGCCCTTCTTGACGGATTTGATGATCTCCTCGGGCTTGTGGGGGCCGTTGATCATATAGGTATTGCGCATGCGCGGCACCGGGGGGTAGCGAAAGGACTGCCGGCGCCCCGAGCCGGTGCTCCTGGTCTTGTAATGCTTGGCGGAAATGCGATCGTGCATGTAGGAGCGCAGAATGCCCTTCTCCACCAGGGCGGTGCGCTGGCCGGCGGTGCCCTCGTCGTCGATGTTGATGGAGCCGCGCAGCCTCTCGTTGGTGCCGTCGTCGTAAATGCTGACGAACTCGGGGGCGATCTTATTGCCAATCTGGCCGGCGTAGATGGAGATACCCTTGCGGTTGAAATCGGCCTCGAAGCCGTGGCCCATGGCCTCGTGCAGCAATATACCGCTCACTCCGGCCGCCATGACCACCGGCAACTCTCCCACCGGCGCAGCTACCGCGTCGAAGAGCGTGGTGGTATAGTCGGCCGCCTCGTGGGCCACCCGGTCGACTGTTTGGTCGGAGAAGAAACGCAGGCCGTCGCGGGACGAGCCGGCCTGGAACGCAACCTCGGTATTGCCCTGGTCCTGGGCCACGCATATGACCTTCAGCAGGGCCAGGGGCTGGTCGTCCTCGACCAGCAAGCCCTCCGAGTTGGCCACCAGGATGCGGGAGGTCGTGTCCGCAAAATCGATGGCAACCTTGATGATGCGCCGGTCGCGCCCGCGGGCCTTTGCGTCGGCACGCTTGATGATGGGCAGCTTCTTGTCGATGCCTACGTCCGTCCAGGGCACCTCCACGGTGTAGCGGTTCTCGACCAAAACGGCCGCAAGCGGCTGCGGCCGCGCCCCGGCGTTCGCGTCGGCAACGGCCGCGGCGGTTTCGGCCGCGGCCAGAAGCGCCGCTTCGGTAAGCTCCTCGCAATAAGCAAAGCCGGTGGCATCGCCCTTGAGCACCCGGATGCCCGCGCCCAGATCCACCGCGGTGTGGGCCCGGTTCACCTCCCCGTCCTCCATGCCCACCCGGTGTCCGATCTTGTGCTGCAGGAAAACCTCGGAGAAGTCACCCCCCCGCGAGAGCCCCTTCTCCAGGGTGCGACGGATCAGCCCGGTATCCACCCCGAACTGGTCGAAATAGGTGCCGTGGGCGCCGGCCTGAGTATCGGGATTCAAAACCTTCGAGGTGCATCCCGAAATAAGAACCGGCACCGAGACCACCACCGCACCGGTTCCCACTGCTCTCAAGAAATCGCGCCGGTTCATGCCTTTGTTCATGCGAACCTCCCTATCCCCCGAACTAATATAAGGTAGTCGCCGTACTCCGGAGAGTCAATGCTGAATCCGACCAGAGGCGGGAAAATTACAAAGAGGCCAAACGGCTTGCAACCTCGGGCCGGCGTGATACATTGGATTGTAAGATGAGATGAGTGGCATTATCTCTTTTCGAAAGGTGGAAACCGACATGGAACCGAGGAGGATAACCGATTCAGTACAATGGATGGGAGCGGTGGACTGGGACCGGCGTTTGTTCGACTCTCTCATTCCCCTTCCCGACGGCACCAGCTACAACGCGTACTTCATCAAGGCATCCGAAAAGAATGTACTACTGGACTCCGCCGACCCGGCCATGAGCACGGTCCTGCTTTCACAACTGGAGGGCATCGACCGGATCGACTATGTCATTTCCCAGCATGCCGAGCAGGACCATTCCGGAAGCATCCCCGCGGTCCTTTCAAAATACCCCGCGGCCAAGTTGATCTCATCGGTTAAAGCCAAGAGCATGCTCACCGATCTCCTGAGAATTCCGGAGGATCGCTTCGTCACCGTCGAAGACGGGGAGACGCTCTCTTTGGGAAACCAGACTTTGAAGTTCATCTACACACCCTGGGTGCACTGGCCGGAGACGATGGCGACCTACTTGCAGGAAGAAAAAATCCTCTTCAGCTGCGACTTCTTCGGTTCTCACATCGCCACCAGCGACCTTTTCGTAACCGATGAAGGACGCGTGTATGAGGCGGCCAAGCGTTATTACGCCGAGATCATGATGCCTTTTCGCAACATCATCAAGAAGAACCTGGACAAACTATCTGCATTCGAGCTCGACATAATCGCGCCCAGCCACGGGTCGATTCACAAGCGGCCCGCATTCATCCTGGACGCATACCATGATTGGGTGCGGGGAAATCCCAAGAACATGGTAGTTCTTCCTTACGTATCCATGCATGCCAGCACAAAACTCATGGTCGACCGTCTGCTCAATTCACTGGTGAACCGGGGGGTCCGGGTCGAGCAGTTCAATCTGGCCGTGACCGACATAGGCAAGCTGGCCATGGCCCTCGTCGATGCCGCGACGATCATCGTCGGAACTCCCACGGTCCTCGCCGGCCCGCATCCGCTTGCCGCCTATGCAGCCTTCCTGACCAATGCATTGCGCCCCAAAGCGGAGTTTCTCTCGATCATCGGCTCCTATGGCTGGGGTGGAAAGACGGTGGAAGTTCTAGCGGGGATGACACCAAACCTGAAAGTCCAGGTCCTCGATCCGGTTCTCTGCAAAGGCCTCCCGTCCGCGACCGACTATCAAGCACTCGACAACCTGGCAGACACAATCGCTTCTTTGCATAAAGAAAAAGGGTTCAATTAGAATACCAGACCTTGGGGAGCTACTCTGGGACATCTTTCCCAACGGGGGCGGGGAAGCCAGGGGAAAATGAAAATCCCTCGGGCTACACCTGTGTTCCCCCATCGATCTATACTTGCCCCTCGAGGTCATCCGGCACCCACCCAGGGTAATCAACACCCCATCAAGAACGGGTATCGGCAACACCACTGCGGAGGCATCTACGAAACTAACTCGTTGCAAACACTGGGAACCCGCCACCGGGGTCACTCGTGTTCATTGATGGCATTCGATATGCAAGAGGTAACAAGCACAGGAGGATTATAAGACCAATGGATGACAATAAGATAAAAGCGCGCGTTCTGGTGATCGACGACGAGCAGGGGATGCGCGACATGCTCACCTTCGAGCTTTCCCGAGAGGGATACGAGGTGGACACCGCCGAGAACGGCGCGACGGCGCTCCGTACGGCCAGCGACAAGACCTACGACCTGGCCATCTGCGACCTGAAGATGCCCGGCATGGACGGCGTGCAAACTCTGGCGGCCCTGAAAAAGCTCGATCCCGACCTGGAGATAATCGTGGCCACCGGTTTCGGCACCGTGGACACGGCCATCGCCTGCATGAAGCAAGGTGCCTACGACTACATCCAAAAACCCTTCGCTCTGAACGAGTTACACGCCCTCGTGGAGCAAGCCCTGGCCAAGCGCCGCCTGAAGAAAAAGATCGCTGAGCTGATTTCCACCCGCGACCAGATCGTACAGTCAGAGAAGTTGGCCCTGGCGGTCCAGTTCGCCGCCGCCGTGGCCCACGAGGTCAACAATCCCCTGGGCGTGGTGAAGGCCAACATATACTCACTGCAGATATACTGCCGAGACGTGCATAACCTGTGGAACCTGGCCAAACAGGCCGCCCGGCGTCTCGGCGCCGGCCAAAATCCGGCCGACCAACATCTGGGGAACCTCCTGCTCAACGTCTGCGACGAGGGCGAGGAGGAGATGAACTACCGGATGGACGACTCCAGCCAGGTTCTGCGCGAGTGCCTCGACGGAGTAAACCGCATCGCCAACCTGGTGATCGGTTTCCAGTCCCTGGCGGAAACCCACCAGGTCGCCCAGCCGCAGGACATCGACGTCAACAAGCTAGTCCAGGAGTGCATCGACGTGTCCCCAGAAACGGCCGGATCGGGAGCGAGAAAGATCCGCCATGACTTCGAAGAAGCCCCCCGCGCCCGGGTGGTACGCCAGGACCTCCAGACAGCCTTATCGAACCTGCTCGATTACCTGCACACCTCCCGCCCCGAAAAGACCGAACCGATATTCATCCGGATCAAGACCGAAGCGGGCCGTCCCTGCATCGAGATCTCCGATCCCCGTCTTAAACTCTCGGAAGATGAACGCCTGCGAATATTCGATCCCCGCATCGATGTCAACACCCGGGAGGGCCGCACCATGCGCATGGAAATCGGCCTGGCCATCGCCCATCAAATCCTCCAGCGCAGCGACGCGGAGATGAGCGTGCACCCCGGGAAAACCGGAGGAACCACCTTCCGGATCTTCCTCGCCCCCGCAACGAAGGATGAGTCATTAAAGGTTCTTCCGGATCCTGCCTGTGTGACATGAGTTCATGCTCCTGAGAGATTGAAAGCCGTTTCATGTATGAACAGCAAGCTCAGCGCGAAGAAGGAAGTGTCTCGGTAGCCATAGGCAGCTCGCTTGAGAACTTTGATTTTGTTGTTGAGGCCTTCCAGGGGGCCAGTCGCGATCGAGTGGTCGTACCAAGCCAGGATGGGATCGATGTGTTTCTCGACCGTGTTAGCGAACTTGGTGACATGAGGGTTGCCCATTGCCCTGGACTCCTCGATCCATTCCTCGACGAA
>JAUXGL010000274.1 GCA_030622135.1 Deltaproteobacteria bacterium
GCATCCTTTTCCGGAACAACGTTTGCGCGTTTGACCCGAGGCAGGAGCCCGGTGCGTTAGTAGCGCTCGCCGGGATCTGCGCGGGGGGCGCCCCTAAAGGGTGTCTCTACCGCAACTGAAACTTTTGAATGTTTTCATGGAAGTCGTTTTGTAGCGGAAAAAACGTTGTAGCTCTCTTGTGGTAGTACCCCGGGAGTATCCAGTCTTGGTCCCCTTGGCATGGTGTCGAACTTACTGGGTTGTGCAAAGTATCACCAGGAAAAAGTTTCAACAACGTCCCTCCTAAAATCCGAAGGCCTTCCGCTGCACCAAGCGCTGCCGGAGAAGCGTTACCACGTCTTTCTGGGGCTGGCGTTCGAGCACTTCTGCTACCAGCACGCCCACTCGATCGCCAAAAGGCTGGGATTCTCGGCCGTCGCGTACGACTACGGATCCTGGTTCTGGCCACCGGCGCACAGGTCGACAGAAAAGTCGAAGCGCTGTCAGCCTTCGGCAACTTCACCATCGAACGAGTTCTCGTCAGCGCGTTCCCACCAAGTGACGAATTGAACGACGAGGGTTACTTCTCCGCGATCCTGACGGTGGAAGATCTCTGACTTCAGAAGTGACTTAGCGAGCCTTCCCGTTTCACCCGTCGCAACGCCAGCAAGAACGCCCCGATGCTTAACGGTCCCGCGACTACGGAGAAGACGATCAATCCCAGGATCGATCCGGCAACATCGGAAAGCGACGCTCCCAGAAGCAGAAGCTTGCGCATGGCCTCCAGCGAATGGGTGATGGGCAGGAGGTTGGCCAGCCATTGCCCCCACTCGGGCAGGACCGCGACGGGGTAGTACACGCCCCCGAATAGGTAACTCAGTCCCTGCACCAGCCAACTGGACGGGTCGATGCGCTTGAAGGCCAGGACGATGCTGGCCGACAGGATGCCTAAAAAGGAGAAGCTTATGATGGTCAGAAGCAGTACTAAAAACGCCGCGATCCAGTTGGCGTTTGCATAGCTCACGTCGAAGATCAGCCACCCGAAGATCAAAATAACCACCACCCGGATCGAGGTGGCCATAAAGCTATAGATGGAGCTCATGACGATGATCTGCCCCACCGGCGTGGGGGTCGCCAGGAGCGCCTCCAGGGTGCCTAATACCTGGGCGCTGCGGATGGTGTCGGAGAATGAGCGCACGGCCACTCCCAGGTAGCTGGAGAAGGCCACTCCCACGATTACGAAGGGAAAGTAGGCGCCGCCGTAGGGGTCCAGCGACTCGATGGTGGCTCCCTCTAGCATGCGTCCGAAGAAATAGAAGGAGGTCACCATGAAGAAGGTGAAGAGCAGGTGGGCGAAGAAAGCCAGCCGGTAGCTCAGCGCGGTGACAAAATCCTTCCAGATGAAGGCCCAGCATTTGCGCAGGAAAATCACTCGTCCACCTCGAAGACCTGGTTGGCCTTTTTCAAGGCCTCGGTGACTTCGTCCTCGGAGACGATCTTCCCGTCTTTCAGGAAGGCGATCCGGTCACACAGCTGTTGGGCCTCCTCCAGGTTGTGAGTGGCCAGCAGCATGCTCTTCTTCATTTCGCCGGAGAGCTTCTCTTTGATGAACTTGCGGATGCGCTGGGCGGCACCGGGGTCCAGGCCCCGAGTGGGCTCGTCGAAGAGCATCACCTCCGGATCGTGCAAGAGCGCCCGGGCGATCCCCAGGCGCTGGCGCATGCCGGTGCTCAGATCGCGGAAGGGCTTGTCCAGCTCATTATCGAGCCGCAGCAGTTCGGACAGCTCCCTGATGCGTTCCGGGATGGCGCCGGCATCCATGTTGGCGAGCACGGCGAAGAACTTTAAATTTTGTCTGGCCGTCAGTCGCCAGAAGAAGCTGCGTTCCTCCGCGAGGACGAAGCCAAGCCTGGCGCGCACCTGGGCGGTGTGGCGGGTCACGTCGCGGTCCAGGATCTTCGCGGTTCCCCCGTCCGGCAGAACGGTGGTGGCCAGGATTCTCAACAGCGTGGTCTTGCCGGCGCCGTTGGGGCCCAGGAGGCCGGTGATGGAGCCGGTGGGAACCGACAGGGATACGTCCTTCAATGCCTCGAGGCGCTTGCGCGCAAACGGGTGCCGCAGGGCCTGCAAAAACGGCCGGGGAATGGTGAAGCGCTTGTGGATGCCGGAGATCTCTATGGCTTGGTCGGCTATGGGTTTCCCCTTCCCTGGTAGCGCAGAACGGCCCGGTTGTGGCAGGACAGCGTGGGGCAGAAGTGATGGGTCCCGTCGTTCTTGGAGACGAAGAACATGTTCCGGGTTTTCTCCGGATACAAAACGGCCTGGATGGCGTCCTTGCCCGGGTTGCATATGGGTCCCGGGGGCAATCCCTTGTGTTTGTAAGTGTTGTAGGGGTGATCCATCCTCAGGTCCTCGCGGGTGAGGTTTCCGCCGAAATGGCCGCGGGCCAGCAGGACCGCGTAGATCACCGTCGGGTCGGTGTCCAGGCGCCAGTTGTTCCGCAGGCGGTTGTGGAAGACGCCCGCGATCAGGGGACGCTCGCGGGCCGCGCCGGTCTCCTTCTCCACGATGGAGGCCAGGGTGACCACCTCCAACTCGCTCATGCCCAGCTCCTCGGCTCTTTTAGAGAACTTGGCGGTGAAAATCTCCCGGTACCCCGCCAGCATGGTCTTGAGAATTTTCTCCACCGGCGTCTGCTTGCGGAAGTTGTAGGTCTCCGGGTAGAGGAACCCCTCCAGGCTGTTGCCCGGAAGCCCCAGCGACTCGGCGAATTTCGGATCCCGGGCCTTTTTCTCGAATTCCTTTCTGTCTGCCAATCCCGCGTCCGCGTACATTTCGGCTATCTCGTCGATGCGCAGGCCTTCCGGGATGGTGATGGGATGCACGATGGGCGTGCCGTGCAAGAGCACGTCCAGCACAGCCTCCGGCGTCATGTTGTTCCTAAAGGCCAGCTCCCCGGCCTTCAGCTTGCCGGCGGCGCGGTGGTAGTAGCGGATGTACCGGTAGAAGGATTTTTGATTTGAAATCACCCGGTGCTCTTCGAGCAGCTTGCAGATAGTCTGCGGCCCGGCCCCCTTGGGGATCAAAACGGCCACGGTCTTCCCCTCGCCCGACATGGGCGTGTTACCGTAGCTGCGCACCAGGTACCAGAGGATCCCGAACACGAGCCCGATCAACAGAAGCAAGATGCCTAGAATGACGAGTATCCGCTTTTTCAATCCGCACCCTCCCGTTGTGCATCCAGGTAGCCCTCCAAGATCATAGTACCCGCCAGCTTGTCCACCACCTGTTTGCGTTCTTTTGCCTTGACTTTCGCCGCCTTCAAGATCCCCTCGGCCTCCCAGCTGGTCAGCC
>JAUXGL010000023.1 GCA_030622135.1 Deltaproteobacteria bacterium
GAGAGGACCACAAGTAAATTATCTCACTAGTATAGTGGCACCGCGTATATTGAGTTCCTTTGGGAAGTCAATATGTTATGTCGAAACGTAGGGGCACCAGTGGGAGATTGGGGCCGGCTTTATTCACTTGGGTAACCAAGGTTGATAATATAGACTCTTTCGTCGACATGAACCCGGATCTCACCGTGCTGGTTCCAGCATACAATGAGGAGGAGAACCTGCGCGTGCACCTGCCGGTGCTTTGTGAGGCGGCCGACGCCTGCACCTCGAACTACGAGATCCTGGTGGTGGACGACGGGAGCACGGATTCCAGCGCGGACGTTGTCGTAAAGGCCGCGCGCGGGAACCGGCGCATCCGTCTGGTTCGCCATTCCAAAAACCTGGGGCCGGGCTCCGGGATTGTCACCGGGCTCTTCTGGGCGCGCGGCGAGTGGGTGATGTTTCTCCCGGCGGACCTGGCCTGCGAGCCGGAGGAGATCCCGGGGTTTTACGGCGCCCGCCGGGGGGCGGACGTTGTGGTGGGCCTGCGTTCCGACCGGCGCGACAGCCCCGCCTGGCGGCGGGTGCTTTCGATCGGCTACATCGGGTTGCTGCGCCTGCTGACTCGCACCCGGGTCCGGCAGTTCAATTACCTCCAGCTTTACCGCCGGAGCATCTTCGAGCGGTTGCCGGTTCGCAGCCGGGGTGTGTTCGTCACCGCCGAGATTATTCTGCGGGCCGAGAAGGCCGGGTTGGTCGTGGCCCAGCACCCGCTGACCTATCGTCCCCGGACGAGCGGCCGGGCATCCGGGGCCAGCCCCCGGGCGCTGGCGCGGACCTTACTGGATATGACCGCCTACTTTACAGGATTGTCGTGAGGAGCGCCCGTGGAAATCTATCGTCTGCTTGAAGGGGTTATGGTATTTTTGTTCGGCGCCACGCTGGGCAGCTTTCTCAACGTGGTCATCCACCGCCTGCCCCGGTGCGAGTCCATCGTCAAGCCCCGCTCCCGCTGCCCCGGTTGCGACCACTTAATTCGCTGGTATGATAACGTTCCCATACTGAGTTTCTTTTTGTTGGGTCGTAAGTGCCGCGATTGCGGGCAGCCCATCTCCTTTCGTTATCCGCTGGTCGAGGCGCTGACCGCCGGGTTGGCGTTGGTGCTGTGGTTGAAGTTAGGCCTCTCCAAGGAGCTGGGGGTGCATTTCGCCTTTACCGCCGCGCTGATCGCCACGACCTTCATCGACATCGATCACCGGATCATTCCCAACGAGATCAGCCTCCCGGGCATCCTGATCGGCTTCGCCTGCTCGTTCTTGTGGGAGGGCTTCTGGGTCAGCTCGTTGATCGGCCTGCTGGCCGGCGGCGGCGGGTTGCTGGGGATATCCCTGCTCTATTCCGTCATTCGCGGCCGGGAGGGCATGGGCATGGGCGACGTGAAGCTGCTAGCCATGCTGGGAGCCTGGCTGGGTTGGCAGTGCTTGATTTTCATCCTCCTGTTCGCCTCCATCCAGGGAGTTCTGCTGGCGGTGATCTTGTGGGTTTCCGGGGTCGAGCTGAAGCCTCCGCTGCCGGAGGAATGGGAAGAAGAAGAGGAAGAAGAGGGAGAGAAAGAGAAAGAGAAAGAGAAAGAACCCGAAGAGGTCGGGGAGGAACCGGCTCCCTCCTTTCTGGCGGCGGCTATTCCCTTCGGTCCTTTTTTAGCCGTAAGCGCGGTGGAGTACATCTTTTTGGCGGATTGGTTTTATAGTTTGTTGAGACCATAATCTCCCAGTGAATTTCCGGTCGATCCCAATCTCCCGCGTAAAAAGGGACACTTGCACCGTCCGTTTCATCGGACGGCACAAAAACGCACACTTGCGAGAGGACCACGAGTAAATTATCTCACCAGTATAGTGGCCCCGCGTATATTGAGTTACCCTGGGAAGTCAATATGTTATGTTGAAGCGTAGGGGTACCAGTGGGAGATTGGGATGAGAGGCGGATATCAGCTTTGACCGCGCGTCGTTTTGGAATCGGGCTCAAGCCGCTGATCGCCTTGCAGCTCCTGGTGGTCCTGGGCCTGCTGGCCTTGTTGCTGGGTTACGCGGGCATTCGTCTGTCCCGGCATGGGCTGGTCACGGAGCGGATCCGCTGGGCACGGGGATTTTTGCACAGCTCGGCCGAGCAACTCATAGACCTGTGTCCCAACCTGGAGGCGGGCGGGGCCTGCCTTGGGCTTTCGGCCTGGGCGGAGCGGCGCAAGACCGGCCATCCCGCCTTTCTGGTGCTGTCGGTGTACAACCCGCGCGGGGATCTTATGGTTACCACGGATTCCGGCCTGGCCGCCCGGGCGCTCTGGGATTCTTTCGGCGCGCGGGAGGACGGGGATGGCGGGGAGCGGGGCTGGTCGATCGGAGAGCACGCCGGGAGCCGGGTGGTTGTGGTGGAAGCACCGTTCGGAGCGGCGGGGTGGACGCAGAGGGGGATTTTCTCGCTGGCGCGGGTCGACTCGGAGGCGGGGCGCTTTGCCAAGAACATGCTGCTGTATGCCGCGCTGTTGACCACGGTCATGCTGTTTTTGGGCTGGGTGCTGCTGCACCGGTTGATCGTCCGGCCGGTGGATCGCCTGCTCGAATCCGCCGATCGCATCTCCGCGGGCGACCTGACCTTTCTGCTCTCGGCTGACCGGGGCAGCGAGCTGGGTCGCCTGGGATTTTCGTTCTCGCGCATGGCCCGGCGGATCGAGGAGGACCAGCGGCGCCAAAAGGATCAGATCGAGCAGCTTACCCGGCTCAACCGGGAGCTGCACCAGGCCCAGCAGGGGCTGATCCGCTCGGAGAAGCTGGCCTCGGTGGGGAAACTGGCCGCCGGGCTGGCCCACGAGATCGGCAATCCCATCTCGGCCATCCTGGGTTACGTGGAGATGCTGCAGTCGGAGGCGGTGGAAGCCGACGAGCAGCGCGACGCTCTCTCCCGGGTAAAGTCGGAGGTGGAACGCATCGACACGATCATCCGGGATCTGCTGGCTTACTCCCGGCCGGGGCGCGACAACGTCGTCGCGGTTAGCCCCGAGGATCTGGTCGAAGACGCCATGGCCCTCATTCGGCCGCAGAAAAAATCCAAGTCGATCGAGCTTCAAATCGAGCTTCCCGACGATCTTCCCGAGGTTCGCGCGGATCCGGATCTGGTGCGCCAGGTGCTGGTCAACCTGATGCTCAACGCGCTGGACGTGCTGGAGTCGGGAGGACACCTCTGGGTTCGGGTAGCGGTCCTGGGGCGATCTCTGGAGGGTGAGCTGGGATGGCCGGGGCCCGGGGCGGCGCCTGCGTTTTTCGAGCAGGGCGAGATCCACAAGATCCGGCCGCCCGAAGACGGAAAAGCCATCAAGCCCGGACGAAAGGTGGTTGTGTTTACCGTGGTGGACGACGGGGCCGGTATCGCGGAGGAGCAACTCACAAAGGTGTTCGACCCCTTCTACACCACCAAGGAACCCGGAAAGGGCACCGGCCTGGGGCTGGCCATCTGCCACGCCAGCGTCCACGCCATGGGCGGGGAGATCTGGGTGTTCTCAATGCCGGGTAAAGGCACCCAGATGGCCTTCACTCTCCCGGTGGTGTAGCCTCATCTTTGACAACCCGGATGACGAAGGTACAATGGAGCCGTATGTCCGAACCGACCCGCATATTGGTAGTCGACGACGAGGAGAACGTCCGCCGGAGCCTGGCCGGGGTGCTTTCGAAGAAGGGTTTCGAGGTGGAGCAGGCCCCAAACGGCGCGGACGCCCTCAAGGTCTACCGGCAGAACCCCTTCGACATCGTCTTGTGCGACATGCGCATGCCCAAGATGGACGGGATGGAGTTTTTGCGTGAGCTGGGCGGGGCCGACGCGGCGGCGGAGGTAATCCTCATGTCCGCCTACGGAGACATCGAGCTGGCCCGCGAGGCGGTTCGCGCGGGAGCGGCCGACTACTTTTCCAAGCCGTACAAGATGGATGAGGTGATGCTGCGCATCTCCATCGCGGAGCAGCGCCTGAAGCTGAGGCGGGAGAACATCCAGCTCAAGCAGGAGTTCATCCAGCAGAATTCGTTCGAAAAGATCATCGGCCGGGCCGAATCCATGCAGTCGATGTTTCGCACCGTCTTGAAGATCGCCGAGTTCAAATCCACGGTGCTGATTTCGGGAGAGAGCGGCACCGGCAAGGAGCTGCTGGCCCGGGCCATTCACGTGCGCAGCCCGCGGAAAGACCGGTCCTTCGTGGCCATCAACTGCGGCGCCATCCCGGAGAACCTGCTGGAGAGCGAGCTGTTCGGTTATGTTCGCGGCGCGTTCACCGACGCGATCCGCAACAAGCTGGGGCTGTTCGAGGAGGCCGACTCGGGAACCCTGTTCCTCGACGAGATCGGCGAGCTGCCCCTGGGCCTCCAGGTCAAGCTGCTGCGCGTCCTGCAGGAGGAGGAGATCCGGCGGGTGGGGGAGAACCAGCCCCGCAAGGTGGACGTGCGCATACTGGCCGCCACCATCCGCGACCTGGCCGATGAAGTCCGGGCCGGCCGGTTCCGCGAGGATCTCTTCTACCGGCTCAACGTGCTCTCGGTAAAGATCCCGCCGCTGCGCGACCGCAGCGAGGACATTCCCCTGCTGGTGGAGCACTTTTTGCAGCGCTGCAACCGGAAGCTCAAGACCAAGGTCAGAGGTGTGGACCCGGTGGCCATGAAGCTTTTGATGGAATATGCCTGGCCCGGAAACGTCCGTGAGCTGGAAAACCAGATGGAGCGCGCGGTGATCCTCTGCGACGGCGACCGGATAACCCCCGATCTTTTGACCGACAAGGTGTCCAAGACCGCGCCCCAGTCGGCCGCCCACCTCCCCGCCGGCCAGCTCTCCATAAAGAAGACCACGCGGGCCATGGAGGAGGAGCTGATAAAACGGGCTCTGGCCGAAACCGGCGGCAACCGCACCCGCGCGGCCAAGCTCCTGGAGATCAGCCACCGCACCCTGCTCTACAAGCTGAAGGACTACCGGATAGACGCCGACTCCTACGCGGGTACGCGGGAAGGCCGGCGTTGACCCGACTGTTGCACAACCCATGAGCCCAGACAGCCGCATGGTCAACGCAGGTGGGGCTAAGGGCTGTATTGACATGCCGGTTTTGGATCGCACCTCCAGTACATTCCAAAACAAGTCAGCCAGAATGTTGTTTGGCCCCACCAGACGTGTCTTGTAGCCACCGAGTGACTCACGTTTATGCAACTGGCGGGTTGACGAGCCCGCAGGGGCCGGTTTTCCTTTTGTTTGAAATGTTTGCATCCCCCCCGCAATGATTTCACACGTGCACCCGGCCGGCCGGCGCCCCTTGCGGGTTTTTTTCTTTAGTTTTTGGGCGGTTATGCATACACGCGGGATGGTACGTGAATTGCAAACAAGATACCTACGCGCACAATCCTCGGGAGGAGCGCATGAATCGGACGCCGGTAGCAGACAACCGAGCCAGGGGATTTACGCTGATCGAACTGATGGTGGTGGTGGCCATCGTTGCCATAGTATCAGCCGCGGTGGTGCCCTCCTTCTCCCTGTCGCTGCGCAAGAACCGCCAGCGCGAGGCGGGCATGTTAATCATAGAAGCCGTGTTCACGGCCCGTTCCCGGGCGGTTCGGACGGGCCGCTGCCACCGGGTCCGGGTGATGCTCAGCGATACCGCGAACGACGGTGGTTTCGGAGGGGCGGTGGCCATCGACGAGTCCACCACCAACACCTGCAACACCGCGGCACCGGAGCCCTGCATCGTGGCGCTCGGCGCCAATCTCTGGACGCGGGTGAGCTACAAGTCCGTGTGGACCTCGATGGAGATAGCCGACGATATCCAGGCCGACGCCCAGGGCGACAACCACGTGGGTTTGATAGGGGAGGACGTGGCCATTTTCGAGGTTACCGACCGGGCCGGTGCGGTGATCGTGCGGGATCCCATGCTCTTTGACTCCATCGGCAGGCTGGTGGACCGAATCGAGCGTTATTACGACATCGTGGGCGGTCCCGTGACCCGGCAGGTACGGGTCACGGCCGGCGGATCGGTGAGATACACGTTGCGCTGAGTGTCTTGAGGAGCGAGCGATGAATCCAGGTGGACGGAGATACGGGCGGAGCGGGGACGAGAAGGGATTCACCCTGATCGAGCTGATGGTGTCGCTTGTGGTGATGACCCTGGGGCTGTTCAGTGTTATCCACCTCCAGGTTGTCACGGTCCGGGGTCATGCCTATGCCCGGGAGCGAACCCAGGCCACCCAGATTGCCCTGGGAGTGGCCGAGGAGATGCGCTCCCAGGCCAAGGGTTGGCTCGCCAAAAGGGACGGCGTCAAGGTTGCCTTCAACTCCCTTTTCCCCGACATAGTGCTGATAACTCCCGCCCCCGCCGTGGGGGATCAGCTCGACTTTGCCGACCTGCGTTCCCTGACGAAATACGCCGGGCAGGAAATCGCCGCCGACGCTGATTTCATAAACGCCTGGAGGATCAACACTTACGGATACAGCCCCGACAGCGGCACGGCCTTGCCGGTCCAGTGGGTCGGCGCCATCTACCGGGTTCACTGCGTTGCCCATCGGGTCAATCTGCCGTTGCCGGCTCCCCAAAACACCCTGGTTCGGGTGACGGTTATCGTCTCCTGGGACAACAAGGATCACGGGGAGGGCACCGACTGGGCCAACTGGGTCGGAGAGGACAACTTCTGGAGGCGTCACATGGTGACGAAGACCTTCTACCTTTACCGCACAAGCACATTTTGAGGAGGTGGTTCGGTGAAAGCGAGGCGTCAAGAGGCCTTTACCCTGATCGAGTTGATGGTTTCACTGGTGGTGGCCGGCATACTCATGGCCGCGCTGGTGGGTCTATCCGGTACGGTGCAGCGATCCTTTGGGCGCTCCAAGGACATCATCGAGCTGCAGGGCAACCTGCGGATCGCCATGCACGGCCTGGTGGAGGACATCGGCCGGGCGGCCTACATGTACTCGCCGGACCCCGACAGGAACGTCGACTCGCGCACCCAGGGTTTTCTGCCCGCGGATGCCGGTGCGTCGGTGGGATTCGACTTGGGCAATGGCATGTTCACCCTGCGGGGGAACTACGTCAGCTCCCGCGACTATTTGTGGAATCTGGACGACAGCAACATATACTGCCGGAACGGGATGAGGTACGATGCGAATTGTTGCGATCCTTTCGGCCTCGGCGTCGAGCCATTCCAAATTCCCTTCGGAGACGGTCCCGGGTTCGACCAAGTCTTCTGCCCGGGTGAGCTGGTGCGGGTGGATATCGGCAACGGCCAGTTCTCCTACCACATCGTCAACTCCGCGACGAAGCCCACCGTTACACTGGCCCCGGCGCCGGTCCGGACCGACCAGGTCCAGGGAGAGTTTCGATGGATCAGCCCGGTCACCACGGTTCAGTACCAGATGATCAACGATCCCCTCTATGCCAGACCATACACCGGCGCGGTCCCGGCGGTGGACCGCTGGGTGCTGCAGCGGATCTCGACCGATTGCCGGGGAGTTCAGACCGCGGACGTGGCCGATTTTCTCCTTCCGCCGGCTGCCGCGGCGCCCGGCTTCGTGATCGCGCCTTACAACATCACCGCCATTGCCGGCCCGGTTACCCAGATCTGCTTGCCGGATTTCGATTTTGCAGTCGATGCCGTTCCCACGCCCATCACCGCAGCGACGCCCATCCAGCCGGCGAGTCTCAGGGCCATCGCCGTCATCTTGCGCGGGCGGACCGAGATGGAGGATCCGGCCCTGACCGTGGCCCATCCCGATCACAGCGTGGATCTCGACGGGAACCCGGCCAACGGCATGGCTCACGTGCGGGCGGAGCGCACCATGATCCAGTTGCGGAACCTGGGGATCACTTATTGTGTGAACTAGTGCCCGTCTCAAAATGGACACGAACTATGGAGGAAGAATGAATAGGGCGAACAGTCGGATCGGGTGGGGGAGGTATTCCCGCCCGGTGGACAGGCGGGGCGGGCTTTGCAGTCCCGGCGACAGCCGGGGCAGGCTTTGCAGTCTCGGCGATAGCCGGGGAAACGCGCTGGTGCTGGCCGTGTTGATCTCGCTGGCGCTGACATCGGTGGCGGTGGTCTCGATGCAGCGCACCAGCATCGACCTGAAGGTGGCCGGCAACCTGAGCCGCGCCGTCCGGGCGCACTCGGGAGGCGAGGCGGGGTTGGGGCACGGCCTGTCCCAGGTGGGCGGTATCCCCGATGTTTTCGTGCACATGATCACCGACAAGAAGATAACCGCCCTGGACGACGGCGGCGCGGACACCGCCGCCAAGATCCTCATCTGGGATCAGGCCAACCAGGGCGGCTACAGCACCGCGCTTCCGGACGCGCAGGCGGCCTTCCGTATCCCGCACGTTTTGCGCGACACGGCGGCGCGCATCCGCCAGGACGTGGCTTACCGGGTGGAGATCGTTGCCGTGGGGGAGATCCACGATCCCCCGGGTTACGGGGTGGATTCGGATGTCTGCCTGCACTTGTTCGACTTCAACGCCGAGGGGGGGATTCCCACCGCGTTTGGAGAGTCGGTGGACGAGACGATGAGCCAGACGGACACAATAGTTGTCAAGAGCCGGGTGCGGGCGGCGGCCGGGCCCGGGAAGTGCCAGTATTGAGCCGGACAGGCCGGAAAGGGAGGACTTGGCCATGAGACGAATAGCGATAACTATAGCGATAGCGGCGGCGCTGGCGATGAGCTTCGGCGGCGCCGGCGAGGCGGTGGCCGGAGGGTTCGGGTCGGGGGACGATCCCCTGCTGGTCTTGCCCGAAGTGTTCATCATCATCGACACCTCGGGATCGGTGCTCTGGGGAGTATACAAGGACCCGGCCGGCACCTGCACCGATAGCTGGACGAGCCGCTCGGGGGATGGTCTGAGCTGCAACTACGGCCACGGCGTCGAGTGCGTCGGCGGCGGGAAGGTTTGCAACTCGGGCGGGGGCTATGAATACTGTTCCTCCTGGGGAGCCTCCACGACCTGTTACCGCAACCGGGTCGAGGTGGTCAAGGAGATCCTCACGGGTGATTACAACTCCTGCGGCATCGGAGACTGCTGCGTCGATCAGGGAGACAACGGCCTGCTGGACGATTACGCCGAGGTGATCCGTTTCGGGTTTGCCACCTTCGACGCCAACAGCGGCAGTTGGTATTACCCCCCGGGTATATATGGGTTCAAGGGGCGCAACCAGGGGGCCGGGAGTCTCGTCGACCTGGTTGACCCGCTGGATACCTCGGACATTGTCGCCAACAACCGGCGGGTGCAGTTGGGGGCCTGCGGCATGCTCGCACCCAAACAGGGGACGCCCATCGGCGACTCCCTGAAGGACGCGGACCACTACTTCAAGAACTGGAGGAGCGAGATCGTCCCGCCTTACATCGACACGGTGGCCCATTGCCGCCCCCGATTCGTCATTATGATGACCGACGGCCAGAACACGGTCGGCAGCAATCCGGTCGCCCCGGCCGCGGCTCTGTGCAGCCAGGGCATCCCGGTGTTGGTGGTGGGCTTCGGGGGAGCGGATCTGAAGCCGAACCTGGACGGTATTGCCCATGCCGGGTCGGGTTCGGCCTGCTCGGCGGCGGTGCTGGATCCCTTCATGGCCGAGGATCCGCAGGATCTCAAAAATAAGTTCAAATGGATTTTCGACGCCATCCTCTCCGGTACGTCCAGCCGCACCGAGTCTGTCTCCACGTCGGTGAACTTGACCACCGACTCTTCCTATATGTACGGGGCCTACTTCCGGATCAGCGAGACGGGACAAGGCTGGAAGGGATATCTGGTCCGGCAGAAGGTCGAAACCGACGCGCCCGGGGAGTGGCAATGGAGCGCCAAGCCGGATGACTGCGACGGCGACACCCTGCTCTGCTTCCACAAGGAGCTTTTCGAGAGGAGCTGGGACTCCCGCAAGATCTACACCGTGGCCCACGACCCGCGCAGCCAAGAATGCGCCGCCGCCCTCGATTGCCAACTGCCCCGGCCCCTGCACATGACCGATCCACTGGTCGGTCTCTACCCGTTCAGCGAAGCGGGCAACAGCGGCGGCACCCTCACCGGCCCGATGTGCCTGGGCGACGACGGTTACGCCAACCGGATCATTCGCTACGCTCTCGGAGACGGTACCGAGACGGGCCGGGACGGTCCCGTGCTGGGTGACATTTTCCACTCAAGCCCGGTGGTGGTCCCTCCCCCGTCGGCGCTGACTCCGAACTTCCGCTACGAGGCTCATTTCCGGATGAACCGGGACCGCTATACCATGGTTTATGTCGGGGCCAACGACGGGATGCTGCACGCCTTCGTGGCCGAGGACCACAAGGACGACGACGGGGGCAACCACGAGGGGGAGGAGCTGTGGGGATTCATCCCCCACAACCTGCTGGCGAAAATCCAGAACATCAGGTCGGGGCACAGCTTCTACGTCGACGGCACTCCCGTGGTCAAGGACGTGTTTTTACGCGACACTCCTCTCATGGACCCCGAGGCTCCCGACAAGCCGCTGTCTATCGGTGGGAAGGTGGTCAAGGGGGCCTACCGCACCATTCTGATCTCCGGTGAGCGCGGGGGCGGCGGTACCTACTTCGCCCTGGACGTCACCGATCCCGAAAACCCGCGGTACATGTGGGAGTACCGCACCGGGGTGTCGGTGGTTCGCGACTACAGTGACATACAATGCACCGGCGGCAAGAGCATCCAGACCTGGGCCAAGCCGATCATCGGCCAGGTCTGGGTGAAACACGCCAATCCCCCGCCCGGCGAGCCGACCTACACCGGCCGCTCGGTGGCCATCGTTCCCGGCGGCTACATGAATCCCAAGTTGCTGAACAACGCCAGGAGCTGCATCGAGTTCGTGGAAAGCCTGGCGAGCGCTGCCTCGCTCCACGTGATCGACATCGAGACCGGAAAGCTCCTGCGGAGGTTCTCCTTCGCCACCGGGGCGGACGCGGACAACCTGGCCAAGCTGGAGGCATACTACGAGCTGATCGACCAGGGTTCCACCGCCAAGTGGGGTGAGACTTTCAAGAGCGACGATTACACCGGCCCCGGGGGCTGGGCCTGGGGAAGCGACAACCCCGGGGGGGACGGCTGGTTGTGCCGGGAGTCGCGGGAGAACATCCAAAACCCGCCCCAGTTTCCCCCCGAGCTCATGGAGAGCTGCGTGGTTGCCCAGGACGACGCCGTCAAGTACGAGCTGAACTGCTGCTGGAAGGATTCCGGCCCGGTCGACCCGAGGGACTGCAACCCCAACGCGGTCGGGGCTTGCTACTACTCTTACATCAAGTACAAGGACGTACCCGGTGGCGTGGTCATCAAGCTCAAGGGCGTCAACTGCGAGCACCTGCTGTCTCTGGAGAAGGCCATGTTCAAGCTGTCCGTGGGTGAGAGCTTCATGCTCGAGAGCACCTCCGCCACCCCGGCCGCTTACAATACCGCCCTGGGCGAGTACGTTTCCCGGGTGTTCGTGCCTACCACCAAGGGGATCGTCTACCGGGTGGATATGGCCCACGCCGAGTACGACCCGGACGCCGACGAGGGCGAGATGATAGCGGCCTATACCGACGAGGGCGGCCACGTCTACGATTGGAAGGTCACCAAGTGGTGGCCCAAGTCTCCCCAGGAAAGCCTGGGCCGCCCGATCCAGGTGACGCCTACCCTGGGCATGAGCTACGAGCGGGACCTGGTGCTTTTCTTCGGCACCGGGATAATCGACTCCTTGGAGTGGACCGACACCGCGGACCACCTGTACGCCGTCAAGGAGAAACGCACCCTGAACGAGGATACCGGCTACTATACCGTGAACGACACCGGGGAATGGTTCATCGACAAGGCCCACTCCAAGTTCACCGGTTTCGACTCGTCGGAGCGCCTCTTCTCCAGTCCGCTGCTGGTGGCCGGAAGCCTCTTCTTCACCACCTACAAGCCCAATCCCGACGAGTGCCTGCCCGGCGACGCGAAAACATACGGTATGCGTTTCGATGATCTCAACGACGGCATCATCTTCGAGGAGGAAAAGAAGCAGTCCAGCACGCCCAGCGCGCCCGCCATGCTCTGGACTCCCACCGGTCCGAAAATCGTGGTCCAGAGGGGCACCGGGGTGGAGGAACTCGACCTGATCAATCCCCTCGAGCCGGCGTCCCACATCGTGCACTGGGGCAAGGTCTTGTAGGGGTGGCTGATTCTTTCAGGAAAAAAGCGCCGGCTGCCGAGGCAGCCGGCGCTTTCTTTCCCCACCGGTTGTATCCCCGGTGCGATTACGGTAAACGATCGAGGAGAGGTGAGAAATGAATAAGAGAGTTCTTGGGCTATTGTCGGCGGTTTTTCTTTTCTGGTTTGGATTGTCCGGATGCCGGAGTTGCGGCTGTGAGAAAGAGGCCGCGGAAGAGCAGGCGGGCGCCGGGCCGCGGGAGGAGAGAACCCGGCAGCCCCAGCCGGAGCCTGAAAACCCTGGAGAGTCTTTGGAGAACTACAGCGGGCCGGTGAAAGGCGGCGCCGGCAGCCGGCCCGTAAAACCGGATATCCGGGCGGTCGATTTGAGTGGGATGCCGCCGGTCGAGCCGGTCGAAATGGATAAAGAGCGCAAGGCGCCTCCGGCAACCATTCGTATAACCGGAGCCCTGAAAAGGCTTCAGGAGGAACAAAAGCGCCGCGAGGGATCCAAACCCGAAAAGCCGGTTCCCCACGTTGACAGTTTCGTAAAAAGCCGGAACGTGCCCCATTGATCGTCTGATTTCGAACCAAATCCGGCAAAAAAGGTCGAAATGTGGTGATCCATGAAACCCTCGGGACTTTTTACGAGGCCATCCACGTCAATGGGGAAAAAGAGTAAAATCAGGATACTATGGTGTCTTTGCGCCGGAAACGGTGAGTAGAAATTAACATTAATTATATATAAAAATAGTAAAATTAACATTCAATTTCTTGACATTTCCATTCGCTTGAAGGACAATTCGCTAAAGTGGTTCCCACGTCTTTTAGGAAGGCGCCGGGCCAAGGAGACGGATGCAAATGGCAAAGGATCGGAGAGCGGCTGGTGTCGGTGTCATTGAGGAAACAGCAGAAGACACCGAGCAGAAAGCCAAGAAGAAGCGTAACAACGTCAAAAAGATTCGCGAGTCTCTGCTGATTAGCAAGGCGGAGTTGGCTCGCAAGGCGGGGCTCTCCGCCCTGACCATCGATCGTATCGAGTCGGGTCACAATTGCCGGATGGATACCAAGCGCAAGATCATCCTGGCGTTGGGACTGCGGCTGGTCGACAAGGACCAGGTCTTTGTCGCGGAGCAAACCCCCGAAGACGAGTAAGCCAGAGAGGGACGGATCCATGGCGAAGTCGAAAACCGTAATCGGGCTGGACATCGGCTCCAACGCCGTAAAGCTCGTCCAGATGAAGGAATCCAAGCGGGGCTACCAACTGCTCAACTTCGGCATGATCCAGCTTCCCCCGGAGGCCATCATCGACGGCGCCTTGATGAACTCCACGGTGATCGTCTCCACCATCCGCGAGCTGGTCGCCTCCCAGCGCATCCGCCGCAAGGAGGCCGGGATCGCCATCTCCGGGCACTCGGTCATCATCAAGAAGATCACCCTGCCGTCCATGACCGACGATGAGTTGGAAGAATCCATCCAGTGGGAGGCCGAGCAGTACATCCCCTTCGACATCAACGACGTGAACATCGATGTGCAGGTGCTTACCCCCGAGGCCTCCGAGGCCGGCCAGATGGATGTTTTGCTGGTGGCGGCCAAGAAGGACATGATCAACGACTACCTGGCCGTGGTGCAGGAGGCCGGGCTGACTCCCGTGGTGGTGGACGTGGCCGCTTTCTGCGTCGAGAACGCCTTCGAGGCCAACTACGATCTGCCTTCCACCGACACCATCGTGCTGGTCAACATCGGCGCGAGCGTGATCAACATCAATGTGCTCTCGGACGGGATCACCTCGTTTACCCGGGATATCTCCATGGGCGGCAACCAGTTCACCGAGGAGATCCAAAAGCAGCTTAACGTGAGTTACGACGAGGCCGAGGCGCTCAAGCTCGGCGGAGGCTCGGCGGTCGACGCCGACTCCGTGGTTCCCCAGGAGGTCGAGCGGGTGATTGCCTCGGTGTCGGAGAGCCTGTCCGGAGAGATCCAGCGCTCGCTGGATTTCTACGCGGCCACCGCCGCCGACAGCCACATCAGCCGCATTTACCTGAGCGGCGGAGCCTGCAAGCTTCCCTCGCTTTACAAGGTAATCGAGAACAAGGTCGGCGTTCCGGTGGAGATCATGAACCCGTTCCGCAACGTCGAGTTCGATCCCAAGCGCTTCGACCCGGAATACATCCGGGAGGTAGGGCCCTCGGCCGCCGTGGCGGTGGGGTTGGGGATCCGGACGCCGGACGACAAGTGAGGCCTGGCCCATGATCAAGATAAACTTATTACCCATCAAGGCGGCCCGGAAGCGGGAGTTCGTCAAGCAGCAGCTCATCCTGGCGGCGGTCCTGGTGCTGGGAGCCCTCGTGGGTTGCTACATGTGGTATAGCTCCATGTCCGGGAGCATCGCCAACAAGAAGAAGGAGATCGCCAGCGCCAAACAGCAGATCGAGCAGTACAAGCTGGCTATCGGAGAGGTGGAGAAATACAAGGGGTTGGAGGCGGAGCTCAACCGCAAGCTGGAGATCATCGTAAGCCTGGAGAAGGGCAAGACCGGCCCGGTCCGCGTACTGGATCACCTCAGCCAGATCATCCCCAAGCAGGTGTGGCTGACCACCTGGGCGGAGAAGAGCGGCGTGGTCAAGATCGGGGGCGAGGCGTTGACCAACAAGCACGTGGCCCAGTTCATCACCGTGCTGAAGAAGCCCGCGGAGAGCCTGCAGCCGATGGAGAAGCCCGGCCAACCCCAGAAAAGGCCGCACTTCTTCAAGGATGTTCGCCTGCTGGGGACCACGCTGAAGGAAGACCCGAAATTCAAGCGGGCGTTCGTGATTTTCCAAATCAACATAAAGGTGAACTACGCGATCTGAGCGAGTGAAAGATACCCGGGCCTAAACGAGGTCGTTATGGACAAGCTGTACATCTTCATTCAAAAGGCTCCCAACGCGCAGAAGGTGGCCGTGTTGGCCATGCTGATGGGCATGATCGTGGGAGGTCACTACTGGTTTGTCTACCAGGACCAGGCGGAGGATCTGGCCAAGCAGGACAAGGTGCTGATCAAGCTGGAAGAGGAGTTGCAGGAGAAGCAAGAGATCGCCGGCAATCTTTCCATGTTCAAGAAGAAGGTGGAGTTTCTCCAGCAGAAGCTGGAAGAGAAACGTAAAAACCTGCCCGACGACGCCAACATGGACCAGCTGCTCAAGACCCTGAACGAGCTGTCCGAAAAGTCGGACATCCGCATCGTGAAGTTTACGCCCAAGCCCGAGGTAAAGAAGAACTTCTACGCGGAGATACCGGTTCAGATGGTAATTCAGGGCAACTACCACGAGATCACCACCTTCTTCGACAAGGTGGCCAAGGAGGACCGGATCATCAACATCACCAACATCGTCATGGAGAAACCCGAGGAGAAGAGCGGCAAGATCGTGCTGGATGCCAGTTGTCTGGCCAAGACGTTCCGCGCGCTTCCGCCCCAGCAGCAAGCGGCGGCGGCCGGAGCGAAATAACGGGCCGGTGCCGCATGCCGTGCGGCACAAGCGTCCGGCGGCTTTGATTCAAATGCCTTGGAAGGACATGCCGTGAAAACACATGCCGTGAAAACACAGCCTATGCGTTGGGCGATGACGTTGGTCGTGGTGACCGGGTTTTTGGCCGCCGGGTGCGAGGAAAAGAAGTCTCCCCAGCCACAACCCTTCAAGCCGGCCGCGGCCATGCCCGCCCCGGCCGCCGCCGTCACCCAGGAAAGCTTGGCTCCTCCGACCTACATCTACACTCCCATCGGCAAGCGGGATCCCTTCAGGTCGGTTTACAAGGTAATCCGCAAGCCGGACGAGAAGGCGCCCGGAGGGATCTTGACCCGGTACGAGATCGACCAGCTAAGGCTGACCGCGATTATCTCCGGGATCAGCCGGCCCCGGGCCCAGGTCGAGCTTCCCGACGGCAAGGGTGTGAGCATCCGGGTAGGCACCCGCATCGGCAAGAACTTCGGCCGCGTCGTGCGCATCAAGCACGATGAGGTGATCGTTTCCGAGGATTACCGCGACTGGAGCGGGCGCAAGGTGACCAACTACATCCACATGAAGATTAACAGAGAGAAGCAGAAATGATTTACCTAAGGAGAGGATCCATGGGGTCAAGGCACTTGAGAGGCCGAATTCTCCCGAGCCTGGCGATGTTGGCGGTCCTGGTTATGGCCGGGTCGGCGCCGGCGGATCCGGCCACGACGACCGGTGCGGAGAACGTCATAACCCGGCTGGATATCTACCAGGAGCAACAGACCACTCGGGTGGTGTTGCGGGGTACCCGGACGCCGAACTTCACGGTGTTCAGGCTGAAGAACCCCGAGAGACTGGTGGTGGATCTGATCCACACGGAAGTGCAGGGTGTGGATGCTCCCCGGATCGTCGACGACGGCCGCATCGGCAGGATCGCCACCGCCCGTTTTCGCCAGGCCGGCAGCACGGTCAGCCGCTTCATCATTGGGCTGAAGCCGAAGGTTCGCTTCCGCGCCAAGGCGGAAGGATCGGCGGTGGTTGTCACCATTTCCGGCCGGGATGCCGTGGCCAAGCCCGAGGCGGCGGTCGCGCCGCCCCCAACGGCCCCGCCGCCGGTCAAAAAGGCCGACAGTGTCCAAATGCCGGAGAAATCGGAGCAGGACTACCGGGTAGTGGAGAGTCGGGGGGACCGGGACAAGCCGGGCAAGGTAACCATCCGGCGCATCGTCACCACCGACGCGGCCGTAACCGTACTGACCAACCGGCCCATCCGGGCCTACGAAGTCCTGGAGGTGTTCGAGCCCTTCCGCCTGGTGCTGGATGTGTACGGAGCCTCAATGCGGGTCAAGAAGCACGACCGCAAGCTGTCCGGTAAGCGGGTCGAGCGCCTGCGCGTGGGGCAGCACCGCGGTAAGGTGCGGGTGGTTCTAGACTGTGCCGACGGTCGGCGCCAGCCGTACAAGATCGAACGGCTGAAGAAGGGGATTCGCGTACGGTTCGAAAAGCAGGTAGCCACACCGAAGCCCAAGCCCAAGGCGACCCGGCCGAAGCCGACGCCGCGAGCGGCACCGAAGGCGAAGCCCAGATTGGCGCTGGCTCCCAGGGCCGCGGAATCCGCCGCCCTCGAAGCGTTGAGGGAGCCGCCGCCCAAGCCGTCCACCCTGAAAGAGCTGAACTTCCGGCAGGACGAGAAGGTGGCCCGAGTGATTCTGGACCTGGACGGGTCGGCCGTTCCCCAGGTGGTTCACACCGACCACCGTTCCGCGGTGCTGGAGATCCCGCATTGCAAGCTGCCCCTCATCCTGGAGCGCACGCTGGACACCTCCGAGTTCGGCGGCGCCATTTCGTCCCTGAGTGCCTACCGGGTTCGGGGAGAGAACAAGGTCAAGCTGGTGGCGGTAACCCAGAAGCGCATAAACAGCCGGCTGGAGCGCAAGGAAGGCCGGCTTCACTGGGTGTTCGAGACCGGCGCAGCCCAGGCGGCCGCGCCGGCAACGGCAAAAGACGCCGTCCGGTCCGTTACCTACACCTACCAGCCCGACCAGGTGGCCGGCTACAGCGTCCGCCGGCCGGATTTCCAGTCCAGCGTTGGGGGAGGCAAGAAGAAGAAACGGCGGTACACCGGCAAGCGAATTTCTTTGGATTTCAAGGATGCCGACATCCACAACATCCTGCGTTTGATCTCCGAGGTCTCCAAGTTGAACGTCATCACCTCGGACGACGTGTCCGGGAAGATCACCGTCACCATGCGCAACGTGCCCTGGGACCAGGCGCTGGATATCATTCTCAAGACCAAGAAGCTGGGCAAGGTGCGCCACGGCAACATCATTCGCGTGGCGCCGCTTACGACCCTGGTCGAGGAGCAGGAGCTGGCCGCCAAGGCCGCCGAGGCTCGCAAGAGCCTGGAGCCGCTGCGGGTGCGCCTGATCCCGGTGAACTACGCGGTGGCCTCGGACGTCCAGTCGCAGGTCAAGGACGTGCTCTCGGAGCGGGGCACGGTGAGCGTGGATAAGCGCACCAACGTCCTGATCGTAAAAGATGTGCTCGAGAACCTGATCAAGGCCGAGGGCCTGGTGCGTAGCCTGGACGCCGAGACGCCCCAGGTACTCATCGAGGCCCGCATCGTCGAGGCCAATACCCAGTTCGTCCGCGAGGTGGGTGTTCAGTGGGGCGGCGATCTCTCCTTTTCCGCCGCGACCGGAAATCCCACCGGCCTGCCCTTCCCCAGTCAGATAAACATGCAGGGCGGCGCCGACGATAGCAAGACCAGCACGGACATGTCCGGTACGGCCAACCCGGGGCAATTCGCGGTGAACTTGCCGGCGGCGGTCGGAGCGGGTTCCGGTGGCGCTTTGGGGTTTATCTTTGGCTCCGCGGGCGGCGCGGCGCATCTGAACCTACGCCTTAGCGCCTTAGAGAACCGGGGTGCGGTAAAGATCCTCAGCGCTCCCAAGATCGCCACCCTGGACAATCACAAGGCCAGGATCGGCCAAGGCGTTTCGATTCCTATCAGCGTGGTTTCCGCCGCCGGGGTAAACACCATGTTCGTGGAGGCCAAGCTGGAGCTGGAGGTGACCCCGCACATCACCCAAGAAGGCAGCGTCCTCATGGAGATCAAGGTGAGGAAGAACGAGCCGGACTTTTCCCGGACCGGCGCCCGGGGCGATCCCTCCATTTTGAAGAAAGAGGCCGAAACCCAGGTGCTGGTGCGCGACGGGGATACCACCGTGATTGGAGGGATCTACACCAAGAAGACCTCCGATACGTTTACCGGTGTTCCGGTCCTGTCGAGGATACCGGTGCTGGGTTGGTTCTTCCGCAACAGTAAGAAGAACGACGAGCGTACCGAGTTGTTGATATTCATCACTCCCAGGATTGTAAACCGTATGCGTTCCACGGTTACGCAAAGGTAGGCACTTGTCGATGGAAACGCGACAACATGTTGTAAGGCCGGTTGGTGATGGCAGCGAGTGCCCGTGTCGGTTAAGCCAACACTTTTTCCAAGCGAAGTCTTGGAAAAAGCGTAGTTGCTTGCCGGGAGAAATGCTAAAATATGGGTGAGGAGGACGACATGGTCAATCGGATAGTAAGACGAGTCGTGCTTGCGCTGGTCGCGGCGGTCGTGCCGGCGGGCTTCATCGGCTGCATCGACAACGACAAGTCTCTGGTCGTTATGTACAATGTGGTTCCGGACGAAAGTTGCATACATCAGATCGATCCGGAGTACGTGCGGACGCGGGGTTTCCTCGATCTCAACCACCCGGCCTACGGCGTTCCCGCCGAGCCGATCTACTACTTTTTTCCGCAGATCCACAACCTCATGCCCACCAACCTGTCGACTTGCAACAGCGAGCTTGACGCCATGGCCATCCAACTGAAGAAGGCCACCATCTCTTACGAGTGGCTGATCGGCCGCGACTCGCTGGGTACCCTGGGCCACAGCAATCTGCTGACGCTGGAGGACGGTACTTTCGACATCTACCTCAGCGGCGTGGTGTCGGCGGCCTCCTCCTCGGGGGACCCCGGGCAGTTCGTCACCCATCTGCGCCTCATTCCTCCGGACGTGGGGACCCAATTGACCGCCCTTTCAACGGATGCGGAGGAGTTTGTCCTGGGCGTCCACGTTACCATCAAGGGCACCACCCTGGGCGGCCTGGACATCGAGTCAAACGAGTTTGTCTATCCCATCGAGTTTTGCTGGGGCTGCCTCAGCTATGCTTGCCCGGACGGCACCTATCCCTCCTGCAATCCGGGCCAGGACTCCAACCCCCTGGAGTGCGAAGAAGTGACCTGATCGGGTCCCACCCTCCCGCCGCGGCTGCTTTTAGAACCGCCGGGATCCCCCCCCCCTTATTTTTCCGGGACGCCAGATCGTTGCTGAAGTCGAGCGGAGGCGTGGTTCGGAACGTCGAGCATCGACTTCGGTGCCGCGACGCGGAGTTGCAAAACGATCTGGGGGATCCGGGCATATCTTGACAAGTACTGTGTACTCGACTACATAGAGTAGATTCTGGGTATGTGCGGCGAATTGAGGGCGATATGGATCAGCAAAGACGGCTGTCGGTTTTGAAGCGCATGCTGGCCCGGTTGACCGGCGTGGAACCGGAGCCGGAAGTGATAGCACCGGCTGTACCCGATACGCCCGTCCGGGTCGCTGTGCCCGCGCCGGTGCTCGCACAACCAGCCCCCGATCCGCGCGAGCGCAGGCTGCGGCTGTTGCAGTCCATGCTGTCGAAACTTCAGGGTTCCTGAGCGGGCCACGTCCAAGGAGGTCAGGGATGTCATTCCGGGAAGAGCTAGCGCAAATTTGCGAAGAGGTGCCGGGTTGCTGGGCGTCCGTTGTCATGAACCTGGACGGTATGGTGGTACACCGCCACCTGGTTCAGGACGTGGGCATGGATGACGAGGTGTTGCTGGTGGAGCTATCCGGCTCCTTAAAGCAGGCCCTGCACGCCACCGTCAGCGCGGAGGGCGGCGAGCTTGGGGAGTTTTGCGTGAGTTTCGACCGAGGCACGGTGGTTGTCCGCATGCTGAAGGACGAGCACTTCGTGGCCGCCCTGCTGGGCCCGCAAGGGCTGGTGGGCAAAGGACGCTACTCCCTGCGTCGTCACAGTCTTCCGCTGATTCAGGATCTGTTTTAAGATATGTACTCGACATCTGAGTTTAGGCGGGGCCTGAAGATCGAGATCGACGGCGAGCCCTTCTTCATACAGGAGTTCCAGCACGTCAAGCCGGGCAAGGGGGGTGCCTTCGTCCGCACCAAGCTGAAGAGCTTTATAACCGGCAACGTCATCGACCGGACGTTCAAGTCCGGCGACAAGGTAGACCGGCCGGACATGGTGGAAAAGGAGATGCAGTACCTCTACCAAGACGGCGACAACTTCTACTTCATGGACAACGAGACGTACGAGCAGCAGTTCATCAACATCGAGCAACTCCAGGGAGCGGAGGCATTTCTGCAGGAGAACGTCCAGGTGACGGCCCTCTTCCACAACCAGAAGCCCATAGCGGTGGAGCTTCCTAATTTCGTGGAACTGACTGTTACAAAGACGGATCCCGGCTTCAAGGGAGACACCGCCAGCGGGGCCACCAAGCCGGCCACCCTGGAGACCGGGGCCACCATTCAGGTGCCCCTTTTCATCAAGGAGGGGGAAAAAATTCGCATCGATACCCGGACGGGGGAGTATGCCGAGCGCGTGAGGTAAAAAACGATTTGCCTGCTATCACCCGATAGACAAAAAGAAATTGACGGAAGTGCCGTAACCGGGTAAGATCGCGGGTTAGGTGTATTCCCCGGAACCACGCGGAAACCAAGGAGTTTCCGGGGTGCAAGTAGGTGGTGGTGTGCGTGTGAGCCGGACTTCGTTCCCATGAGAGGGGTTGTTTCGGCGGGCATGGGTTTCATCGTTTTGGGATAGGGCCACAATTGGCGATCAACAAGAACAAGATCAACGACAACGCCCTTAAGTACATTCAGAAGGGCCAGGTCAAGAAGGCCATCCGCGAGTATGAGAAGATACTCTCAGAGGATCCTAGCGACGTCCGCACCCTGCTGAAGAAGGGCGACTTGCTCGTCCGGGTCGGGGAGAAGGCCCAGGCCGTCGACACCTACCTGCGGGTGGCGTCCACCTACTCGCAGCAAGGTTTTCACCTGAAGGCCGTCGCGGTATTCAAGCAGATTCTCAAGATCGACGATTCGCGAGTCGATGTGACTCTGCGCCTGGCGGATGAGTATCAGAACCTGGGGATCGTAGGAGATGCCATGTCCCACCTGCAGGTCGTGGCCACCCACTATGATCGGCAGGGTATGGCGCGGGAGTCTCTGAATATTCTCCGGCGCATCGTCGATCTCGATTCCGACAACATCGCCAGCCGAATCAAGCTGGCCGAGCTGTACTCCCGGGAGGACATGGCGGCGGAGGCGGTGGAGGAGTTCAACCGGGCCGCCGCGGACCTGAAGAGTGCCAACCGGATCGAAGACTACATCAAGGTTGCCGAAAGACTCATCTACCACGACAGCTCCAATATCGCTCGGGTCAAGGAGTTGGCCAACATTTACCTGCAGCGCGGCGATACCAAACGGGCCCTGGGAAAGCTGCAGATCTGCTTCAAGTCCGATCCCCGCGACATCGAGACGCTGAGCATGCTGGCCATGGCCTTTCAGGAGCTCAACCAGCTATCCAAGACCATTTCCGTGTACAAGGAGATGGCCAAGATCTATCAGGAGCAGGGGGCGGTCGGGGAGATGGAGCAGGTATACCGCTACGTGCTGGAGATCGCTCCCGATGATCCGGAGGCCCACCAGATGCTTTCCGCGGGGCCGCCGCCGGGCGCCGTCCAGGAAGTCGAGATGGGTGCCGTTGAGACCACGGAGCCGTCTCTACCCCAGATAGACGTGCCCACCGGTCCTACCACCGAATTACCCGAAATGGAGCCTATCGAGTTCCAGGCGGAGGTGGAGGAGATCGAAGATATCGAGGATATCGAGGAAGTAGGCGAAGTTGTCGAGGTGGTGGGCGCTCAAGATATGCGAGAACCGGAGCTCGAAACCGACCTGACCGTTCCGGAGAAGCCGTTGCCGGAGGGTGTCGAACCGGTCGTGAGCGAACCGCAGGCCGGCGATTCTTCCCGGGAGGCGGTCTCTCGGCTTCTTACCGAGACGGATGTGTACATCAAGTACGGCTTGAAGAACAAGGCCTTCGAGCATCTCAACCGGGTATTCCAACTGGATTCCAGCAACATCGAGGCCCACGTAAAACTGAAAGACCTCTACCTGGCCGCGGACGAGATGGAGCGAGCCGCCCAAGAGTTGCTTACCCTGGCCCGGCTTTTCTTGCACCACGGACAGGCCGAGCAGGCGCGCGATCATATCCGCTCCCTGCTCACCATCTTCCCGGGCCACAACGAGGGGCTGGCGTTTGCCCGGGAGCTGGAAGGCGAAGCGCCGGTGTCCGCCGTCCCCGATCCCCCCGATTCCCCCGATTCCGAAGAGGAGGAGGCCGCAGGCGGCTTGCCGACCGTCGCGGACTTGGATGTACCCGACGTGATCATGCTGGAGTCCGATGCCACCGTGGAGGTGGGTGCGTTGGACGTCGATCTGGGCGAGGAGGTGCCCATCGACGAGGTGCAAATCGATGTGGACGGGGATTCGGTGATTGGCGCGGACGAAGAAGAGCCCACCACGATGGTTGCCGACCGGTCGGCGCTGGAGTTGTTCGAGGCGGCCGGCCAGGTTGAAGCCGAAGCCGTGGCCGCTGAAGACGAGCACCAGATGCTCGACTACGGCGGAACGAACGGGACCGTCGACGCCAATATGCTTACCACGGGGGTGTATCCGCCGGGCGGGGCGGATGAATACTTGGAGCATGTGGCCCAGGACCATGCGGCCCCGACGGGGTTGCCGGAGGTTGTGGATTCGCTCGAAGAGCCAGAGGTGCTCGAACTGATGGAGGAGTCGCTGCCACTGGAAGAGGACGTGGAGCTGATCGAGTTCACCGAGGACGAGGATTTCTTCGGAGAGGTGGAGCCTTTCGCCGAGCAGATCATCCCGCCGCCCGAGGAAGCCCCGGCCGCCGACGAGTTCAACGATGCGGAGCCGGCGACCATGGTGGCCGAAGAACTGCCGTTGGATCAGCTGCCCCCGGATGATACGGAGCCGGCGACCATGGTGGCCGAAGAACTGCCGTTGGATCAGCTGCCCCCGGATGATGCGGAGCCGGCGACCATGGTGGCCGAAGAACTGCCGTTGGATCAGCTGCCCCCAGAGGATACGGAGCCGGCGGTTTTCGAGGAAGCGGACGAGGAAGAGGACGAAGAGGAGTTGGTCGACGCGCTCGAGGAGGTGGATTTCTTCCTGCAGCAGAACTTGCTGGAGGAAGCCCAGGACGAATTGGAGCGTCTGAAGGAAAACCATGCGGATCGCCCCGAGGTTCTAGAGAGGTTGGCCAAGCTGGAGCACCTGCGGACGGGGGAGGCATCCGTAGCCCAGATCTCTCCGGATGCACTGGAGGAGACGTTCGACCTGGCCGCGGAGATCGAAAGCGAGGTTGGGGACGAGGGTGCTCCCATTCCCCTGGACGAGGATTTCCAGTACAGCTTCGATGACGTATTTTCCGAGTTCAAGAAAGGCGTCGAGAAGGTGGTGGCCAAGGAGGATTCTTCCACCCACTTCGATCTAGGTATTGCCTACAAGGAGATGGATCTCATCGGCGACGCTATCAGCGAGTTCACCATCGCTGCTCAGGATACGAGCAAGAAGGTTGCCGCACTGACGATGGTCGGTCTTTGCCAGGTGGCGCAGGGGAGATACTCGGATGCCATCAACCGGTTCAAGGACGCTCTCCACGGGCCGGATATCACCGATCGGGAGACCACCGGCGTTTACTACGAAATGGGACGAACCTACGAGTTGCTCGACGATCTGGAGGAAGCGCTCTTCTACTTCAAGAAGGTGTCCAAGCGCGACTCGAAGTTTCGGGATGTGGCCGTGCGGATCAAGGCCTTGGACCAGTCGGACGGCGGTGGGGACCAGGCCGCGAAACCGTCCAAGAGCAGGAGTAAGATCTCATATATGTAACCGTTAGACGAGTCGGGAAGAGACGACGATGAATTATCTCGAGCACTTCCAGTTAGATCACGAGCCGTTCTCAAGCGCTCCGGTTACCCGTTTTTATTACAATAGCGTTCAGCACTCCCAGGCCATGGTTCGCCTGATGTTTGCCGTGGACAACATGCGCGGGCTGGCCGTTTGCGTGGGGGACATCGGCGCCGGCAAAACCACCCTGGCTCGCCGGATGCTGGATAACCTGCCCGAGAGCCATTACGAGGCGGCTTTGCTGGTGATTATTCACGCCGGCATTACCGCTAGCTGGCTGTTGCGCCGCATCGCGCTGCAACTCGGCGTGGAGAGTCCGGCGGAAGAGAAACTTTCCCTCCTCAGTCAGCTGTATCAGCGACTGGTGCATCTGTACGAGTCGGGTAAGAAGGCCGTGGTTCTCATCGACGAGGCCCAGATGCTGCAGTCGCGGGAGCTGATGGAAGAATTCCGCGGCCTGCTCAACCTGGAGGTCCCCGAGCGCAAGCTTTTGTCTTTCGTGTTCTTCGGGTTGCCGGAGTTGGAAGAAAGCCTGATGCTCGATCCGCCGCTGGCCCAGCGGGTGGCTTTGAAGTACCGCCTGGAGCCGTTTAATCTCGAATCGACCGAGGCGTACATCAAGCACCGGCTGCGGATGGCCGGGTCGCGGAAAATGCTGTTCACCGGCCAGGCGGTTGAATCCGTGCACCGCTACGGTCATGGTACTCCCCGGCTGATCAACACGCTGTGCGACAACGGTCTTTTCGAGGCGGCGCTGGCCCGGCGAGCGGTGGTGGATCGCTCCCTGGTGGATCAGGTGGCCAAGATCATCGGCCTGGATCGGCAGATGGAAATGTCCGCGGCGGTCCGGGCCAGGAGAGAGGCGGGCGTGCTGGTGCCGGGGGAGTCGTCCGCCGGCCAGATTTCGCTGCCCGGGCCCCAGCGTAAGTCCGTGACCATGAAAGAAATTGACAGTTTCCTTGACCGGCTCGGGAAGGTATAGTAGGTCCTCTTGCGTTTTGATATCGGCGGCTTGGCTTCTGGGAGGTGGCGGTATATAAGCGTTGGCAAATGCGGGTGTAATTCAGAGGTAGAATGCAAGCTTCCCAAGCTTGCGGTCCATGGCGCCAACCCCTTGACACAGCGAGCATTCCGCGCTCCCCGGTGACCGGGGAGTACCATCTGGGAGTACCTTTTCGGGTCTTTTCCACGCCCCGGGACCTCACTTTCCATCCTCCTCGACCAACCGGAGCATCGCCGCGCCGGCGGCCTCGCGCTCCTCCCGGCCGACGCCCGCGTAGATCCCCTGGACCTCCTCGGACCGCCACCCGGCCACCGCCCGGCGGACCATCCCATCGACACCGGCGAGCCGGGTTAGGTTCTCGAAGGTCCGCCGCAAGCTGTGGGGTGAAACTTCTGGCGCGCGCGCAGCCGCCGCGATCTTCCTCAACGGCTTCTGGAGGCACGACGGCGCGCGGTACCAGCTCACCTCCCCGCCGCGCCTCCTGGCCCCGCCCAAGGCGTGCGAGCGGTCGGCGGGGAACACCAAGGCGCTCGCAAGGCCGGGGTGCTGCGTCGCGACCAGCCAGCGCCTCTGCTCGCTAAGGGCGACCGCCACCGGCTCCACCACCGCCACCCTCCGGATCTCGCCCGTCTTGGTGGACTTCTCGATCCCGCGCCAGACCGACCGGCGGACATACACTTCCCCTTCCACCAGGTCGGTCCACTTCAACGCCAACCCCTCGCCGATCCTCAAGCCGGTCCAGGCGAGAACCACGACGAGCCGCCCCAGGTCGCCGGACAGCTCGCCACTCCCGGCCATGCGCTCGACCACGCCCAGGAACCGCCTGAACTCCTCCAGGGACAACGCTGTGCCCCGCCTGCCCCCGGTGCGCCCCTCGGGCAGCGCCTTGATCGCCTTCGCCGGGTTTGACTTCAGGATACCGTCCGCCACCGCGTCGTCGAGCACCTGGCGCAGGAGACGCAGCCAGTTGTTCAGGGTGACCGCGCCGAACTTCCCGACGCACCGCGCCTGCCAGGACCGGACATCACTCGGTTGGAGACCGTCCAGGTAGAACGACCCGAACGCTTCCACCGCGCGAGCGAGATTAGTCACGTAGGTCTGCTTGGTTGACGGAGCCAGGCGGCTGGCGCGCAGCTCGATCCACCGCTCCGCGTAGTCGCCGAACCGCTCGCGCGTGCGCCGTCCCCCGAGAGTATCGCCAGCCTTCAGTTTCTCCTGGAGCGCTACTGCTTTTGGAAACGTTTCTACCATTCTTTCTATCTTCCTCCGCCGGCCCGTGCGTTTGTCCGTCTTCCTGACGCGCACCAGGAACTTGCCCGAGTCGATTTGCATGATTCCTGGAATTCGCGTTTTCTTCGGCCGGGTTTTCTTTTTCCTCGGCATCGTCCACCTCCTGCCCGGCCGGACGCTCCGTGCTGTCGCAACCGGAAGCATAGCACGCCGCCCGGACAAATCTGTCAAGCCCCGCGCGCGTGAACCTCCAGGACCTCCCCACGCGCCCCTCCGGAACGAGCCGGCCCGAGGCAATCAGTCGGCACAGCGTCGAGCGGGAGACGCGCAGGTACTCGCACGCCTCGGCACTCGTGAGCCACTCGCTGATTTTCGCCTTGCCGTTCACCTCATCGCCCTTGTTCCACAGTGACACCAGTTGTTTATTGCTTTTTACAAACCGCTGGCCCCAAGAAGTAGACCGCCGTCCGCCTCTCCTCGCGGTAGCGACGCTCGACGAAGCCAGCGGCCTCCAGCAGGGGGAGCACCCGCCGCACGGTCGAGCGACTACAGCCGGCGCCCCTGGCGATCTGCGACAGCGACAACGGCGCCCCCCAGGGCGACCCGTCGGGCGTCGTTTACCCGTAGGCGCGCGCGTAGATGAAAAGGAAGACCGCGCGGGCGACCATCGGCAGTTTGGCCTCCGCCAACAACTCGAAGAGAACGGGCGAGAGCGGGGCATCAGACACGGAGCGCCTCCCCACGAACGAGGCGCCGCAGATCATCAAACGAAAAGGCGCCGTCGCGAAGCCGGGCAGCCAGCTTCTGGCGCCGCCGGCGAGAGCGGATTCTACAAAGCAAGAGAGCACTGTCTTGTGTGAGACCCTCGCAGTCGGCTAGAGATAGGAGACGCGCGATACGAAGATAGTTGTACGAGGTTGCGCGCGTAACACCGAGCGAGGAGAGAAAAGCGGTGCGCGTGTGGTAGCCCAAATCCTTCCATTTTTTTTCTGTGAGAATATCGCGCAAGATAGATCCGATTTGGTGTGCTCGTTGTGCGCCATCCCTCGACGAGATCAATTTTTTAATCTCGTCGATCAAGTCTTCGTTCGCTTGAAAAAGTTTCTCTTGCTCGGGTTTCATTCCGTCCTCCTTCGATTTCACTTCGTCCGTTAATTTCATTTCGCCCAAAGTAAGCACCCTTGTCCCCAACCCGACCAACCCCTGACCACGTACCGGGTCGCAGCTCGTCGACGCCGCACCTTTTCCACGCGGACAACCGGCAAAGGATCGCGTCCCGGCCTCCGACCGGTGAGAAGCTGAAGCTTGTGAGCCCATGCAGACCTCAGCGGATCGACGTCGATCCGCTGAGGCAGCGCCAAGCGAATCCAGCGCCCATCCCGGCGGGCGGCACCGGCCACAAGCACCTCGACGTGTGGCATCCACCCGCCCGGTCGGCTCCTGCCCTCCGGATGGATCACCACCAGGCCAATCTCACAGTCGGGCACGTGGTTACTCACTGTTTCCCAGGCTGCCCGGCGCAGCCCGGCAAACGTGTCCAGCCTGCCCACGGTGCCGCGCAGTCGCGGCGGAACGTGCAGTGTGATCCAGAGCAGTCGCACGCGCCGTCCGATCTGCTCGTCGAGCTTTTTTAATGAACGTAAAAAAGGCCGCGCTCTGCGACAAGTGAGCCAACTCCGGCAGCGGGCACTTCGGCAACTCGACCGAAAACAGCCCAGACCGTTCCACCGCGTGCCCCCGCAATCGGTAGTTGGCCGAGTGAAACGATCCGGGCCGGTCAGTCGGCTCGGGGATTTCGAATTTTCTATCGCGCAGCTCACATAAAAAGCGTAGCGCGAATTTCAAGATCTGTAACGAGGCGACGCGGCAAGATAAGACCCCGCTTATCTGTCACGCGGCCGTGTGACAGATAAGCACTCCCTTATCTGTCACATGCTCAGGTAGCAGGTCTGAATGGTTGAACGACGGGCGCCAGCGTGTCCAGATCCTTAAGGGCTCGCCTCTTCCACTGGCGGACGCGGTCGTAATCCTTGGACGTCGAACCCTCCTTCATCTCGACCGACGTGGTGGCGCCAGGGTCCGCCACCCCGTTGCGCTCGTACCGCAGCCACCGTCTCAACACTTCTATCATGCGGCCGGGATCTGCTCGGGGGCGACTCCTCGACTCCAACCTCTCCCATGGCAGCTGCCCCGACCGCCTACCCGGATCGTGCCAGAAGTCTTGCCCAGGCGGCCGGTCCATGCTCCTCCACCTCTCCGTCACTTCGCCCAGGTCGGGCATGGCCGCGCTCTTGTCCGGCAGCGGGAACGCGGGGAACATCCGCCGCACCGCCTCCCGCTCGCTCGCCTTCTCCGCATACCGGGCCTTCCGCCCCTCCAGCCACCCGACGACGTTCCTATGGAGTCGGTCAACGCGGGTGACGAGACTGTTGAACCTGTCCCGATCCCCTGGAGACTCGTCATTAATCTCAGGTTGGGAGTAATGCCCGCGCACAAGTGGGGAACCGACAAGCGGCCTCGTGACCGCTTCCAAAAGACTCTTGTAGCAGAGACCTTCTTCCTTCCTGTCGAACACGGTCATGTCGAACTTGTTCCCATAGATGACGACGACACGGTGCGCCTGCGTGAAGAACGGCACAGCCTCCAACTTCTCGATTTCCTCGGGTAGCAGGATTGACTCGAACAATTCGGGGACTTCGGCACGGTACGGGTTCAAGATCGGATCGTCGTCAACTTCCCCAGGCACGAGCCACCTGGATCGGAAAGTCGCCAGCACCTTCTTGAACTCGGGCCGGAGGTAGTGAAGCACCCGGACGTACTCGGAATGCGTCCACGATCTTCTTTTTCTCTTGCCCATCGACGCCTCCACCTGCTGAGGCCCTGGAAAGAAAAGCGAGGGGCAGCCGCTCCAGGTAAAGCGGGGTTCGGCCGGCCGGGCCTAGCCCCTCGCAAGACAACCTACAACTTCGACTCCACCATCTCTCCACCTGCTGTTATCCGCGCCAATTTTTCGCGATCTTTTTTGCCGATTTGCTGCAACCTGTACACCGCCTCCGCCATCACGTCCGGGTCCGTTATGACCACCTCCAGCACCTGGATGACCTCCCTGACTATCTCGGTCGTCCTGTACTCCACCTCGACCCGGTCGGCGATGCCGAGCGCCTTGCGCTCCACCTCCACGCCCTTGCCCACGCCCTGCACGGCCGCCCGGAAAGCGTCGGTGGACTTGACCTTGTCCTTGGGCACGGGCACCTCCCCGCCGCAGTGCGGGCACTTCGTCTTGCCGAGCAGCCGCGCAAGGCCCGCTATGCGGTACTGCTCGGCCGTGTCCTGGAGCTCCCTGCCTTCCTGCATGTGCCTCTCGGCCGCGTCCTCCAGAATCTTCGTGCGCCGCTTCGAGTCGACCTCCTTGAACTTGCGGACAGTCTCCTCCATCACACCGCGCTGGTAGACCTCTCTCCTTTCCACCCAACTCCCACGCTTTGATCGGGCTCGAATTGTAGAAAAGGAGATTTCCCACTTCTCGGCAAGTGCGCGCAACCCGATCTTTTCGGGAACAAAGATGTATTCGTCATCTGGTGAGGAGAAAACCAACGTAGGTTTTTTCGTGGCCGGTCCGTGGCCACTTCGTGCCTCTGAGTCGGGCTTGCTCGATCTTTTGCGGCCCATGATCAACCTCGCTTCTTCCTGCGCTTCGCCCCGGCCGTCTTCTTTTTCCTGGCCGTGCCCGCTGCGGGCAATTCGTCGTCCAGCACGGCGAGACCTTTTGCGACCGCCAGGCGCAACACGTCGCTTCTTGTGACCTCACCCAACACGGCAGCGAACTCAGACGCCCTCATCCTCGGCACCATCTCCTTCGCCTTCTTCAACAGACCGCCGGATATGTACATTGATGTCAGTTGGTAGCGCCCCACAATTGCCTCCAATGCGGGCAAATCGCCCGCGCAAAAACTCTCCGTTCGTTCGCTCACTTCGCTCCCTGCCTTCGCCGTGCGGCTCGCGATCCGGTCCAGGCTTGCCCGCACCTTCCCCAGGTTGACGACCTTCTTTTTCACGCGACCTCCGCCCTCATCGCGCCCTTGATAGATTGTGGATGCCAGCTCTTGTGGTTCCTGGCGAACACCCCGTGGCTCTCCAACTCCCGGGCTATCGCCCGGAGGGACAACCCCTCCGCTTGCAACTCCTTCATGTCCTGGACGTTCGCCTGTTCGGTCGGCTCCGGTTCGATGTGCTTCCCGTCGTTGGCCAGGCGCCAGCCGTAAGGAATTTTCTCCGACTTCCCGCCCGTGAACTCGTGGTTAGACTTCTTCACCTGCATGGCCTTCTTGATCCGCGCCCGGATGATCGCCCGCTCGTACTCGCTGAAAGCGTCCAGCAACCTCCTCATAAGCAGCGCTTCGGGACCGGAGCCGTTGCCCGCACCGTCGGCCGCCACGATCACCGCACCCTTGCGCTCCGCTAGCTTCTCGATCATTGCCGCCGCTATCACGTCCCGCGCCAGGCGATCCCTCTTTTGCACGACCAGCACCCCGGCACCGTGCTCACCCAGGGCGTCGACCGCTGACAGTAGCTCTGGCCGCTTGTCGACGGGCGCCGCACCTGACACCCCGTGATCCTCGAACGTGCCAACCAGCTCCACCCCGTTCGACTCGGCCCACCGTTCAATCTCTTCTAACTGCACCGCCGGTCCGATCTCCTGCCGGTCGGTTGACACTCGGAGGTAAGCAACCGCTTTCTTCGGATCTCCCTGCTTTCTGTTACTGCGTCTCATTTCAACCTCCCTGTTTTCCTTGGGCCTGTACATAATGCAAGTGTATCATATATGCATTGCCTGTCAAGAGAAATCCGTCAATACGCTACTGCTTTTTGACACCCACCCCCCAGGACGTGATCTCCATCACACGACAGGACCACATCTAGCCCCCGCCCCTACCCCGGCCGGGTGACCGGTGCCGCAGGACGTCCGCCGCGGTGGCCAAGGCCATCCCTCCGGCCTCCCGCTTCTCCTGCCGCACCTGAAACCTCTCGTCACCCTCGCCAGTGTGTCCTGGGGCTTCCTATCGCTTCAGATCCGCACCCACAACCGCCACCGCGTGCAGTGGGCAAGGGATAGACCTTCCCAAGCTGCCTCCACCGATCACACTCACATCCCTGTATTATGGGGCCATCGTTTGCTTGACACGCATCCGACTTTTCAGTAAGAGTGTGGTGTGTTGAAGTTTCCTTTTGTGGGGTTTCTGAACAGGGGATTCTCATGATCGAGCCTACTGGCGCGGTTCTGGTTGTGACCGCGAAGTCCTTCAATCCCTCTATCTTCACGCAATTATGGCTATCGAAGGAGGACTTGGTTGCCGACAAAGACTTCGTGGGTGCTTCGCTCGCAACGGAGGCCGTTGCCCAGCATGATCTGGCTAACATGCAGCTTCTGGTTGTTCCATCACGCCTACAGGTTACTCTAAAACCTGGCGATGAAGCGTCTTCAGAAGCGGGCAAGACACTCGTTGACGGGATAGTTAAAAAGCTACCACATACGCCGTTTCAGGCACTCGGAATGAACCTCGACTACCTAGTGACCTTCGATGCACAGAGCTTCGCGCAGGTAAACCGCGCAATGTTCCTGGCCCAAAGCGGACCATTCGTGAAGGCTTTCGTCGATGGAAATTCCCTATTCGGTGGCTACTTCTCACGTAACATTAACGGGATCAGAATGAAGGTAGACATCAAGCCGATTTCTACAGGTGGCGAAGTTGGGGTAGGCGACAAGCTCCGCTGCGTCTTCAATTACCATGTGGATCTCAAGCAGGAGGACAACGTATCAGTGATTCATACCGCCCTAGCTAAATGGAGTGATATGACTGCGCGGGCTGTGTCGTTGCTCGAAGTCGCCGAAGCTTTCAAAGTCGAGGATTGATAGTGGCCGAAGATAAACAGACAGAGACGCTTCATCTCAATTACGAGGCTGGATTTCCCCGGCAGTTTGCTGGATTGCTGCTTGGCGGGGCAGAACTATCGGGATCTTGGGAGGCACGGGTCCAACTCCGCCCCTCAATAAAAGAACCCACCAAATGGGCTGAGGTGCCGACCTCTGTGGTTGAATCAACGGTGGACTTTGTTGCTGGGCGTACTTCCCGCGCAAAGGGCCTGATTGCTTCGGTGGCTCAATGCCACAAGACCAGCTGGATCGACGCCAATATGCTCCAGCCTTCTGCACAAGTAGCGTTTCTACGGCCCGAACCCGACTCAATTCCCGCAGGCGCCTGGCCACAGGCGGCGGATATACCGGGATTACCGCTCGCAGTAAATCTGAGGGATGACGATAGTTGGAACGAATTATCACAGGTCTACGTAGACGAGCACCTGGCGTGCGAACAGAATAGGATGTCCCATGTTGCTGTTGACTTAACGCGCGACGCCGAAGAGTTTATCGCACGCAATCGGCTCACACGCGAGTTCCACCAGGCGCGGGAGATTGTGGAGAGGACCTTCCCTGGGTTAATGCAAGTTGACGTCGTACTGGAGACAGATCCCGAAGACGATTCATCTCAACCGACACTCATTCTTGGGGTGACAACGCGTGTCTCCTCGGTAGATTTCCGAACTGCACGGAGGCGTTTCTTCCGCACGCTCAGATGGTTAGGCTGCAGTCTTCTGTGTGAGTCGCTTGCGCTTGTAAGGGAGTAAGGGGTGGATGCGAGCCAATTTCTAGACACAGCCAAAGATCTGCTTGGTAGTGCGAAACGCGAGGGGGATTACCGTACCTGCATCAGCCGGGTGTACTACTGTGTTTACCACACCGCTTGTGCGGCAGTCCGGAAGGGTGTTGCTCCAGACCTATGCCAAAGGGCGGAGATGGATGCCAAGCAGTCAATTTCACACGATAAGATCATCCGTTGCCTTAAGAACGCGGACGATGGCGATGTGAAGGAAGTCGGTGATGAACTGAAGAATTTGAAAGCTACAAGAATACGTGCCGACTACCACCTTTGGAGAACAGTAAGCAAACAAAATGCTCTGGATGCCGTAAAAGACGCAGAAGGTCAGTGTACAACAATATGCGAATTGACACCCCAGCGAATCGGGAAGGCTGTTACTCCCTACTTGAAAAAGATTCACCCCTAAGGTACATGATGTAACATGAAATACCGGCGGTAGGGCTCGCCGGCCCCCTTCAACTTATTCGCCAAACCGATCTAGTTGAATGTGGCGCTGAACGGTAGCCCGCCGGCAGTCGTCACGATCTCCGCGGCGATGTTTTTCTCCGGCGAGCTTGCGAGGAACATCTGAAGTGCTATGCCGAGCCCCCAGTTCTCAGAAACCCACCATTCCTTGCCCACCATCAGGTTGACGCC
>JAUXGL010000014.1 GCA_030622135.1 Deltaproteobacteria bacterium
AAAAGCACATGTGGCCGCTTACCATCGTGCCACCTCGATATGCCGAGTCATGGATAGTATGCTTCTCGGACATATACAACTCTTGGCGTGATTACCTGGTGCCGCTGACATTAACTCTGATAGGCAGGCGAAAGAAATGGATTCGCCTCGCGAGTTCTCGTTTCCCAGCCTACGCTGTTTTACAAAATGACTACATAAAAAGGCAAGACACATGTATTCCGTTCCCCGTAATGACTAGAGAGAACCGATCTTTATCCATACTACTTATAGATGCAAGGACGCGCGTATTGCCGTTTACAACTTTTCGGAATCTTACCCTACCACGGGTAGCTGGGGCAACCCCTGAAAAGCACCGCGTGAAGATTGTAGACGGCAAGGTTGAGAAAATTACAATTCCCACCCATGGCGTAGATTTGGTGGGAGTTACCTTCTCGTGCAACAACGCCCCGTTTGCATATGAGATTGCAAGAAAGGCGAGGGAGCTTGGGATATTGACGGTAGCCGGGGGTACTCATGCCACGGCGGTTCCCGATGAGGCCCTTGGCCACTTTGATAGTGTTCTTGTCGGTGAGGCAGAAGGAGGAGCGTGGGAGCGTTTACTGGAAGACGCGTCAAAAGGCTCGCTCGAAGATCGATACAGCAATGCCGAGCCGCCTGACATCAGCGATCTGGCGCCTCCACGTCTCGATTTGTTGCGCTCCAGACTATACCTGCCAGCCTATCCGGTCGAGGCGACACGCGGGTGCCCGAATCGTTGCTCCTTCTGCTTCAGCAGGTATATTCATCGAACATACAGGAAGCGCCCTGTCAGCCAAGTCGTCAAAGATGTATCCAGGGCCGACAGGAACAACATTTTCTTCATGGACGACAACATCACCGCCGATGTAAATTATGCAAAGGAGCTTTTTACGGCTCTGATTCCATTGAAAAAACGTTTGTATTTTCAGATGCAGTTGCGCGCGGCCGAGAATGAGGAACTTGTGCGATTTGCAGCAGAAGCGGGGGGCCGGGGGATCTTTACAGGTTTGGAAAGCATATGTGCCGAAAGTCTTGATTCGGTTGAAAAATCCTTCAATAAAGTAGAGAAGTACAAGGAGCAAATTGCAACTCTCGACCGACACGGCATTCTTGTCGTGGGTGGTTTGATATTCGGCCTTGATGCTGACGATAAAAACGTCTTCAAACAAACGATGGAGTTCCTGAGAGACAGCAAAATATGCAGTGTCGCAGTAAATCTTGCAATTCCATATCCGGGCACGGAGTACCACGCACAAAAGAGATCCGAGGGATGTCTATTGGAATGCGATTATAAATCCTACACCGGTTACAATCTTATTATTTGTCCGAAAGGCATGGCGACTGATGATCTGGAACATGGGTACGATAATTTCATCAAGCAGTTCTATTCAGCAAGGAACATTATTGGGCGATTTAGACAACAGCATAGGTCGCTGAGGCAATTGCCAATGTATATAGCGGTCAATCTTGCATTTAGATTTCCAAGGAGGGCGAAATCGCGTTCATTGTGGAATTGAATTGCAGGGTAGACAAGAACCGGTAGACAACCAGGCTGCCGTGTATTGGAAGGTTCGGGAATGAGTATCTCCGGCTGGCTACGCAAGCGAAAAGAAAAGCGGCGCGAGAAGACCATCTTGCGCTACAAGAAGCATATCAAGAGTAAGTTCGGCCAAGGGGAGGACCGACAAAGGGCGGTACACTTTTTCGAAGAGCTCGGGGGTAAGCAGGGGCACCTGGGACTTCTGGAACGGTTTATGGTCAACGTCGATCAGAGCATCAGGGACGAGGAAGAGAAGGAAAATGTTTTCAGAATCCTCGTCGGGTTCGGGGCTGAAGTGGTGCCGGCAATAGAGGACTATCTGAATCGCAAGGACGCTGCCATCGTTCCGGTCACCTGGCCGCTCAAAGTGCTCGATGCGGTGACCGAGCCTAAAGAAGCGGTGGGGGTAGTTGTACGAGCTCTGGAGCAAATGGGTACAACCTACGCCAGGGAGCCGGAACGTAAGGTCTTGCTGGTTTCTCAGTTGGCCGAGTACGATGATCCGCGGGTGGTCCCCGCCCTGATACCTTGTCTTCGAGACCACCGTGACGAGGTTCAGCTAGAGGTGCTTTCAGCGCTGGCTAAAAACGCTGACGAGGCGGCAAGGGAATCGGTACTGGAGTTGTTGGTGGATGAGGAGACGCCGCTGAGGCTGCGCGTTTCCATTACAGACATTTTGCAAAAGCTTGGATGGCCCGTGAAGGGTTACCGTAGGCGGGTGGAGGAAGCACTCCCGGATGGGATGCATGTGGATCGTTCGGGCCGGATCAAGGGCCGATGGATCCAAGCGTCATCGGAGGAATAATGATGAATAGGTGCCGTTCGTGAGTAGACGCAAAGGAAAAGTGATGATTCGAAAGTTTCCAGATGAAGCCTTTGACTATGAAGAATCGTGTGCGCCTGAATGCAGGTAAGTCGAGAGCATTGTTATGATCAGATGCCTTAGAATCATCCCGGTCTTCGTCCTTGCCGTGGCTGCCTTTTCATCCACGGTTTGCGGCACGTCCCGACAGGTCAGGCATGACTACACCTGGGTACCTTTCGATGCTGTGATTGGTCGCCCAAGTGACGATCAGAAGGAGATATTGTCCACATTCGGAATTCCCCATGCTGTCTGGCAGAAGCCGTTCGGCATATTCGAGTGGGTTTATTGTACACGCGGTTCTCCAACTCGTGTTTTTGATTTTGACGAACAAGGCAGGCTCTTTGGAGAAGGTAGCGGCGGAAGCAAGGACCTTTGTCGCGAAGCCGGCACAGACGATCATAAGCCCCCAGGATAAAGCCCTTTGATTTCGAGGCCAACCTAATGGATTTGAGGTAGTTGATGATTTGCGATTGGAAATTCGAAGAGTTATCAGGGGAGCCGGCCGAAGATGGTCTGTAGACCTCCGAATCCAGATTTATATCTCGAACCTACGGAGTTCATTGACTCGAACCATGTGTGGATTCTCGACTGCGTTTCTCGTCTCGGTGCCTCTTATCTGGACGTGAAAGATCGCGCAATACTCCTGTTTCGCTTCGTACGCGATCAAATTCAGTATAACTTCCGGGCGAGGTCGACACCCAAGGAGTACATTGCTTCCAGCATCCTGGCCAAGCGGAAGGGATTCTGCGTACAAAAAGCCATTCTTTCGTGCGCACTCGGCAGGGCGGCTGGTGTACCAACAGCACTGGTCTTCTCTGACCTGCGTGACCACACCCTTTCACCGGAAATTGTTCAGGCACTTGGAACGTACGTCATGTATTACCACGGGTTGAATGCCTTTTTCCTCGATGGGGGCTGGGTAATGGCCGACGCGAGCCTATCTCCTGACATAGTTGTACGCAAAGGCTATCGGCCCGTGGATTTCGATGGAACGACTGATGCCTTGCTCTCCTCGACGACGCTCGCGGGTGAGCCACATGCTGAATACGTGAGATTTCACGGGATCTTTCTGGACCTACCCTTCGAAGAAATGCTTCAGGCTTTCATGGATGCTTATAGGAACGTGGATCCGCAAGCCCTGGAGCGGCTTGGTTACCAGTGGTGCAGTCAAGAGAGTACGCGGTTTCTGGAAGTAGTAAAGAAAGGAAGGATGCCATCCTAATGAACGGCCTGGTTGACTGGCTCCGGGGCGATCTATCTACCGCCGGGCGTATCTGGAGTGCCTTGGCACCGGCATTGATACTGGTTGCATACTTCGTGGTGGGATTGCTTATTTACGGCGTTCGTTGTGCCCTCCGAGGGCCTTACCGGGATCAAGAGATGGAAGCCCGCGGTTCCAGCGTGCTGGTCGGCATGTGGATCCGCCTCTACTTCGCATGGGTCAGCCGGCCGCTTTGGATTGCCCTGTGCCGCAGCGGTATCCCGGCTTCGTCGGTAACCACCCTTTCTTTCCTGCTTGCTGTTGCATCCGGTGTGTCGCTCGGGGCCGGACGGTTCGCGCTGGGAGGCTGGCTGTACATCTTTTCCGGGATCCTGGACCACATGGACGGGCGTTTGGCGCGGGCGACAGGCACTCAGAGTTCCGGCGGCGCGGCGCTCGATTCAGTGCTCGATCGCTGCAGCGACGGTGCCGTGCTGATAGGGTTCGCCTGGTTCTACAGGGACAGTTGGGTGCTTCTCGCGGTCTTGACCGCGATGTTGGGCACTTACCTGGTGTCGTACATTCGCGCGCGGGGGGAAGGCCTCGGGGTAAAGATGACGGTGGGTCTCATGCAGCGTCCCGAACGTATCCTTTACATGGGCTTCGCCGCGGCCATGAGCCCGGTCCTGGAGGCTGTCCTTGTACCCGGGGATCCACATCCTATACACCACCTGGCGGTCGTCGGCCTGGTCTTGCTTGCTGTCTCGACTAACCTGACGGCTCTTCGTCGCTTCTTGCACCTGCTGACCGCCCTCGGGCGCAATCCCTTGGGAGGATGGTTCCATGCGGGTCGAGGCGGCCTGCTTCGGAGCCAGGTGGCGGCGGGAATGGCCACGGCCGCCGACTTTCTACTGGTCGTGGCTCTGGTTACGGGCGCCGGTATTTTCCCCTGGTTCTCGACAATGATCGGTTGCGTTCTGGGAGCGGTGGTCAACTTCTCGGTCAGCCGCGTGTGGGCCTTCAAGAACGTCGACTCGTTAGTGCCCCAGGCATCACGATACGTCTTCGTCAGTCTGACCAGCGCCTTGCTCAACGGAGGCGGCGTGGGCGTGCTGCTCCTTCTGCCGGCACTGGATTACCGTATTGCCTGGGTGCTGGTCCGAGCGGTGGTCGCCCTGGCATGGAACTACCCGCTCCATCGGGACTACGTCTTTTCCGCAAAACCGTCGAGCTTGAACGATCGAGGTGCCCGTGTCTCCGGTTCGTCCGAGTGAACACGAAGGCCGGATTGCACAATGGGTCGAGGTCAGGCTGGGTGGCCTGGCACTGACTGCCCACCGTCGCCCGGCACTTGCTATTTCGGTCATAGCAATCGTTCTGATCCTGGCGGCCTTTTCGGCGCGTAGGCTCGATTTCGACGCCGATCTAGTCGAGTTGTTGCCCAAGTCGTTCAGGAGCGTCAAGGATATCGATCTACTGAAGGAGCGTTTCGGGGGTATAGGCTACGTTGTGGTCGTCGGGATGGATGCAGAACCGGACGCATTGCGCCGCTTCGCCGAAGACGTCGTGCCGCGGCTCGATGAGCTACCCGCGGTTCGTTACGTGGACTATCGGCGACCGTTGGAGTTCTTCGCGGATAGGGCGCTGTACTTCTTCGACCTCGCCGATCTGAAAACCGTGAAAAAGAGACTCGGAGACAGGGAGCAGTGGGAGCGTCGCAAGCACAACCCTATGTATATAGACATGGAAGATTCACAACCGCCCCAACTCGACTTTTCAGACTTGGAGGAAAAGTATTCGGGTCGATCCGAGCGCAAATGGATGGAAGCTCAGCTCGGCGAAACCTACTATCTGGACGAAGAGCGAAAGATAATCGCGTTGCTGGTGAAACCCGCAAGCATGGCTTCCGACCTGGATTTCTCACGCGAGGTCGTGGGCCAGGTTCAGGGCTTCGTGGATCGCCTGAACCTTTCGAAGTACGGCCCGGACATGCGGGTCGAGCTGACTGGACGATACAAGAAGAGAATCGACATGCAGTCCATGATTTCCAAGGATCTGGCACTTGCCTCCGCCGTAGCCCTGGTTCTCATGCTCTTGTACATCGGGATTCACTTCCGCAGGGCGACAGCGGTAGCACTGATTACGATACCCCTGGTGGTGGGCCTGACCTGGACTTTTGGCTTTGCCGGGTGTGTCTTCGAGTCACTGAACATCCTCACCGGATTCATCGGCGCGATCTTGCTGGGACTGGGTGTCGACCACGGGATTCATCTCCTGGGCAGGTACGAGGCCGAGAGGAAGGAAGATCGCACCCATGAAGAAGCCATTCGACGCGCTTTCGGCAACACGGGTCGGGCGGTCACGATTGCGGCGTTGACCACCACGGTCGCCTTCGCAGGGCTGGGTCTCTCGGAATTCCGGGCGTTTAGAGAGTTTGGGATCATAGCCGCCGTCGGGATGATCTCCGTGGTGGCTGCTTACTCGATCTGCCTCCCGGCTTTCCTTGGAGTGGCCGACCGCCTCGGCTGGCGACCGAGTACAGGAAATCTAAGGAAGTCGTCAAAATATGCCGGTTTACTCCCCAGGTGGGCCCCGGCCATCTTCTGGCTGTTTCTCCTGGGGATCTTCGGTTCGGCGGTTTACATTCCCAGTGCCGGCTTCGACTACAACTTCTCTTCTCTGGAGGCCACCGACCTTTCTTCGTTCCGCCTGGACCTGGAAGTGAACAGGCTCCTGGGCTACTCGCAGACCCCCGTCGTTCTTCTCGCGGCGGATGAAGACGAGGAGCGTGCGGTGGCATCCGCGATCCGCAAGCGGAGAGATGCAGCCGGAGAGGAGTCCACTGTAGATTTCATCGCGGCCGGAGCAGACCTGATACCGCTGGCTCAGGATGAAAAGCACCTGGTTATCAAAGATATAGGACGCATCATCCGCAAAATCAAACCCAAGTGGCTGGATCCCGAAGATCGTGGTCGGCTAAGGGATCTCAAGCGGATGACCTCAATAGAGCCCTTCGATCAAAAGGACCTCCCGGTGGAGGTGCGCAGAATGTTTGCGGGTCCCGACGCTTCGATCCAAGAAGGTTTCGTGCTGGTCTTCCCGGGCATAAGCCTGAGCGACGGGTTGCTGGTGCGGGAGTTCGCCCGGGAGGTGAGGGAAATCCCGCTTCCCGACGGGAGGACCGTGTCGGCCGCCGGCGAGGCCATGATTCTGGCTGACATCCTTGAAATGGTTTTCAGGGAGGCGCCTCCAGTGCTGGCCATGACCCTGGTTTTGGTCTTTGTCGCCCTGTGGCTCATGTTGGGCAGGCTGCGGAACGCATTTCTCTGCCTCGTTCCGGCAGCCTGCACACTTACACTCTTGGTGGGTCTTCTTCCGCTGTCGGAGTTGCGCCTGAACTACCTTAACATCATCATGATTCCGGTCCTTTTCGGAATCAGCGTGGATGGAGCGGTCCACCTGGTCACTCGTTTGTCCGGCGACCATGGGCTGACCGACGTTGTCAATGAGACCGGAAGGTCGATAGCCGGCGCTATCCTGACCACCGGCATGGGATTCGGTTCCTTGCTTCTTGCCGACCATCAGGGGCTTAATTCTCTCGGCAAGCTTGCCATGCTAGGCCTCAGCGCGAACCTGGTTGCCTGCCTGGTGGGTTTGCCGGCCCTCCTGGCCCTGCTTGCGACCAGGCGCAAAAGAGCCGGGAAAGGCGCGGGATCCGGCGGTCGCGGCGGTCGTATCGTTGAGGATCTGGCCACCGTCGGGATGGCTGGCGAGTCGCCGGTGGCACCGGGCACGCTGGGTGCCCTGGCGGCTATTCCCGTCGGTTGGTTCCTTTCAGGCGTGCCCGGGCCCGGCCAACTGGCGATACTTGTGGCCATAACCCTTGTCTCCGTGGCTGTGGTGAATCGATTCATTTCCGGCCGGAGTGACACCGACCCTCCTGAAGTCGTGCTGGACGAGTTCATCGGTTGCCTGATTGCACTTGCGTTCGTGCCATGGGAGGCGGCGTGGGTCATCGCCGCTTTCGTACTGTTCCGCCTCTTGGACATATGGAAGCCGTGGCCGATACGAGTTGTTGATCGTCGCATCCATGGCGGAATCGGCGTGATCGGGGACGATGTCATCGCCGGACTTTTGGCCGGCGTCATCCTGCTGGCACTGCACTCCCTGGGATGCGCCCATGGTTTTTGGACTTGATCGGGAGAGAACATGAAACCGACGAAAACAAACCTGTTGATGACCACGCTGTTGATCCTTTCTCTTCTCAGTGCCGCCGCAGCCGCGAAGGACGGTCCACTGAAACGCAACCAGGGTCTGATCGCCGCGTTCAGGAGCGTGAAGTCCGCGCCCGAGGGCAAGGAGTTGACGCCGGCGGACAAGAAATCCAACGCCAAAGTTTACAGGAGGCTTGACGGTTTCTTCGACTGGGAGCGCCTGTTGGCCAGGACCATGGCGCCTAACCGTGAGAAGTTCTCAACCGAGCAGTTGGAACGTTCCCAGGCTGTGTTCAAGCAACTCATCCGTATCATCGCCTATCCGGACTCTGGAGAGTTCTTTCGTGAGGCGAAGTACTCGCTCAAGAAACCGGTCATAAAAGGCAATCACGCCGACGTGGAGATGAACGGAGAGCTGGTCGAGGAAGATTTCGAAATCGTTGTCACATTCCACTGGATGGATACGGGATCCCACTGGCGGATCGTCGACGTGAGCTTCGACGGCGCGTCTCTGGTCAAGGATTATCAGAACCAGTTTGGCCGGATCATCGACAAGGAGGGAACCCAGGGTCTGCTCAAGCGCATGGAGGACCACCTGCGAGAGAAGGAGGGCAAGAAAGGCAGGTTGCCATGAAGTTTGGGAGAACCCTCGCCTTCGTGCTCATCTTTGGTTTGGCACAAGGTTTTGCGATAGCGGAAACAGTGCCGCCGAACACGCCGCTCACGGTCGATCGGTGCGTGGAGATCGCACTGGGAAGCAACCCGCGGATCGAGGAGGCCGAGGCCAAGGTTCGCGAGTACCGGGCCCGGCTGGCCGAGGTGGAGTCGATATTCTATCCCAAGCTTACGGGCATGGCCTATGTGGCGCCCATGTTCACGGTGCGCGGCAGCGCCTTCGATAAGGAAATCGAATACAAATGGAAAGACATCGGCAACTGGGGGCCCTATACCCATTTCGAGGCGGTTTTGGCTCAGCCTTTGTATACCTTCGGTCGTGTAGCTGCCGGCGAGCTCGCGGCGAGTGAACGCGTAGAGGTCGAACGGGCTCGTCTCAGAGAGGCACGCAACCTGGTGGCTCTGGAGGTTCGCAAGCTCTATCACACCAGGTTATTCGCACTGAGCATGCTTCCTTCTCTCGACAACGCGGCCGAGATCGTGGCCGGCGCCCGCAAGGAGGCCGGGGAGCTTTACGACCGCGCCTCGGGTAAGGTCACCCAGGCGGATCTGATGAAGCTGCGCTATGCCGCCACGGAAGTGGATCGTTACCGTATCCTGGCCAGAGGAGGTGCCGAGCTGGCCCTCTCCGCGCTGAAACACACCATGGGGTTACCGGAGAAGGAGGAGATCCGTCTGGCCGACGAACGCCTTCCTCGGCTTCCTCCCCAGGAAGTGGCTGATATGCATTCTCTGCTCAAGGAGGCCGCGCTCAATCGTTCCGAATGGATGCAGGTAAAGCATGGAATAGGAGCCGCCGAGGCCTGGGCCGACGCCGAGCGTAAAGCTCTCTGGCCGGTGGTTTTCCTGGGGGGCATGCTGCGAGCGGGGTGGGCGCCAACCCGCGACAACGCCGCCAATCCCTACCACTATGACCCGTACAACGAGGTCGTAGGTGGACTGGCCCTGGGATTCATTTTCGATTTGGACCCCGCGCGTACCGTGGCGAAGACCCGCCAAGCCGAGGCAACCAGGGATCAGATTGAGGCGCTGAGAAAATTCGCCTCCACCGGGATACCGCTCCAGGTTCTCAAGGCACGCACTGAAGTTCAGCGGTACCGTCGTCTGGCGGGTCTTTCGACTGATTCCGTCAAATCGACCCGAAAATGGATGACCTTTGCCGCGGCCGCCTATGGTACCGGGACAGGGGAAGCCAGGGACCTGGTGGAGGGAATGGTCGCCTATCTCCAGTCAAAGCGCGCTTACTACGAGGACCTGCTCGGTTACCACATAGCCCATGCAGAACTGAATTACGCGGTGGGAAAGGAGAACGTATCGAAATGACAGCACAAAATGAAAGGCTCTTACGATGAAGACTGGCGATGCCCTGAAAGCATCTACTCGCTTTCCGGTGAATGCGATCACCCATATTCATACCGAGTACTCGAACGGCTCAGCCTCAAAACTGGATCCCATGGTAAGAAGAGCCGTCTGTGAGGCTCTTGGACCGGAGACGATTTTCAAGTGGGGTGAATGTTTCACAACCGTGGAGAAGTTGCTGGCCTTGCTCAAGAGTCCTCATCGGCGACGGAATCCATCGATCGGCATCATTACGATAACCGACCATATGAATCACCGACGTCATTTCTTCTCAGATGAAGTCTTGCGCGTTGCAGCCAGGGAACCCAGGATTGCTGCTTGCGCTGAGGTCTTCTGTATCGACCAGGATGGGGACGGCTTATATCGAGTAGCTCCCGAAGTATTGGTCTACGGTGATGGGAACCCAGTCGAGAGTGAATACGGAGAGTACTTCGGTTTATCGCAGACACTATTGGAAAAACTATTCAGAACTTGCCGGGCAAAAGGATCGGATAGAGTCCAGACCTCCCGGGTTCTCGACTTCTGTGAAGAAAACGGCATTGCGTGCTGCTTGGCCCATCCTTTCGACGGGCACGAACTTTCTCTCGAAGCCACGTTTGATCTAATCTCTCGGGCCCGCTTGGTAGAGACGATAAACGGAGGATTTTCCGCCATCAGTGCTAGGATTCTGGAAGACTTCATCGCATTTCAAAATCGGGTGGTCACCGGCTGTCGTCTTTCAAAGGAAGATGCGTTGCGCTATCCCGTTGCCCAAAGACTCGCTAGTCGAATCATGTCGGAGGGCCGCTCTGTGTTGCATCCATGGGGGGGATCGGACGCCCACGAACATAACTTCGCGCGTGTTGTAGTGAATTACCTATCGGACAAACCGAATCCTTCCGCAGGAGATCTCTTTCGGACCATGATCGAGACTCCTGTAGAAACTCTCCTGTCAGAAGGAACCTTTGCAGTCGTTGGAGAACCTGGCACGGTCGTTTCGGGGCTCACTGATATCATGCGTATTGTTGCTCGAAACATGTGGAGAAACAAGCGAAGTATATTCAATACTCCTTTGAGATCCTGGAGAATAGCTTCAACCGCTGTCAGAGTGGTTCAAGAAGAACTCCGTCACCGACATCAAAGACAGTCGACACTACTCCATCAGGTGGAGCACGACTTCGGTTTCAACAAGCTTCTGCCTCCCGTGGTGTTATCAAATGAGGTCCATGAGCCCGCTCAAAAATCAATGAAATTGGTTCTTTCATAGGCTGCGTAATACCAGCGAACATGGGTATTTCAGGGCGGGTCTTTTCTTCTGTCCGCCTTTGCTGGAACCGACCAGGGGGAACGCGACGACGCCATGGGCCGGTTATAGCCGCAATCATTGCGACAGCTTATAACCTGCTGGGAAATTTGGATTATTTCCCGTCATTGCTACCTTTGCGTGGAGGTGATAGAAATATGGGTAGGGAGGTTTGATGTGAGTGGGAGCACTGGTAGTTGGAAGAGGATGATTCTTGTGGTGATTTCTTTGGGATTGTTGGTGGGATGCGGTTCGAATGGTAATGAAGACGATCGCAGGTATCCGGAGATCTGCGACGCCATCATCGATTGCGAGGCGATGACCAAGGACCATTGCATGAGCGTCTACGGACCGTTCGTGTTTTTGGACGAATGTATTCAGGCGGTAAAGCAGGCCTCTTGTGAAGAGCACCAGCAGGCTCCGCCGCCGTATTTAGATACCTGCTTTCCACCTTGCATGGGCATCGACTCAACCTGCCAGGGTGACGAGATCACGGTTTGCTCTCAGGGGCGGACCAAGGTTTCTTTGTGCATCGAGGTGTGCAAGATATCCGGGAAGGACTATACCGGAGTTTGCGCCAACCAGTACGGCGAAGAGATGTCACCCACCGGGCTGGACATGTGCTGGTGCGAGTAGTTCGCTTTGGTCGGAAACTTTCCGCTTGATAATTGTCTGCACGGATTGACAGTATATCGCCTGAAAAAGTAGTATTATAAGACTCGTGAAATAACAGCCAGCGGAGGAATTTTATGAAAAAATTGATGATTGTTTTGGCGGTACCGATGACGATCGTCGCCGCCCTGACCGTAGCGGAAGTGTCGGGCGGATGTGGGCTTCTGGACGCGGCCGACGAGATCTGGATCGGCCCGATCACCCAAACGTTCGAATTCGACCTCGACGCCAACGACATCCGCACCCAACTCGAGACCCAGTTGGGAGTTTCCCTGGCCGGACTGACGGAGTTTCCCGCCCAGGTGGGCGACTTCCAGCGCACCCTGGAGATAGAGACACCGCCCGAAAAGGTGGATCTCTCCGGCGAGGAGGATCTGAAGAAGTACGTCGAGGCCGGCAAGATCAAGAGCGTGAAGATCGAGTCGATCAAGTACAACGCCACCCAGAACACCCTCAACTACGATATCCCCGGCATGGAGATTTACATGGACGACTATGCGGCGAACGAGATCACCGCATCGTCCAAGCTAATCGCCACGCTGCCGACCATCGCAGCCGGGACCACCGAGCCGAAAGAGGTCGATTGGGCTTCCAACGGAAAGAGCATCATGAACGACTTCCTGATGAGCTTCAAGTTCGCCATCATGGGCAAGACCAGCGTGGAGATCGACACCACCAAGAACCGCGCCATTCCAGCCGGCCGGATGATAGGCACGGTGGAAGTGAAAGTGAAGTTCTCCGTCGATCCCATACCCTAATAGGATGTCCGCCAAAGCCATCATCGCCGCATTAGCCGTGGTCATCGTCGGGGTGGGTGGAGTGATCCTCATGCTCACCTTGGGCCGGGGGCACACCGTCTACGTGCCCGACGACGCGGTCCGGCACCGGGAAAAGGGAGAGTTCTTGGTCAACAAGCGGCGGCACACAACCAACCGGCAGAAGAAAGCCGAGCTGCTTACCCAGGCCATAGACGAGTTCAAGCTGGCGTTGAAATCCAAGCCCGATTTCGAGGTGGCCCACAACATGCTGGGGCACTGCTACATCGAGCGGGGCCAATGGGAGGACGCCCTCCTGAACCTAAATCAGGCCCTGAAGATCCGCTCGGACTACCCCGCCGCCCGGTTCAACCGCGCGCGGGTCTACCAGCGGCTCTCCGTCGGAAAGCGGGATCACCGGTACATCGACATGGCCATCGCCGACTACCGGGTGGCTCTCAAGTCGGAACTGGCCGCCAACTTCGTCGGCGACCTGCACAAGGCCCTGGCCGACGCCTACCGCCAGAAGGGCGATTACCGGCAAGCCATCGAAGAGCTGAAGGCCTACATCAAGAAGGCCCCGCACGCTCATGACGCAGTGCTGGTCAGAAGGAAGATCCGTGGGTTGCAGCTGATGCGGAAAGGCACCGCCCCCCCCCTGAGCGCACCACTTCATTGACTTACGGGTAGCCCGCCGAGTTGGACACCGCCAGCGTGTGCGAGGTTCGGTGTGGATTTTGGTCTCCACATGCGCTATACGAGCAGGACATGAGTGCCGCAACCATCACCTTCGCATGCACCCTTCTGCTGGGCCAGCTCTTCCCCGTGGATCCTGCGATTCATTCCGACGACTTCATTTCCATCAGCTGCCCCAACCGCCGCTCTTGCCTGATCCTGGACAATGCCGGGAACATCTGGTTCGCGCCGGGGGGAGACACCAAGCTGGTCTGGAGGTCCAACCAAGAGCAGATCGGACTCAAAAAGATCCGCTTTACCGGACTGATCGACGGCTGGGGACTGGATCGCAACGGGGGCCTGTGGCGAACCCGAAATGGGGGAAGATCCTTCATCCCGATCCCCTCTCCGGGTGGGTCGCCCGCGGTCGACATCCGGGGACACGGGGATTTCTGGCTGGGCACCCGAGACGGATCGCTGTTTCGGCTGCACCGGAAGAAAGCAGCCGTCGCCGTCGCAAAAATCCGCGGCGCAACCGGCCTCAAGTTCTTCGATTTCAACCAGAAGGATCTCATCGCCGCGATCGCGACGGACGGCTCCCTGCTGGTATCGGTTGACCGGGGCCTGAAGTGGACCCGCACCCGGCCCTTGGCGGGAGACGTAACCGGGCTGGCGGTGGACAGCCAGGGCCACATCGTGGTTTCGGGTTGCCGGGGAACCGTGGCCCTCTCTTTGAACTCGGGCCAGACCTTCAAATCCCTGAAGCTTCCCGAAACTCCCGGGTCCTGGGGCAGCACCTGTTTGACCTCGGGGGGTTTTCTCGCCGACGGTAGATTTATGCTGTTCGGCATTCCCGAAAACGTTTTGGTCGGCCACCCGGGCTCGGGCCTGCTTACGAATTTTCCAATCCCCCCGAAACGTAACTGGCGCGATGCCGCTCTCCTGCGACGGTCCGAGGCCTTGCTGGTGGGAGACGGAGGAGCCCGGGCTCGCCTAAAGGCGCCCTGGGGCCGGGAGCTTGCCTACACGCCGGTGGGAAAGAGCCGATCCACCGTTACCGATACTCAGGTGCTCAAGCGCAGGCACTTCTGGGTGGCCTACATGAGCGGTGAGATCCAATACTCCGCGGGCGGCGGAGACAAATGGGAGCAACTTTCACAACCCGCGAAGGAACCGTTACGAATCTCTTTCGTGGACGAAAAGCGCGGATTTGCCCTGGCGGGACACCACGGCATCTTGAGCACTTCGAACGGCGGGCGCAGTTGGAAAAGCCTCGGGAAATGGCCGGACACATTCCTCAACGACATCTTCTTCGTCGACGGACAGAACGGATGGGCGGTGGGGAAAATCGGCTGCGTGATCCGCACTACGGATGGAGGAAAGACCTGGACCCTGAACCGGCTTCCCACCGATCGCGACCTCAATCAGGTCCAGTTTGTGGACCAGAACCGGGGCTGGGTGGTCGGCGACAAGCAAGCGGTGTTCCACACGCAAGACGGCGGGCGCAGCTGGTCGAGAATGCTTTCCGGACGCGGGTCGCTCTACGCCCTGCACTTCGAATCCTCCGGGGAGGGCTGGGTATGCGGCGATGCCGGCATCGTGCTGCACACGACGGACGGGGGGAAATCCTGGACGCCCCAGCCCGCGCCCACCCACAACACCCTGCGGGCCATGAGTTTCCTGGGGGCCAACCGTGGGCTGGTAGGCGGAGAGGCGGGGCAGGTTTTTCTCACCAAGGACGGAGGCAAGAGCTGGAAACCGTTGAAGCTCAACACCCGGACCCGGGTGGTCACCATCTCGTGCGACCGGCGTACGGCCGGTTGCCTGGTGGGCGGCGACCGGGGCCTCTTGCTCCACGGAACCCCCTTCCGGTTCCACCGTTGACCGTCGCTATTGTCAATCATGATGCCGGGCTGGGCATATCCAGCATGAATACCTTTTACATTCACACCTTCGGATGCCAGATGAACGTTCACGACTCCGAGCGCATGGCGCAGCTGCTGGTGGGACAGGGCCTGCGGCCGGTCGGGTCTCCCCAGGAAGCCGACCTGGTGATCGTCAACACCTGCTCGGTCCGGGCCAAACCCGAGCACAAGGCGCTGAGCGAGGTAGGAAGACACCAGCAGCGGAAGAAAACCGAAGGGTGCCGAATCATCCTGGCCGGATGCCTGGCCCAGCAAGAAGGCCATCGGCTGCTTTCAAAGGCTCCCTACCTGGATGCGATCATCGGACCGGATGCGGTCTGGCGGCTACCGGAAATCCTTGCGAGCATCCAGGACGGCCACGGTCCGGTGATTGCGGTTGACCAGCACGACCGGGACAATCCCTGCTTCGTCCCCTTGAAGATCGGGAGCATTGCTCGCCGTAGCCAAGAACCCGACTTCGCCAAGGCTACGTCGGGTCGCTTCGCCGTTCCTTCACTTGATAAGCCGCAAGGTATCCCGGCGAAGGCGAGCGCCTTGGTAACCATCATGAAGGGGTGCGACAACTTTTGCTCCTACTGCGTGGTTCCCCACGTTCGCGGCAGGGAAGTCAGCCGGCCGGCGGAAGACATACTCCGGGAAGTGAAAGCGCTTGCGGATGCCGGGAGCCGAGAAGTCGTCCTGCTGGGCCAAAACGTAAACTCCTACAACGATCCGGAATCGGGCACCGGATTTCCCGGACTACTCGAGGCCCTCGACCGACAGGGAGCGGTGGATCGGATCCGTTTCATCACCAGCCACCCGAAGGACCTGAGCCCCAGTTTGATCCGGGCGGTGGCGGGACTCGATCGGGTGTGCGAGCACGTCCATCTGGGCCTGCAATCCGGATCCGACCGCATTCTCGGCTTGATGAACCGGGGTTACACCGGTGCCCAATTTTTAAAAATGGCCGCGGCGTTTCGCCGGGCAGTGCCCGAAGTCAGCATCACCACGGACATCATCGTGGGTTTTCCCTCGGAGGATGACGAGGATTTCAAAGACACCCTCGCGGTGGTCCGGGCCGCGGCTTTCGACCAGGCCTTCTCGTTCATTTACTCAAAGAGGCCCGGTACCGCGGCGGGTAAACTTCCGGACAACATTTCACGCCAGGTGAAATTGGAACGTCTCTCGGCTCTTCAATCCCTGCTCGTCGAGTTGGCGGCAGACAGCCTGTCCCGCCTGACCGGTAGAATCCACCCGGTATTGGTGGAAGGCCGGAGCCTCCGAAACCCGGACGCCTATCGCGGCCGCACCCGCTGCAACCGGGTGGTTAATTTCGCAGCAGCACAATTCCTCCGCCCCGGAGAAACCGTGAATGTTCATGTAGTTGAAGTACGCGGGCATACCCTCTGGGGAGAGACCAAGGTTGACCCCAATCTACCATGTAGAGTCGGAGACGATGGTTGACATCCGCCCATGAGCATAGAAGGATGAGGTTGGAGGTTATAATGGGTGAGAAGGTCAAGATGACGGTCGCAGGCATCACCATGGACTCCACCAACAACATGCCCATCATCATCCTCAAGAGCGAGAATGACGAGGTGGCCATCCCCATCTGGATCGGATTGGTCGAAGCCAGCGCCATAGCCACCGAGTTGGAGGGCATCCAGTTGGGAAGACCCATGACGCACGACCTGCTGAGAAACATCCTGGAGGGACTGGGCGGCAAGCTGCAACGGATCGTAGTAAACAACCTGAAGGACAACACCTTCTACGCCTCCCTGTTCGTCGAGTTAAACGGGTCCGAGATAGAAATCGACTCGCGGCCCTCGGACGCAATCGCCCTGGCTTTGCGTTGCAGCGCGGAGATATACGTGTCCAAGAAGGTGATCGACACATCGCAACACTTCGACATAAGCGCACTGAAGCAAGTTCTACAGCCCAACCAGAGCGGAGAGGGAAACAAAGACAAGTGGACCGAACTCCTGGAAAACCTCAAGCCGGAGGACTTCGGAAAATACAAGATGTAAAACGATCCGACATGTCCCTATGTGGCCCGCCGGAACCCCGGCGGGCCTTTTTACTTACTCCCCAAAGATGTGCGGTGCCACCCAAACCGAAAAGACCCAGCGCAGGCGAGGGGAGGCCGTGCCCGGTGATGGCCATGTTTTTGTTGACGATGACGTGAAGTTGACGGATGCTCGGGTGTCCGTGGGATACGGTGTAACTTACTGACTGCTCAAAGGAACCAGAGATGTCCGGTCCCGGTCTAATGGTCCAACCTCTGCGGACTTTCCTGCGCTACTGGCTCCCCCTGTTGATATACATCGGCCTGATATTTATTTTTTCCTCCCTTTCCAAAAGACCACATTCGATCCTGGAGTTCATCCCCGACAAGCTGCTGCATTTCATCGAGTACGCCCTGCTGGCCGCTCTTACCGCACGGGCCGTCTACTCCCTGCCTAAACCCGGCGCGTGGTGGGTGGTGTTGCTGATCACTTTTATCGCCGTGGCAACCCTGGGCATCCTGGACGAACTCTACCAGAGCACCATCCCCCGCCGCAGCCCGGAACTCCTCGACTGGGTGGCGGACGCCAGCGGGGGGCTGCTGGGAGGTGTCTCCTACCTGCTGCTGAAGCGCTGGTTGGTTCGCAGAGCGGAAACCTTTAGCCTAGAGCGATGCTAGTTGTTGGGCTGGTCCAGGAGTTTGTCGAGTCGGGAGAGGACCTCCCGCGTTTGTTCCTCCGTGCCCAGGCCGAAACGCAGGATTCCGGGGAGATACTTGGAACGGTCGCGGATATGAACACCGACGTCAGCCAGCTTTTTGGCCATCTCCGGGGCATTCTCGAACTGCACCAGGATGAAGTTGGCGTACGTCGGTTTGCAGGGAATTCCCCGCCGGTCGCAGAATTCCTTCGTGAGGGCTGCGCTTCTTTTTACCTGCCGAATGTAACGACGGTAGTAGGGCATGTCCTCCAGAGCCGCTATCGCAGCGATCTGGGCCATGATGTTCACGCTCTTTGGGTTGAACACCCGCCTAAGATTATTGACGATTGACTCGGGGGCCATCAGATAGCCGATTCGCAGGCCGGCCAGCCCGAAGCACTTGGAAAACGACCTGGTGACAACCAAGTTGTCCAATTCGTCAACCAACCTGGCGCAACTGACCTGGGCAAACTCGTAGTAAGCTTCATCGGATATGATCAACACACTGGGATGACGTTTGGCCAACTCGTACACTTCGGCGGGAGAGTAAATGTTGCCGGTTGGGTTGTTCGGATTCACCAGATACACGATCTTGGTGTTTTCGTCCACGGCCCTGGAGATATCCTTCAATGAGTGAATCAAGGGAGTCTGGCCGGAGACCTTCTTGATCCCGGCTCCGGTCCTCTGGGCGAACTGCAGGAAGTGGTTGTAAGTGGGAACCGGAGAAACCACGTTGTCGGTACTATCCAGGTAGCTCTGGCAAATCAGGTCCAGGGCATCATCGGAACCGTTCGTAACCAGCAATTGGGACGCCCGGCGATCGGTATACTCGGACAGGTGTTCAAACAGCGTGGCCGAGTACATCTCGGGATACCACTCAAGCCGCGAGCCGTTGTTCAAGTACTCAAGCAACGCCTTCTGCACCCGCGGCGAGGGCGGGATGGTGGTTTCGTTCCAGTCCAGTTTGAAATGGGTGATCCCCGGATTGCTCTTGATGATATCGAGCGACGAAACCGGATCATAGGGCTTCAGATCCTTGACTCGATCCGATATCCTCGGGTTGCTGTCGAGCAGAGGATGATCGCTGGTCTTCACTTCCATGATGCTCCTCCAATATCGATTTTAGCCAACTACTCCAAATACACCCACCAGGTCAGGAGCTTTTGATGCAAATTACGTACCAATCCGATAATATTCTATAAAACCGGGTCGATCCTTTCGGAAAACGGATGTATTTGTTATTCCGTTATTAATTCTTATCCCGGGAGCGAAAAAATCATGGTTTTTTCAAAAACCTCCATGAAGACGGCCCCATGACGGTTCTATGGTGTAGTATTTCGTATACAGTGTGAATACAGGTCTCACGAAGAAGCGCCGTTTTTCCTGCTTAGCTGAGCCTTTACCCTGGTGTCGTGTTGCTCGACCATCTGCACTAAAACGGGCAGTAGGAATACCGCCGCCGCGAGACTGGCCACCTCGCCGATGTTGGCGAGAATGCCGAAGGACACTAGCGCCTGGTTGTCGGCAATCAGCAAGGAGGAATACCCGATCAACGTCGTCAGCGAGCAGAGAATCACCGCACCCCCGGTACTGCCGATGACCCGCTGGATGGATCCCGGGCCTTCAATTCGGTATCGATTGAGGACGTTGACCGCGTAGTCGATACCGATGCCGAAAGTAATGGGCAGAGCGATGAAGTTGAGGAAGTTTAGTTTCATACCGATCATGGCCACCGGACCCACTGTCCAGACCACGCCGAAGAACAGCGACACGAGTATCAGCAAGACGTACTTCAAGCCCTGGTATGCGATCAGGACCAGAAGCATCACCCCGAGCAGCGAAGCCACCACGGCCCGCGGGCCGTCCCGCTCGATGGCCCGGATCATGTCCGCGAAGATCGTGGCCACGCCCGCGGATGTGACCGTCTCCCCATCCGGCAAGGAAACCTTCCGACTGGCATCGGACACTTCCATCAGAAATTGCCCGTCCCACACTGAGCGACCGTGGCGAGGATAAAGGGCGATAGGCAGACCCATCCTTCCGTCCAACTCGGTGAACATGCGCGCGATGGCGACAGGCAGATCTCCCATGCCGACCGGTTTCAAGTCATCCGGAGGCCGGTATTTTTCCACCTCCTCCCGGTCCTCGTCTGACAACCAGCTTAAGGTGCTCTTGGTCAAAAGCTTCCTTATTTTCTTGAGAATCCCGATCTTCTTCTTCTGATCCTTGGGAAGATAGGAGTAGATGGATTTGACCTCCTGGAACAGGCCGCGATAGGAGCCGGTGGTGTTTTTTCTTTCGAGCTCGGTCATGATCAATGGAACTTGATCCTCGCGGTCCGCCAAGATGAACAACGGATTCAACCGGCGAGTAAATATCTTGTCCACCCGGTTGCCGAGCTGATAGGTCGCCACGCCCTCCCGCTGATTCCTCAGGTTCCTGAAGTCGTATTCGAAAGGATCCTTGATGTACGAGATGGCAACCAGGATGCAAACGCCGGCGAACAGCCATCCCACCACGTGCAACAGGATACCCCAACGCCAGACGAAGCGAGCGTAAGGCCGGGCAAAGAGCCCCGTGGGAATGCCTTCGCCTTTCTTCTTGAAACGAAGCGGCAATATCTTTTCAAGCAGCACCATGAATGCCGGCTGGATGGTGAACGCGGAGAACCAGCAAAGGATCATTCCCAGGCCGCCCATGTATCCGAAGCCGTTGAAGCCCCTGAACTTGGTGATGATCAGCGATCCGTAGGCAATGCTGGCGGCCAAGGCCGCGGTGGAGGTGGCCTTCATTGTATACTTCAGGGCGGCGCACAGGGCCGCGCGCATGTCTTTACCCGAACGACGCTCCTCGATGTAGCGCGCGAGCTGGATCAGCCCGAAGTTGATGCCGTTCCCCACGATGATCGCGGCCAGGAAGGCCGTGGAGGTGTTCAGGTGCCCCACAATGTAAATGGAGATCCCGAAGGTCCAGGTGGTGCCCATCAGGAGCGGGATTCCGATAATAGGCAGGCTCCGGAAAATCCTGAAGAACAAAAGCACCACTAGGCCCACGAAGAACAGGCACACGCAGGTCACCAAAATGAGGTCAGAGACGATGGCCTCCTGCTCCACGATGGCGGTCACTATGCCGCCGGTGAATCCAACCTGGATGGACGGGTGATAACGCTCGCGGCATTTCTCATCGATGATCTTTTCGAGGTCGGCCTTGTCGGGCAACTCACCGCCAAAGCACACTTCCGCGGTCGCCGTCTTGACGGCCTTATGCATCCGTTTTCCAAATTCCACGCCGGTGGAGGCCACGGGGGGATAGAGCAGGATGGCAAAGAGGTGCCCGTCCTCGCAGGTGAAATACCCGTCGATGTAACGCTGAAAGGATGAGGTCTTCTTCTCGTACTTGCCACGAATGTCGGAGATATCGAACTCGACCGGTGCAAGCTCCTCCCCGTCGAAGTCCATGCTCAGCACCGGGTTGTTCTTGATGCGCTCGTAGCGAATCTTGTCGCTCAGGCGCCGGTATAACTCATCGAGGTCTTCTGTGTCGGCATACAAGTGTTTGTGCTTTTCGTAAAATTCCTTTTCCTGGTTTATGTCGTATTTGAAGTAATGGATATATTCCTCCGGCATCTCATTGAAGCGACTCACCAGATCGTCGATCAGCTTGCGGTTGGCCTCGACGTCCTTACCGGTCACCGCGACAAACATGCTGGACAACCCCCCCTTGCGTTTCTTGGCCTTCTCCAGATCCTTGATGGAAGGCTCGTCCTGGGGCAGCAACTCGGCGAAATCGGTCTTGATGGTAAACCGCGAAGCAGACAAACCGGCCAGCGCGGTCACCAGCACCGCCACCACCAGGATTGGCTGGTGGTGGCGGATCAAGAAGTCGGTGTAACGCCCGACCAGCCTATTGAAGGGAGAGCTCATTCCACACTCGATTCTTCGCACGGAGAAAGCGACCAGGTCTCCGCGCTTAGCTGCCGACGGTGAGCCCCGCCGAAACAAATCCAGCTACCGGGCCGGCCCGGCTCCGCAGCGCAGGCCAACCGGTGCGCAGTCGCCGGACCGCCCGCGACTTCGAAGTCTCGCCACTCCTCGTCACCGGCGGTGATTGTCCAGAAGCTCCACTCGCGGTCTTCGTCTTCCTCGTCGGGTCCCCGACCCACCAATAGCATCTTGCCGGTGGGATCCCTGGCTGCCAGGGTAAAGTCGTGATCGGGAGAATTCCTGGATTCCACCGGCGACCACACATCCAGCTCGATCTGGAGCGACCAAAGCCCGGTCCTGGTCGGATCAGGCATTCCCACCCGTCCAAATACATGCAGAGCCGATGGCCCAAAAGCGAGCAGTGAAGTGGGGCCGCCCATATCCAGCAAGACCGGTGACCCAGCCATGAGCGGACCACCGTCCGTGGCTGCGCGCCGAAAGGAAAGCTCCCTGAAGTCGAGGGACCAGATGTCTTGCCGGTAGTAGTGCGGCGGTCCGCCGAATCCTCCGAAGATCACCATGGCGTCCTGGGTCGCCAGCGCCGCGTGCCAGGCGCGTCCCGCCGGTCCCGCGCTGAAGAACTCGCGGCTCCATCCGTCGTCTGCGGAGTACAACCACAAGTCGGAATGGAACTTCACCTCTCCGGAACTGTCGAAACTGAATCCCCCAAAAACAATCAGTCGCTTGGAGGCGGGGTCGAACACCAGGCTGTGACCGCTCCTAGCCGACGGCGCTGTGTCGTTTTTTATCTCCTTCCATGCCGGTTGATCAGGACTGAACGCCCAAAGATCGTTGAAAAACCGATCTCCGCCGCGGCCACCCCAAAGGTAGATTTGCCGTCCGGACGGGTCGACGGCCATGGCGTGGTCCAGACGCGCCGCGGGGGCCTCACCGGTTTCAATCCGGTGCCAGCACATCCGGTCATGGTGCTTTGGATGCCTCCCGGTCGCATCCGACTGACAGGAACAAGCCGGCGCAAGAACTCCAGCCAGAACCATGAGCAGTGATATGCAGTTTAAACGCATTGGATCGGCGGCTTTATGGATTTACGTAGACGAACCGATACGTGCCTTCATCGTCTACGGTCCGATCGCCCGCTTCTGTCTTGATCCGTATCTTGTAGCTACACGCAATGTAATAGTCTTTAGGCTGGGTGAACCGGCGAACAATCGTTCTCCTGATCACATCCAGGTCGGCTGTGGGATCCCGGATCTCCTTTATTTTCTTCATCAGGAGTACCCCGGTGACCTGTGTCTTTCCATCGACTGCCACGATTTTCACCCGCCGGGGTATCCGGTACCCTTCGTCAGATTTGGTGTCCTGAATAAAGCCGTCGAACTTGAAATTGGTACGAGCCGTGGCTGCGATTCTGCCTTTCGAGTCCATAACCAACACCCAGCCGTTGGTCGCGCTGTAATATGCGGGTACAGATTCTACCTCCGCCATGATGATGGATATATCTTTGTTGATGGTCTTGAAACGGAACCAGCGGCGGATCTGCTTGTGAGGATACATGTTCGAGTAGGAATGGGTCGCAAAACCCACGCCTTTGATCTGCCGGGTCTTGCCTTCGGCCACCACCGTCCCGGTCACCTTGGACCGCGGGCTGGTGAACACCATGCTGTACACGCCGTCGCCGCCGAAACGCAGCTTTCCGCCGCCGGGTTTCAGCGGAGGAACCTCGTTTTCGAAGTGAAGATCCATGCTGATTTTCTTGCATCGTATCTTGACATTCAGGCCCCGCAGGTCTCCCTGCACCTGACCCTTGCCGAACTTGAGGAAAAAACCGCTCTTGGAATAGGACCACTCGTCGTCGTCATACTTGGCACTGCACTTGATCGTCTTTCCCGTCGCATCCTTGAACCTGGCCCGGAATCCGCCCTTGTGGTCGCCGATGCCCAGGTTGGAAATGTAGAAATCCACACCGATAGTCCACTGGCCGTCCTCCGTCCAGACACCGTGGCTCCACTCCTCGGTGTAGCTCTCACAGTCCATCAGGTGGGGCTGGAAATCCGCCATGCTCACCGGCTTCTCGGAACCGAAGCGGGACATCGTTCCGGCTGCAGCCGGTCCGGAAATAAACAATGCCGCAACCAGAAATACCATCTTACCACTTGTCATCATCTTTGTCTCCCATCGGTTGGACGCACCCAGCGCAGGGGGTCTTCATCCAGAACTTCTCCCCAGAAACCGTTCGGCCAGCTCCTGGATGTTATCTACAGTGTCTATCTTTTCAAACCGTTCGAGAAACTGATCGCGAGAAAACGTACCGGTCTTTCCGACAAACCCAACATCGCAACTCATGGCCCGCTCAGCATCTTTTAGAGAGTCGCCACAGAAAAGCATGTCCCCGGGCCCAATCCCGAAGTGCCCCTGCACCTTCGAGAAGTGTGGCCGGCCTTTCTCCATGCCGTTTTCGTCGAACCCCAGGGCCAGGTCCAACGGCAGGGGGTACTTGTCCAGATAAGCGTCTACGTTGTGCTGGAAGTTGTTCGAAGAAACCACCAGGCCGATCCCGTTTACGGCCAGCATTTCCAGACCCGAAACCGTCGTCTGCGGCGGGGCGGAATCGAAGAAACCCTGGAGTTTCTTGGACTCGAACTCCTCGGCACAATCCGGGTTTTTCGACCCGCCCGGACGGATGATCTCCAGTTGTTGGAAGAACGGTATACCCGAGGTCCGCAGGTATCGCCGGTGACCTTCGACCCGGGGGATGCCGTAGTGCTTTTCGAGCACCTCTGCGGCAATGTCCGCAAAACCGCCCATGGTATCGACCAGGGTGCCGTCGAAATCAAAGACGCAGACTCTGGGCAATTTGGGTGCATTGATTGTCACTACACAGGCTCCAATACCGAGAACTTTCCGGTGTCGGACCGTATTTTATCTTCCGCACCGACAAGTTCCTCGGGCGTGTCGATCTCGAGCCACCCGACACCACTTATATCACCAACCGCGGGCGGACAACCGTTGTTGGCCAGGTCGCCCAGCACCATCTCCACTATGGCGCGGTCCCCGTATTTCTCAGCGACTCGATCGAACGCCTGGAAGTAGGCCCGCAACAACCCGGCCGGGCAGAAAGTCATCCCCACATAGCCCCGGTCGTAAGGTGTAAGCTGTTTGGAAATTTGCCCCAAGCGACCCTCGTGGCTTAAAGACACCTTCATGTCGTCGGCGCCCAGCTTGCGATCTTGGTCACAAAACGCCACCAGGTCGGTACACTGACCGCGAACTTTCCCGGCGATGTCCCGGTGGTAGATATGGTCGGTATTCAGCAGCAAAAAATCAGTGTGAATCTCTTTTCTTGCGACTCCAAGCGAGTAGAGGTTGCCGATTAGATAGTCGGGATTCTCCACCCAGTTTTCTTCCGAGAACCCTAAAGACGACAAGAAATCCAGCATCTTATCGCAAAACGCACCCACAACCACCGTAATCTCGTCACACCCCACCAGACGTGCGAACGCGAGCGTATAGGCCAAAAGCGGCTTTCCCGCGACCGGAACCAACGCCTTGGGGATCGATTCGGTCATGGATTTCAGCCGGCTGCCGGTTCCCGCCGCTAGAATGATCGCTTGCATACGATTTTTCTCCTCGGCCAGTAGGACCTCCGGAAACTACAGCAATAAACATGCCACCTCAACCCAAATCCCCAAAGCGCTCCATTTCCAAAATCCATTGGCGCTCCCGGTCGACTGTGCTATTCAGAAGCGATGCTCAGGGTACCCGGCGAAAAGAACGGCAAAATCAAGATATTCTACTTCATTCCCAATCTACAGCAGGGTGGAACCGAACGGCAGATCCTGGAGCTGATCCGCAACCTGCCCGAGCGCTTCGAACCGATCTTGTGCCTGTATCACGACAATATCTTTTTTCGCGAGGAGCTACCGCCCGACCAACCGCGATATATCCTGGGCCAGAAAAAGATGAATCTCCAGGGGCTCTTGAAACTCGCCGATATCCTGAGGGATGAAAAACCCGATATCGTGCACTCATTTCGCGACAAGTCGAACTTCTGGGCCCGGGTGGCCGCCCTCTGGGCGGGCATGCCCATCATCATTTCTTCATGCCGCAACCGGATGATTCAGCCGCGGTACCTGCTGGTGGAGAAACTGCTTTCCGACCGCTGCCAGGCGGTGCTCACCAACTCGGAAGGAGTCCGCCGAGAACTGACCCACCTGGCCCGCGTGAACCCGGAGCGCATCCAGGTCATCCACAACATCCTGGATATAGAGTTCTTCCGCCCCCCCAGCGAGAAAGAACGCAGCGAAGCCAGGGAGCGCTGGCAGCTTACGGGGGATCGGCCGGTTCTGCTGCTCCCCGGCCGGATTGGTCTCCAGAAGAACCAACTCGCAATCCTGCTGGCCCTGAACCGGTTGCTCGACAAAAACCGGATCCCCGAAGACACCCTGCTGCTGCTGCCCGGACGAAAGCGGGATCTAGGAACGGCGAGTATGGTGAACATACTCGCGAAAAAGGCAAGGCTGCGGGAACAGGTCAGGTTCCTGGGCGCGCAACGGGAGATGCGTTCCCTTTACTGGGCCGCGGACATGCTAGTCATGCCGTCGCTGTGGGAGGGCCTGTCCAACGCGGCCCTGGAGGCCTGCGCCTGTGGCCTTCCGGCGATCTTGTCACATGCGGCCAATGTGGATCGTGTAGTCGAGCCCGGTAGCACCGGGATCGAGGTCCCGACCTGGTCATGGACGGGCCTGGCCCGAGCGCTGGAAAAGATGCTGGCCCGTAGCTCCGCGGAACTGCGCGCGATGGGCTTGCGCGGACGAGAGCACGTGGCGGCGCGCTTTGCACCCACTCCAAACCATATTGTCGACCGCACTGTCCAGGTATATGACCAATTGTTAGAGGCCAACCGCTTAGGGGACCAATGAAACTCAAGATCGGCATCTTGACGTCTTTCGACAACACCTACAAAAAGTACATCGGCGCCTGCCGGGACCTGAACGTCGACTATGAAGTTGTCGATATTCTCGCCCCGGATTGGGCTCAGAATGTAAAAAAAAGCGATTGCCGTGGGTTTCTCGCCCGGCCTCCGTCCGATTTCCAAGAACGCAAGGCCTTTTTCGACGAGCGTCTGTATTGCATCAACAAAGTATTGAATTACCCGATCTATCCATCATGGGAAGAACTGTACATCTACGAAAACAAGCGGATGGTGGCACATTGGCTGGAGATACATGGTTTCCCGCATCCGAAAACACACATCTTCGTTCGCAAGCAAGACGCTCTGAAACACCTGAAGCAGTGCGCCTATCCGGTTGTATTCAAGGCCAGTACCGGTTCAGCCGCCAAACTGGTCAACATCGTAAAAAACTACAGTCAAGCCCGGAAGATCATCGGTAAGATTTTCGGTCTTCTCCATCCCGTGATGGCATCGGGCTACAACGGATACAGCTTCCGCGGAATACCCATACCACTCCCCGGGGCCAACCAACGTCACTACGCCATAGTTCAGGAGTTTTATAAGATCAAGTGGGAGTGGCGGGTGATCAAAATCGGTGACTCTTTCTTTGGGCGCAAGAAACTCCTGCGCGGCAATTTCGCCAGCGGTTCGCACCGGGTTGGGTGGGAGAGACCTCCGGATGAAGTGCTGTTTTTGGTAAACGAAATCTGCGAAAAGGGAAATTTCCTTTCAATGGGTGTCGATGTTTTCGAAACTCACGATGCTCGCTTCCTGGTCAACGAACTGCAGTCGATTACCGGAATCCGCAGCGGCGTCAAGATGTTGGCAGACGACAAACCCGGACGTCTCCGGCTGATTGACGATAAATTTGTTTTTGAAGAAGGCGAGTTCAACCAGCATGACGGCTATCTGGCCCGCGCCAGGCATTTTCTGGATATCCTAGGTTCTTCTTGTGCGGATCTGGACAATCCACTGGATGGCGCCCAGGAAAAATAGCGCCACGCCGGTGGCCACCGCAATCCAGAAACCAATCACCAGCAGATCCGCGGCAGCCAGAATCAACAGAAAAAAGATGTAGAAATCGCGGCGGGGCAACTCCTTCAACCAGGCCGAGAATGGGCGTTTGGGGGGGTAGGCGGTATGATTGGGCGCTGAGGAGGTCTCTTCGCCCTCGAAGAACCAGCGGAACTTCTCGAAGTTCCCGGTGCCGCCGCGCCGGCGAACCAGTTGATAGAAGACCGCCGAATCGCAGAGCGCGATGGCCAGAAAGTAGAAGCCGGCCGCCCAGGCCAGTATTGCGTGCCCTCCGGACATGAAGATGCCGAAGCCGATGCCGGCAATGAAAGCAGCGTTGTTGAATTCGTCGAGAACGTTGTCGAACCACTCCCCGAAGCGGCTGAACTGGAAGCGCAGCCTGGCAACCTCTCCGTCACAACCGTCCAGAACCGAAGACACATGAAACAAGAAAGCACCCAAAAGCACCCACCTGTAACCCGGCCAGAGGAACATTATGACAATGGCAACCCAGCCAATGACTCCGGCGATGAAGGTGATGTGGTTGGGAGTCAGCGGCAGGCGCAGGAACAAATGCCGAGTCAGAAAGAGGCTAACCGGCCGGTTGAGCCATCGGGAGACGATTCCATCGTTGTTGCGACGCAGTGCGCGGAGCTGAAGCTTTTCAGCGAGCTTCAGATCCTCTCTCGTTCTCATCCGAAGAGTGGAGCTGTTTTCCATGGGGCGCAGCCGAACCCCACTCGTTTTTCCGGCCGCATCCAGCGCCTCGGCCAAGGTCATGCCCGGGGGAACCTCCCGGGCCAGCTTTCCCGAAAGCAGAGCCAGTCCGGCGAACCGGCTGCCATCCGCACCCATGGGCCGATGGAACGAGTCCGCGACATCCCAGCGCTCCGCCGGGCCCACAGCCACCAGGGCATCCCGATGACCCAATCCATCCTGCAGAAGTCCCTGGAGCAGGTTTCTTGAGAATGAAACGTCGGCAAAAAATGTCACCACACGTTGGTCTTCTTTTGAAACCGCAGCGAGCAAAGCATCCGTTTCCGAAATGTTCGCGTCCACCCGAACAATGTCGAAACCATCCGAGTGCGTCCAGGAGCTCCGGGCTTCCGCCTCAATAGCGTTGGAACCGGATGCAGTGACCAGGCAACATCTTGCCGCGCCTCCATGCAGTGCCGTCTTCACCTGGCGGCCAATCAGGGTCAGGCCGGCCACACTAGCCAGAGGCGCGGACCGGTCACCCACCAGGTGATCGTGACCACAGGCGATCAGCACAGCCGTCCACTCGTTGGTAAGATCGGATGGTTGAATCTGCATGACTACCTCTCCGGCTAAGCAGTTTCCATGCCAATGCGCCCTGGCTGCCGGAGACCTTGTAGCCAATTGGGAGTTATTGTCAAACGGGAACAGATCCGGGTGGCACGAACATTGCTTTTCATTGGCAAGTTTATTACGTTGGCAACCGGACAACGCGAACAAATCATCCACAACGGCTTCACGGACAATGCAGCCCAACATGGAAAACCGGAAAAACACCGAGAACTCAAGCGAATCCGGAAGAAAACTCTGGAAAAAAGTCTGGCGCATCTTGTTCGTCAGCGCATCCCTGGCGCTGCTTTTGTGGCTGTTAGACCGGGTCGGCTGGGGCAAGATAGCCGAGTATGCAACCCGGCTGGGCTTCTCCGGCATGGTTGTCGTTCTGGGGTTGGGGGTTTTCCACAGTATCCTGGGAGGGTTGGCTCTCAAGAAGTCGCTGCTGGAGGATGTCTCGCTGCTGTACGTGCATGTGGCCAATCAAGCCGGGGCCATCGTCAACCGCGTCATTCCGTGGGAAGCGGGGGAAGTAGTAAAAGTAACGCTGCTTAACCAACGGATATCCTCAAAAACCTCAATATCAGGCATCATTATCTGGAACTACTTGTTGAAACTTACCAAGCCAATCGCAACTCTGTGCTCGGCGACAATAGCCTGGATATTCGGATCATCCCAGATGTCCGATTTGGCACTATGGATGATCCTGGCCTCCATACTTGCTTTTACACCCTATTTGATATTCAAGGTGCTCGTTCACATCGGTCTGGCGAATATTGCCGCGCGGGTTCTGCGGCTGGTCAGAATAGTCCGGCGCGATCCGGACAGAGTAGTAGCCAAGGCCCGGGAAATCGACAATGTCGTAAGAACATTTTCAAAGACGAATACATCAGCCTATTTTCAGATAATCTTGCTGCAGTTCGCCAGTTACATCCTGTCCTGGATAATAGTGTATGCCGTTCTGGTATTCATCGGCTATGACTACGACTTTGCCACTACCGGTATGATCTGGACGGGATTCGCACTCATGGCCTACCTGGTAGGGCTCCTGCCTTCCCGGATCGGGACCACCGAAGCATCCGGCTGGTTCCTGTTCAAGCTCCTGGGACTGGATCCCGCGGCCGGGCTCATGGTCCAGTGCATATTGACCATGAGAACAATCATCGTGAGCGGAGCCACATCACAGCTGATCCACTTTTTCCCTTCGCAGAAAAAATAAGTCTCTCACCCGACTCCACCCACCGCTGCGGTTGGCACAAATGTTGCTTAGTTGAATTGTAACTTTTTGCCAAAGGGGAAAGACGATGCAAGATGTTTCTGCACCGGAGTGTCAAAGGAAGACGTACGGCCGGAGCTTCTATACCCGGCTCAGACGAATACGCTGGCTTTTTCGTTACGACTGCCGGTATCGATTGTTCTTGATGGAAGAGTTGTTCAACAAACGCCGGGTGCCTTTCGAGCGAATGAAGGTGTACGAGCTCGGCTTCGGAACCGGGTACCTACTGTTCCGCTTCGACAACACCAGCACGCTGCACGGTTGCGAGCTGGCCGAGGAGGCGGTCGCGGCCATCAAGGCCGATCCGCGGCTGAAACGACACGAGAAGACTAGCTTCGTCTGCAGCAATCCCGACGGCAGTCCCCGGTTCCCGTCCTCTGACTACGATCTGGTAATCGCCTCGCATGTTATCGAGCATGTGCCTGACGATGCCCGGACGCTCAAGCTCCTGGCGGCGCACACCCGCGACAACGCCCTGGGGCTTTTCTTCCTGCCCCTGGAACCCCCCGGCCATCTTCCGGTGACTCACGCCCGGACCTACACCGCGGCTGGGTTCACCGACCTGCTCCGCGCGACCGGTTGGGAGCCCTTGGAGGTTTGTGAAAACTTCCGCTACTCGTCGCACTGGGTCCAGGTGTTCAACCTGCCGGCCCGGCGTAGGGTTCCGGTCATCGGAGCAATGGTGGAAGCGCTCAAGAACATAAGTCTCAGCCTGCCCCCCACCAGCTTCGTGCGGCTCGTAGAAAAACCTCTTGCCTTCCTCCACGTAAAACCGCGCCAGCTAATGGTTCTGGCCCGCAGGCGCAAACCCCAGGATGTCGCCTACCTCAGCGATAAAAAAAAGGCGGAAGAAACCTTCACCCGGGTAGAGCACATATAAAAACGTTCAAATTCAACAACAGTGTGAAAATACCGCACACACTTTTACGTTGTGACGGGCCCCGGACACCGGTTTCTCCTGGCACGAATGTTGCTGCTTTCTCGAAACAATGTTGTCGCGAAGAGCCAGCGATCTGCCGCTCGTTATTCCAAAACGGGTCCACGGGCCTTCCCGGGTTCCGCCGGGGAGACTGTTTCAAGTAGCCCTCCTGCTGCTGGGAGCAGGTCTGCTCGTGGTCCTGCTGGTCCATTTGGACATCGCCGACTTGGGAATGAAGCTGGTTCAAGTAGGCTGGCTTTTTCCCGCGGCAGTGGCGGTACATCTGATCGGGATCGTGTTCATGGCCCGGGGATGGTATGAGGTCATTGATCCTCAGTCTTCGCGGGCCGGCTTTGGCGAGGTGCTGTGCGCATACTGGACCGGGCACGTGATCAACTCGCTAACGCCGGTGAGGTCGCTGGGCGACGTCCTGGCCGGGACCATATTGAAGGACCGGGGCAGGCTTTCCGGAGAGGAACTGGTTGCTTCGCTCGTTCTTCTGAATCTCATCGCTTCGCTGTCTTCTCTGGTGTTCGTGCTGATAGGTCCGTTGGTATGTGCGCTGGCAGGATTCCACTCCCGGGTTTCCCTCTCACTGCTTCTTGGTTTTCTGGGGATCCTCATCCCGGTGGTGCTGTTCTACATCCTTTTACGAATGGGACTGGCCGATCGGATGATTCGGCTGCTCGCCCGGCTACCCTTTGTGCGCTTCAAGGATCCCGAAACCTGGATTACCAAAGCGCGGGCTGTGGACTGTCGGATACGGGAGTTCCTCACCGATCGCCCGGTTCTTTTTCTGCGTTCGCTATTTAGCTGGTTGCTGGTGAGACTGCTTCAGATGTTGGAGATATGGATACTGCTCTACGCTCTGCTCCCCTGTGCGGGGATGCCAGAGCTGGTGCTTTTGGCAATGCTTTCTCAAGCGGGAGCCTTGCTGATAGGAGGCTTCCTGTCGTTCGTGCCTGGTCAGATAGGCGTGGCCGAGGGGGGGAGTGCGGTCCTCTTCGGGATGATTGGTTACCCGCCGGTCGTAGGGCTGTCGATGGAACTGGTCCGGCGGGTGTGCAAGTTGGTAGGGATCGGCGTCGGGCTGGTGCTGGGCGCCAACCAGTTTCTCAGAAGTCGTAGTACTCCGAGCCCAGGTGGGTTATGAGGTCTTCGCCCTTCAGGTGGCGCAGGGTGTTCTTGAGCTTCATCTGCTGGATGAAGAGATCGTGCTCGGGATAGAGGCCCGGGCCGTGGATGGGGCTCTTGTAGTAAAAGCTCAGCCACTCCTGGATGCCCTTGAGGTTGGCCCTTTTTGCCAGGTCCGAGAAAAGGGCCAGGTCCAAGACAATGGGGGCGGCCAGGATGCTGTCGCGGCAGAGGAAGTCTATCTTTATCTGCATGGGGTAACCCAGCCAGCCGAAGATGTCCAGGTTGTCCCAGCCCTCCTTCTGGTCGCCACGCGGGGGGTAATAGTTGATGCGGACCTTGTGGTAGAAGTCTTTGTAGAGTTCCGGATACTTGTCGGGCTGGAGGATGTATTCGAGGGCGCCCAGCTTCGAGGTCTCCTTGGTCTTGAAGGACTCGGGATCGTCTAAGACCTCGCCGTCGCGGTTGCCCAAGATGTTGGTCGAGAACCAACCCTTCAGGCCAATCATGCGGGCCTTGAGACCGGGGGCGATGATGGTTTTCATCAGGGTCTGGCCGGTCTTGAAATCTTTGCCGGAGATCGGCGCGCCGGTCTGGTCGCAGAGCTCCAGCATTGCGGGGACGTCGATGGTCAGGTTGGGCGCGCCGTTGGCGAAGGGAACGCCTTTTTTCACGGCCGCGTAGGCGTAGACCATGCTGGGGGGAATATCGGGGTCGTTCTCCTTGAGGCCCTTTTCAAACGCGGCCAGGTCCTGGTGAACGGGTTTCGACTCCAGGAAGGCCTCGGTGCTGGCGCACCAGACCATGACCAACCGGTCTACTTTCTCCCGTTCCTGGAAGGCGTCGATGTCACGCATGAGCGCCTCGGCCTTCTCCATCAGAGTGCCGGTCTCCTTGACGTTGCTGGTGTCGCCCCGCAGCTTCTTCACGTAACGGGGATCGAACACGGCCGGCATGGGCTGGATACGCTCCAGGAAGGGTCGCACCTCATCGAGGAGATCGCGTTGCAGCACCTCGCAGTTGAGCGCGGCCTGAAAGCAGTTGTCGTGGAAAACATCCCAGCCGCCAAAGCGAAGGCCGTTCAGATCGGCCAGATCGATGAACTCCTTTATGGCGGGTGAGCGGTCCTCGGTTCTTTTTCCCAGGCGTATCGTGCCCATCTGGGTCAGCGAGCCGATCGGCTTGGCCATGCCCCGGCGGATCGCCTCAACACCCGCGATAAACGTGGTGCTCACCGCCCCGAGGCCGGGCATCAATATGCCCAGTTTTCCCGAAGCGCTGGCAATGTCCCTTTTTCCGTCTGTCATGAGGTACTCCTTTTCAGGTTGTGCCGGAATGGATATTCCTTCCATGTGACACGGTTGTCAACAAAGTAAAGCAAAACCCGTGCCAGGAATTTTCCGCTTGCCCAGATATGCAAAGTTTTGCTATACAGGTAAGAATATGTCCAAACAAACGGTCATGAAATCCTGCTCGCTTTTCAGGGGTTTTTCCGAGTCGGGCATGGCCATGATGGAGAAGATCGCCCGGGAACGGAAAATCCCTGCAAACACACCGATCTTCGTCGAAGACATGGTCGCGGAATCCATGTTCATCGTGGTGCTCGGGGTGGTGCGTTTGAGCATACGGCCCGCCGACGGACAGGATCAGATCCTGGAGAAGCTGGCCCCGGGCGAGGCTTTCGGGGAGCTTAGCCTGCTCATCGGGGGCCACCGCATGGTCACGGCCACGGCGGAAACCGACTGCGATGTGCTGGAAATTTCCCGGAGAGACTTCGCCAAGCTTCAAAAGCAGAGGCCGCAGGTCTGCTTGAAGCTCATGATTTCCATCGTCAACCAGTTCGGCCAGAAGGTTTTCGCCTGTAAGGATCACCTCAAACCATTGATCTTGACCCAAATCGGAAAGTGAACATCCGGAGGATTTATCATGACCAAGAGACTTGTTACCGTGGCGATGTTGGCTGCTATCGTGCTGGCGGCGGGCACCGCCTTGGCCCAGGAGGTCACCACTCATCACGGCTTCCTCTTCTTCGCGGGAGAGAAGTACACCATGGACGAGAAGACTTACGGTATATACGAGGACGGCAATAAGTTCGAAGACGTCATCGAGGAAAACGCCGACGCCTTGAGCAGCTTCAATAGCTACAAGGGATGGCACACGGTTGCCAACATCTCGGCTGGCACCTCTTTCGGCGTCATCGCCCTCGGCCTTTTATACCAAAGTATCTACAGCGAGATTTCCAAGGATCTGGATCTGGGAGAGAACGGCGGGCTCCTCATCGCCGTCGGTGGCGGCGGACTTTTCGTTCTCAGCATGGTGTTCGAGTTCATCTCCTGGGGCTCCATTTCCTCGGCGGCCGAGACTTACAACCAGGAACTCATGAACGAAGGCTCCGCCCTGAAACTTCGCGGCGTTCCCGTGCCCACCGTAGCCGTAGGCCCCGACAGCGCCAGCCTGGCGCTGACCTGGCGCTTCTAACCGGCCTAACCCAAGATAAAGATTCCCCTATATTGAAATCCAGGCCGCTTGACGAGACCGGCCCGGGCATGCAAAATGATCGCATACCGGTAGATGGGGAATTCGGATGCCACTTCTGGTCAACATCGACGGGACACTATGCCGGCCCGAGGAGGCTGTCGTTTCGGTCCTGGACCGCGGATTCCTCTACGGCGACTCGGTCTACGAAGTAATCCGCACCTACAAAGGGAAGCCCTTTACGCTAAAGGAGCACCTGGATCGCTTCGAGCGCTCGGCGGCCCGGCTGGACATCCGGCTGCCCGACCGGGATTGGCTCGAAAAGCAAATCCACTCCACCATCGAAGCGGCGGGAAACGACGAGTCCTACTGCCGGATCATCGTCACTCGGGGCGGCGGACCCATCACGCTGGATCCAACCAAGTCCACGGGATCACTTACGGTAATCCTGGTTAAAGAGTACGAGCACTTCCCCGACTGGATGTACGCGGCGGGCATCAAGGTGCACATACCCATGATCCGCCGCAATCCGCCCGCGGCACTCGACCCGGCCATCAAGAGCGGCAACTACCTCAACTCTATCTTGGCCCTTCTAGAAGCCCGGCGCGCCGGCTTCGACGATGCCCTGATGCTCGACGTCCTCGGCCGAGTGACCGAAGCCACTTCGGCGAACGTGTTCATGTACCACCAGAAAAAGCTCTACACCCCGGCGCTACGGATCGGCATCCTCGAGGGAGTGACCCGGCGGCTGGTGATTGACCTGGCCTCCCGGCACGGCTTCGAGGTGGAGGAATGCGACATCTTTCCCGAGCAGTTCTGGACCGCCCGCGAGGTCATGCTCACCAGCACGCTAAAGGAAGTCATGCCGGTGGTGCAAATCGGAGACGCCCGGGTGAATACGGGCAAGCCCGGCCCGATGGCCAAGAAACTGCGTGAGATCATTCAGGCCTATGCCCATCAGCAGGTGAACGCATGAACCGCCGCGAATTTCTGGTAGGCACATCCGGCGCGGTCCTGGGATTGTTGCTGCCGTCCGGTTGCCACAAGCAGGCCCGCCCCTGCCGGCAATCCACCGGGAAGGAAAAATTCTTTCCGTACCTGGAGGTCTCCGGCGAGCCCTACCAGGTGGGTCACGCCATCGGCAAGCACTTCGCCTGGCAGATCCAGGCAGGCATCCAGAGAAGGCGAAAGTGGTTCGACGACCTGAAAAGCTTCATGGACGAAGATCGCACCCACCGCTACGAGCCCTTCCTGCAGGCCGGCAAGCGGCACTTCCCCGAAGTGGTCGAAGAGCTTCGGGGGGCGGCTGCGGGTGCCGGTATTCCCTTCGACCACATGATGACCTTGATCCTCAAGTCCGAGCTGACCGCCATGAAGAACCAGCCGAAGCCGGAGACGCCGGGCTGCTCCACGTTGGCGCTGGCCTATAAAGACCGTCTCCTGCTGGCCCACAACGAGGACGGCCACGTGGCCTACGACGGCCTGATGTTTATGGTCAAGGTGTCGGTGCCGGGCCAGCCGTCGTTCTTGCGCCTGACCTATCCGGGCGTATTCTCGGGCAGCGCCCCGAGCATGAACGCCGCGGGCATGGTGGTTACCACCAACTTCATCGACGGCCGGGCGGTGCGCCCCGGCGGAATCCCCCGATATTTCATCTCCCGGGCGGTCCGCAACGCCCGCAGCCTCGACGAGGCGGTCAAGATCGTAACCCACCCCGAGCGGGCCTTCTCCTTCCACTTCAACATCGGCTCGGTCAAGGAAAAGAAGATCCTCTCGGTGGAAACCTCAGTCGATCACCATCAGGTGTACGAAGTGAAAGACCTGTACGTGCATACCAACCACCTGCTCCTCGATGAAATGAAGGCCACTCCCCAGAACGAGAAGTACGTCAACTCCTCGTCCATGATCCGCTACCGCATCCTGACCGCCGAGGCCGAGCGCCTGTCCAATCACCTCGACGACGTCGACGGCGACACGCTGATCCGGCTGCTCTCAATCCACCAGGGCGCGCCCTATTCTCCCTGTCGACACCCCGAAGGAAAGGTCCAGGGAACAACCTTGGCCGGCTCACTTTTCGATATTCAAAAGGGCACCTGGCGGCTGTCCTACGGCAATCCCTGCAAGGGCATCATGCAAACCAAATCCCTCTGATCTGCTGGTTCCTTTGCGCTAACCAGGCTCTTGAGGGCACTGATGACGTATCGGGGCGAAATCGGCGCTTGACGCCCAACCCCCTATTGCGCTAGGTTTCGCCGTTCACAAGGACTTTTAGAGGTGGCGTAATGGAACAGCATCAGATCGTGGAGGGGCTTACATTCGATGACGTGCTGCTTCTGCCCAGCTACAGCGACGTCCTGCCCTCCGAGACGGACGTCTCCACGCGGTTGACTCGGCACATTCGGATCGAGATTCCCATTTTGTCCGCGGCCATGGATACCGTCACCGAGTCAAGGACCGCCATCGCCATGGCCCAGGAGGGCGGTATCGGCATCCTGCACAAGAACATGTCGGTCCAGAAGCAGGTGGCCGAGGTGGTCAAGGTCAAGAAGTTCGAAAGCGGGATCATCCGCGATCCGATTACCATTCGACCGGACCAGTCCCTGTCCGAAGCCGTCGAGCTGATGCGCCAGTACTCCATATCCGGCATCCCGGTGGTGAAAGACGACAAGCTGGTCGGGATTCTGACCAACCGGGATCTGCGCTTCGAAAGAAACCTGAGTCAGAAGGTGGCCAACGTGATGACCACCAAGCTGGTTACCGCCCAGGAGGGCATCTCCCGGGATGACGCCAAGGATCTGCTTCACCAGCACAAGATCGAAAAGCTCTTGGTGGTGGACAACGGCTTCCACCTGCGCGGCCTGATCACCATCAAGGACCTCCAGAAGGCCGAGCTCTTTCCCCACGCATCCAAGGACGAGTCCGGCAGCCTGCTGGTGGGCGCAGCCGTCGGAGTGGGGGACTCCGCCATGGAACGTGCCGGAGCCTTGCTGGAAGCGGGTTGCGACCTGCTGGTGGTCGATACCGCCCACGGTCACTCCCAGGGAGTGCTGGACACGATAAAAAACCTAAAAAAGAATTTTAAAGACGCCGACTTGTTGGGCGGTAACGTGGCCACTACAGATGGATGCAAGGCGCTGATCGACGCGGGTGCCGATGCCGTCAAGGTCGGCATCGGCCCGGGGTCCATCTGCACCACGCGGGTGGTCGCGGGTGTAGGAGTTCCGCAAGTAAGCGCCATCAGGTCGTGCGCCGGAGTCGCCGACAAGGCCGGCGTTCCCCTGGTGGCGGACGGCGGGGTCAAGTTCTCGGGCGACATCACCAAGGCCATCGCCGCCGGAGCCTCTTCGGTCATGATCGGGTCGCTGTTCGCCGGCACCGAGGAAGGCCCCGGAGAAGTTGTTCTTTACCAGGGACGCTCCTACAAGGTCTACCGCGGCATGGGGAGTCTGAGTGCCATGAAGGCCGGCAGCAAGGACCGCTATTTCCAGGATGACGTCGAGCAGGCGGAGAAACTCGTACCGGAAGGAATCGAAGGAAGGGTGCCATACCGCGGCAAGTTGTCGAACATGCTCTACCAGATGGTGGGCGGCCTGCGCTCAGGCATGGGATACGCGGGCAGCCGCACCATCGAAGACCTGCGCGCGAAGGCCCAATTCATCCGCATCACCGCCGCGGGCCTCAGGGAGAGCCACGTACACAACGTGATCATCACCCAGGAAGCGCCCAACTATCCCGTTGAGCAATGACATGGAACCCGACCGGCACACCAAGATCCTGATCCTGGACTTCGGTTCTCAGTACACGCAGCTCATCGCCCGCCGAATTCGCGAGCAAAGGGTTTACTGCGAGATCCACCCCTGCCATATCGACGGGGCGGCCGTCAGAGCCTTCCAGCCCGCCGGGATCATTCTCTCGGGTGGTCCCATGGGCGTCTACCAACAGGACGCGCCCACCTGCGCATCCGAGGTGTTCTCGCTGGACGTGCCGGTCCTGGGCATCTGCTACGGCCTTCAACTCCTTACCAAGACGCTCGGGGGAGAGGTATCCTCATCATCTCACCGGGAGTACGGGCGAGCCAATCTCGAGATCGTCGACAACACGGATCTCTTCGAAGGTTTTTCGAAAAAGGAACCCATCGACGTCTGGATGAGCCACGGCGACCGCGTCGACTCGGCACCCGAGGGGTTCGAGGTGCTGGCCCAGAGCTCCAGTTCACCCTTTGCGGCGGTTCGCCAGCGCGACCGGAGGGTCTACGGCGTTCAGTTCCATCCCGAGGTCGTGCACACTCCCCGCGGTGTGGAGATATTGGCCAACTTCCTCTTCTCCATCTGCAAATGCGATCCCAGCTGGACCATGGCCTCCTTCGTGGAGCGATCCACCCGGGAGATCCGACAGAGGGTAGGGGACAGCAAGGTGATCTGCGGCCTCTCGGGCGGCGTGGACTCTTCCGTGGTGGCTGCGCTGCTCTACCGGGCCATCGGCCGGCAACTGCAATGCATCTTCGTGGACAACGGCCTCTTGAGAAAAGGCGAGGCCGAGTCGGTCGAGAGTGTCTTCCGCCACCATTTCGGCATGGAGCTGACCGTGGTGGACGCGTCCAACCGGTTCTTGTCGGGGCTTAGCGGAGTCGCCGATCCCGAGCAAAAGAGAAAAATCATAGGCGAGGTGTTCATCCGGGTCTTCGAGGAACAAGCCCGGCACTTTTCGGAATCCCACTTCCTCGCCCAGGGCACGCTATACCCGGACGTTATCGAATCCACCTCGGTCCGCGGGCCATCCGCGACCATCAAGAGCCATCACAACGTGGGCGGTCTACCCGAGCACATGGATCTGGAGCTAATCGAGCCGCTGCGCGAGCTGTTCAAGGACGAGGTTCGCCGGGTGGGTGAAAACCTCGGGCTGCCCCAGTCCATCATCCAGCGGCAACCCTTTCCCGGGCCAGGCCTGGGGATTCGGGTGATCGGCCCGGTGACCGCCGAAAAACTGGAAATACTCCGGGAGGCGGACGCTATCCTCCAAGAAGAGATGCTGAAATCGGACACCTTGCGGCAAACCTGGCAGACCTTTGCGGTGCTCCTGCCGGTGAAGTCGGTCGGGGTGATGGGTGACGAGCGAACCTACGAATGGACCATCGTGCTCCGGGCCATCACCAGCCTAGACGGAATGACCGCCGACTGGGCCCGCTTGCCATATGACCTGCTGGGCACCATCTCCAACCGGATCATCAACGAAGTCAGGGGGGTAAACCGGGTGCTCTACGATATCTCCTCCAAGCCCCCCGCCACCATAGAATGGGAATAAAGCCAGAGCCATTCCCTTGAATAATCCCTGAGAAGATACGTCTTTAGACAAGAAAACCGATTCAATCGACAGGGCCGGCCATCTTGACTTTACTTCTAACTACATGGTAGGAAAATAAGACTTTTTTCAATGTATTCGATCGTTTTTTTATTAGGAGGAACCGATGAAGAAAAACACGGGCTGGCGCTGGATGGCGATGCTATTCGTTCTTGTCCTTGCCCCGGGTGCCTTCGCGCAGAAGGCCGGCGAGGTGGTCGACGGGGACTTAAAGGTAGAACATGGACAGGTAAACTGGACGGATAAAACCATCACTGCCACCGGCAGCGGCGCGCCCGATTTGAAAGCTCCCAACGTGGCGGTAGCCCGGTTGGGAGCAGAGCGCGTGGCCAAGCTGGACGCCCTGCGCAACATCCTAGAGACCCTCAAGGGTGTGCGTATAAACAGCGAAATTACCGTCGAGAACGAGATGGTGACGAACTCCAAGATGCGCACGAAGGTCCAGGGCGTCGTCCGGCGCTTCAAGGTACTGAAAACCAAGTACTACTCCGACGGCGGGGTGGACCTGATCGTCCAGATGTCCCTGGACGGCCAGTTGGCCAGCACCCTGGTGGAGTCCGGCACCAAGGCCGCGGATCTTCCCCGGAAAGGCAACGCCAAGTACTCCGGACTGATCATCAACACCAAGGGCCTCAAGACCATACCGGCGCTGGCTCCCAAGATCTTGGACGAATCCGAAAACGTCATCTACAGCTCGGAGTTTTTGGAGAAAGGCAACCTGGAGGAGCGCGGGGTAACCGCCTACTTCAAGGCAATCGA
>JAUXGL010000044.1 GCA_030622135.1 Deltaproteobacteria bacterium
ACACCGGCACTTGACACTTCTAGTTCGGAGAGACTCCCATCCACAACTCTTTGACTCTACAAGGCTATATGTGTCAAGTGCCGGTGTCTGACCCCAATCTCCCCCCAATCTCCCCCCGAGGTGCCACCTCGATCTGCGGGGTGCTTCTACTTCTGACGTTTCCGGGCTATCTGGCAGGCTTTCTTGGCGAGTTTCAGCAGTTCGTCGTAGTCCATTTGTGCCACGTCCGAGACGATTTTCTTGATGTCGTGGAGGATCTCGGTGCCGTCGAGGATGTCGTCCACGTAGTTGCGCGTCTCTGCGATCTGCAGAGGGAAACTGAGGGCCTCGAAGGGGATGCGGCGCTTGGCGGATTTTAGCAGGTTGCTCATTCCGGCGTTGTAGGCGGACAGCCCCAGGGCGGTGTGCAGCAAGTTCATGCGCTCTTTGAACACACCCTCGGAGATCTGGATATGGGCCACCTCGCGCACGGTCCGTTCCATCCAGCCCGAGAAGAAGGCGCCGGCATCCGGAACCAGGGCGCCGGCGAACGGGAGCAGCGGGAGCAGTACCAGATCTTTCACCGGCCAGCTCCGGGTCATTTCGATGACCGAGTCCACGGTGGCCTTCTCGCTGACTCCCTGCCGCAGGGAAAGCATCTCCAATGTCATGATGCTCAAGATCTCCTGGCTGGTCTTCCGCGCTCGGGAGCCCAGGCGCATGTTGACCTCGTCGCGCAGGCGGCGAAAGTAGACGCAGGAGGCCTTGATGGCCATCCGCGGATCGGCAACCACCTTCTTCTTCAAGTCCTCGTAACTGGCGATCCCCTTCAGCAGAACACCGGCTCCGGGGATACGCTTCTGGAACAACCAGATGTCCTTGAGCGCGATGTTCAGAAACTGGGCCAGGGAGAAGGCCCCCGCGTGGGAAACCCGCTCGTGGATGAACTCCGACTCCTGGATGAACAGCCGGGTCATGATGCGGTGGTCCAGACCGGTCTGCGCGCAGGCGTAGCGGATCGTATCCATGTAGCGGAGCCCCCGCAGCAATCCCTCCAGCGTGCGGAAGCGGTCGTAAGGCATCTGCCGATCCTTGAGGACCTGGAGCCGCAGGTTTTCCAGCATGGCCAGGTAGCGCTGCACGGTACGGACGGTATCGGGGTCGAGCTTCTGCTTGTCCAGGCGGATTGAGGTCAGAAAAGCGACGCGCTCGTCGCGGTCCTGGTGCAGCCGCTTCACCTCGCGGTCCCGGTAGATCCAGGCCAGCACCCGGTACCGCCAGGTGGACAAGCCCTTGAGCGAATCCATGCTCTGGGCCTCGCCGCAAACGTGATCCAGATCCCGTTTGTTCAGGTGCCAAAGATCCTCTTCGAAGGCCACATCCTTGCGGGTGAAAAGACTGCGCAGCCAGAGACTCAAGGTCGGCTTGAGCCGTTCCTTGGGGGCGGCGGCGATGATCTTGGCAAACTCCCCGGAGGGGCGAACGCGATCGGAGAGGCTCTGCGAGAAGAGGGTCCGGATCCGCGAGTTGATCTTCATAAGCACCGGATCGGAAGTCAAGAGCGTCTGGTAGTTGGCCTCCCATTTCTTCAAGACGCTTCCGATCGTCCCAACGGCCCGGTCGTCCACCATCAAAAGAGCCAGGCCGTGGATGTCCTTGAGATCCCTCAGGTTGGTATTAATCTCGTGCCGGCGCTCGGCGAACACGCCGGCGGCGTAGTTTGCCGCAGGTGAATACAGTGAACCAGCACTCGTTGGTGTGCCATTTAGTGCCGGGGGCGAGAGCATGAACGCGGCATCACCCCCCGCCTCGGCTGCCAAGGCAACCATCAGCAGAAAAGCAACTCCGTTGACTCTAATGCTCGTGGGCGTTACCATAGTTCGAATACAACCTACCAGGATTCATGGAGGATGTCATGTCCTTGTTGAGATTCTCGCTGCTGGCCGGCACCCTTGGATACCTGCTCTGCGCCTGCTCCTCCGGCGCGGATGTGAAACCTACCGAGCGGCAGTTCTACAAGAATCCCTACGTCCGGAGCTGCCTCCAGTACGACAAGGAGCAGATGGCCACCGAGAGCAAGGCCTGCTGGGCCCGGCTGCACAAGAGAATCCAGTCCAGGCCCGATTTCGTCGAGGAGGCCAAGTTCACCGAGTCGGACATCGCCAAGATCAGCAAGATGGTCTCCCACTCCACCCGGCGCTCCACCCACCTGAAGAAGGAGCGGGACCAATGCCTCAATATCTCCTCGACTAAGCGCGACGAGCGCATCAAGTGTTTCCAGGCCTATCTGTCCCGCTACGGGGCCGAGCTGAGCCGGTCGCAGAAGTTCGAGATCGAGAGCGCCATCGCCAGCCTGCGACAATCCCGGGTCCGGGCGTCGGGCGAGGTGGAAGAAACCATCGAGCGCGCCGGGAAGCTGCTCGGCGGGCAACTACACGAGGAGAAAGAGGGCATCCGCATCGACGCCATCGTCGCGGGGCCCATGCAACAGGCCGGTCTGAAGGAACAAGGAATCATCGTCGCCGTGAACGACCAGCCGGTAAAAGACCTGAGCTCCGCCGAGCGCATCGCGCGCCTGGAGGCCTGCGAGGACCAGACCGTGATGCTGCTGGTACGCCACGGGGGCATCGGAGACATCACCTTCGCCCGGGCGGAGACCCGCTGCGGCCAGGCGGCCGCCGGAAAACGACTCTGGGAGGTGGTGCTGAAAAACGAGACCTGCACCACCGCTGAGAGTAATCCCGAGATCCTGCTGGGGATTAGCTGGTGCTACCTGGCCAAGGAAGGCATCCTGGAGGTGGAGGAGGTGTGCAAAGACTCGCCGGCGGCCGCCGCGGGCGTCCGACCCGAACACCGCTACATAAGCATCAACGGCACCCTCCTGCTGGGCAAAACCATCCCGCAGATCGCAGAGCTGCTAAAGGATTACCCCAACACCCCCCTGACCCTCCGCGAGCAGGGAGGCGCCCTGAAATCCCCGACTCCGCTGAGCGCCCAGCCGCTGAACGCCGATCAGGCCAAGAAATGCTGGCAGGCCGTCAAATCCGCCGTGGGGGAGGAGGACGCGCCGGGCACCGAATAATGATCCGCATCAACAGTTACCTCCACCGAAACCTATTCTACGATGTTGTACGGCGCTGGATGTACAACCTGACCTACCCTTCCGACGCCGAGCTGATCACCCGCCTGACCCACTTCAACACGGTTTTCGTATCCCGTTACCTTGAGATTTTTTCCCGCACGATCCTGGAGAAACTCCACGGCGCCGATCTGAAGACCGGCAAGGCGCTCTTGAAAAGTGATCTCAAGGACGTCTTGATCGCAAGCCCACCGTATCTGAACGAGCGCATCGAGGAGCTGATCCGGGAATACCGAGAGCACCCGGAACGCTACTACCGCGCGACCCCGTTCAGCGGAACCCTCTTCTTCATCGAACGCGCCGGCAAGCAATGCTACATAGGCTCCACCCGGATCAAGCGCGTGCGCCGGCTGGCGGAGAAATCCGCCCGGCGGATCGCCGACAGCATCTTCGAGGCCATCAAGCGGCGCGCCGACGTCCTGGCCGACGACCGCGCCCGCCGCCTGGGCATTCCCCACGATCAGCTGGTCACCCGATCCGAGGACATGGCCGAGGAGTTCAACAAGGCCGAGGACCGTTTCCTGGAGGACCTGCGCAACAAGCGACCCATTCACTTCGAGGACGAGCTGATCATCAACGACGTGGCCGGCCTGAAGGTGATCGTGGAAGACTGCGATTTCTCCCGCGTGGTCGAAACCATCCGCCAGACCGACAACTGCGAGATCATCGAAGAGGAGCCCCACACCGGCCGCTACAATGCCGTCAACCTCATCGTGAGCTACACTCCCCAAAAGGACCAACTCCTCCAGACCCCCCTGGGTCCGGGCACCCTGAAAATCATCGAGGCCCGCGGCCTGGACCCAGACCACGCCGACCGCGAATTCGCCGACTTCATTCACATCGGCGAGGACCAGGTCAACATCGAGGTGATCGTCAGCAACTACCAGGAGATGCTTGAGAGCGAAATCGGCCGCTGCATGCACGAAGACCGCATCATCCGGCAGCGCCTGCAGCAGAAATACCGCGGGCACCTGGCCAAGAACGTCGAGTACCTGATGGTTTACCTGTTCAACTTCGCCGTCTCCGCCCGCTCCGACCTGGGCGAGCTCCCCATCAAGCTCTGGGATCGTTACCTGCCGGACTACTTCGACGAGGTAATTCGCTCCCTGTTCGATCTGCCGCCGCTACGTCTTGTCGAATAAGATTAGGACCCCCGGACCACGTTCAAGGTGTATTACCACAGCACCGTCACGGTTCCGGTGAGGACCATGGCATAACGGGAGTTGTCGTTCTTGGAGATCTCGAAGAAGGGGACGTACAGGCCCAGCTCGACCAGCATGCGAGCGCTGTGGAGGCGGAAGAATTCCACGCCGCCGTGGACCACCGTGCCGACGCCGCCTTCGTCCCATTCGTCCACGGCAATGGCCATGTAGTCCAGGCTGACGCCGAAATAGGGCGACCAGAAGGTGGTCTTGGGAATGTAGGATATGCCCACGCCGGTGCGGAACGCGGCGTCGCCTTCGTCGACGTTGCCCATGCCACCCAGCTCGAAGTTGAGCCGGAAGTGCTCCATCTCGTAGCCGGCCTTGAAGTCCAGCCCGTAGGAAAACACCGCGCCCTCCGCCAGGCCGCCACCCATGATGATACCGAAGCCCCAGAGGAACTCGCCGGGCAGCTTCTCCCACTTGCGGCCCTCCTGCGCGGACACGCTGTCAATGCGAGCGGTGTGCTCGACGGGCCGGTTCTTGACCAGCGCCTCCACCACCCGGGGAATGATCACGTCCAGCTCCTCGGGCCCGGCGGCGGGCAGGCGCCGGCTGCTGACTTCCTCCAGGGCGGCGGTTCTTGCCTCGATCTCGACGATGATCTTCTGACCCAGGGCCGAGAGCCTGAGTACGTATACCTTGCCGGCCCCCACGTGCGCGGCTGCCTGCTTGACGGCGTCGTCCAGCGGATGAATGCGATCCAGCGCCGGCACGTCGCCCACATCGATGCCCTGCTTGCGCAACTCGTCGATCAGGATGCGCCGGGCGGTGCGCGCCGAGGGCTCGCCGATGCCGCCATCCTCCTCCACCACCACGATGGCGCGGCCCTGGCCGAAGGCGGCTAGAGGAAAAAGAATCATCAGAATGGCTGCGATCATAATAAGCTTGGTTTTCATGATTACCCTCCGGGTTTGATGCCTGCCTGCCTTAGTGCAACACTTATGCCAAAACGAACATTCGAGCGAAATACAAAAAGCATCATGAATACAACATAATATATACATCGGCTCAGTGATTTGGATCACACGCGCAGAAGAAGCCCTGTACCTCAAAGTCACACTGTGACAATCGTGCCCGGAAATGCGTTTACGGGTTCGCGGCGTAGCCGAGCTTCACCGGGGCAAGTCCCTCGGAGAAGTCGCCGGCGGATTCGTACCGCGGCTCGATAACTACCCGGCCGGATCGGTCCACGTAACCATACTTGTTGCCCGATCGAACCAGGGCCAGATCGTCGCGGAAGTAGTGCAGTTGGTCCCATTGGGGCTCGACCACCACCCGGCCCTGGGTGTCGATGAAGCCAAGCTTGCCGTCCACCTTCATCCGGGCGAGTCCTGATATAAATTCACCGGCCTCGTCGAAAAGCGGATCGATGACGATCATCCCCGTCTTGTCCCGGTACCCGTAACGATCGCCGATCTTTATCGGCCGGGGAACACCCGTGGAGGGCGCGACCGGCTGGGAAGCTATCGACCGCCGGCGCCGCCTGGACGGCCGCCCCTGGGTGTCGATGGTCATCTCCTTGCCGCCGATCTCGATCGTGGCCAGGCCGCCTCCAAAGGGGCCGGCCGCATCGAAACGAGGCTTGATGATCATTTTGCCGGTCTTGTCGATGTAGCCAAACTTGTCCTGGGCGTAGACCTTCACCCCGGCCGGCCGGGTCTGCAAATCCACCCGGTTCGGCTCCATGTACACCACGAAGGTTCCCAGATCCACCGGGTCTTTTTTGCCGAAGTCGTCGCCCAGCCGGTCCCGGCGCTCCTCGTCAATCCCCGGATGCCCGGAGCTACCCATGAAGTCGACCGACAGGCTGAACATCACCCGGTCGCCTGGGGGAAGCCAGCAGACCTCGGACAGCTTGAACATGTCGCGCTGGCCGTGCTTCTTTCCCGGGCTCATCTTGGTGGTCTCGATCCTGACGAAGGTCTTCTTCTCCACGTCGACGATGAGGAAACCCTGGTTTCCGGAACCGGCGTAGAAGTCGTCGTCCCCGAAGGCCACCCGCTTCGAGTCCTGCGACCAGAACACCTCCTCGGACTGGAAGAATAACCGGTCGACGAAGGCCTCGTCCTCGTAGCGACGCACCAGCAAGACGCTCGAGGTGGGATCCTGGCCCCGGATGGAGACACTCATCTGTCCGCCGGGGGAATCTTCCTGCTTGTGAACGAAACCGGCGGAGCGCAGGTACAGGCGGGCCGGGCCGGCGGCGACCTCCTCGATGCGATACTTCTTGCCGGCAAAGTCGAACAACGGACCGGTGAACTTGACATAGCCGGCGATCGGCTTGTTTTTCAGCTTGAGGAAGGCGGCCCGGGCGCCGCGCTTGGACTCGTGGCTCCCCGTCACCACCACGAACCACCCCGGCTCCAGCTTGGAATAGTACGAAGAAACCAGGATCTCCGCCGCATAGTCCCCGGACTCCTTCATCCGCCAGGCTTCCTTCAGATCCCGGGTGCTGCCGACTATGACGATCCACTTGTTCTCGTACCGGGCGATCTCGCCGGCCCCGCCCCGGGCCGGCACCGGAAGACAAAAAACCAAAGCGACTATCCCGATCATAAGTCGATTCATACCCGCCCCTCATTTCCGAGACACGCGGCGCATGACTCCGCAAGCCCCCTGGTCTTGTCCAGATAGATCTTTTTCTCGCTCTCCACCCGCGCGGGGTCCCACCCCAGAAGGCGCGCGGCCAGGCCCGTCACCTTGTCCAGCGCTTCATCGCCCGGATGGCCCAGGGTGCCGATGCCGGTCCGGCGGGTCAGGATGTCGCAGAGCGTGCCGGCCATCTCCTCCCGGACGGAGAAAACCACCTGGGCGAGTATCTCCGGACGATCGCCGCGGATGCGTTCCCCCAACGCAGCATCGTTCTTCAATAGCTCCAGCACCCCGGTATGGCGGGCGCCGTAGGTCCAAATCAGGTTTTGCAGCACTTCTTCTTCGAGCAGATTACCCGCCTCCGCACAGCTCGATCGCAGATACTCGGAGAACCTGCCCGGCACGCCGCCGGGGAGCAGAGTGTCTTGGGTGCCGCAAGCGGTCTTCGGCCGTCCCAGGCGGGCCAGGACCTTGGAGGCGACCTTGGAAGCCAGATTGCGGGAAGTGGTGTACTTGCCGCCCAGGGCGGTGATGTACCCCTTCAGTCCCCGCTGCTCGTGGTCTACGATTTCGTACTTCCTCGACGCTTCGTAGACCTCGGTCTCCCGATCCACCAAGGAACGAACGCCCACGTAACGGTACAAGACATCCTCGGGCCGCAGCGCGGCCGAGGGATAGGCCCCGTTGATCTCGGCGATGAAGCCGCCGACGTCCTCGTCCAGCACCGACAACTCGTCGGGCCGGCCCTGGTACTCGGTGTCGGTCGTCCCGATCAGGCTGTGCCCGCGCCAGGGGATGATAAAGAAGTGCCGCCCCAGGGCGGTCTGCAACACCACTGTGTACTTGCGAACCAGGGGGCGGGTGACGATGTGAATTCCCTTCGATCGTTTCAGCGCAATCTCTTCCTCGACGCCCGAAAGCACGTCTATGGAGTCCGTCCAGGGCCCGGCCACGTTGGCCACCATGTCCGCGCTGACTCGACATTGTCCGCCGCCAAGCCGGTCTTGCACCTCGGCGCCGGCCACCACACAGTTGTTGCGAATCAACCCGGTGACCCGAGCGTAGTTGACCACCACGGCACCCCGCTGGGCCGCGCCCAGGATGAACTCCAGGCAGAGCCGCTCAGGCTCGCACCGGCAGTCGTAGTAAACCGCGCCGCCGGTCAGCCGCTCGGGAACGACACCCGGCTCCGCCTCCAGCACCCGTTGGGATGACAACATGCGATGACCGGGAATACGCCGCTCGGGATCCTCGAGCCGGCCCCGGTCCCAGGAAAGCAGGTCGTAGACCAGCATGCCGGCCTTGATCATCCAGCGCCGGTTGCCACCCTGCTTGTAGGTGGGGATCAGGAAAGGTATCGGATAGACCAGATGCGGCGCGATCCGCTGAAGAATGCGCCGTTCACACAGCGACTCCCGCACCAGCCCCACCTCGCCGTTCTTCAGATAGCGCAGCCCGCCGTGGATCAGTTTGCTGGTGGCCGAGGTGGTGGCCGCGGCGAAGTCACCCTGGTCCACCAGGGCCACTTTCAGACCGCGCAGCACCGCATCCCAGGCCAGGGTGGCGCCGGTGATGCCGCCGCCGACGATCAGCAAGTCGAAGCTGTCTTGCCCCAGCTTATGAAAATCGCGCTGCATGGTCGCCTACAGCTTGCCCAGGGCCGAAAGGACCCTCTCCGGCGTGTAGGGGGCCTCCCGCAAGCGGACACCCACGGCATCGAAGACGGCGTTGGAGATGACCGGAAGCGGGCCGTTGATGCCGATCTCCGAGACGCTCTTGGCCCCGAACGGCCCGGTGGGTTCGTAAGTAGGCACCAGGATGGTCTGGATCTCGGGGAGATCCCGCGTGCAGAAGATCTTGTACTCGCGGAACGAGTTGTTGCGCATCCGACCCTTTTGATCGAAAAGGAACTCCTCGCACAGGGCATAGCTTATTCCGTTGAGCACGGCTCCTTCCACTTGCCCCTCGGCCAGCGCCGGATTGATGGCCGTGCCGCAGTCGACCGCCGCCACATACCTGATCACCCGGATCAGACCCGTCTCGGTGTCCACCTCCACTTCGGCGAAGTGTGCCGAAAACGGCGGAGGGCTCTTCTTGGTGATGTGCGACGCCGTGGCCGCAATCTGGCGCTGGTTCTCCTCGTAAAGCGACCGTAAAGCCACCGCGGACAGCGTCACCGACTCCCCGTTCTGGGCCACCGCCCGGCCGTCTTTGAGCCGCACCGATCGGACCGGCACGTCCAGCATCCCGGCCGCCTCCTTGCGAATCTGCGCGGCCACGTCCGCAGCCGCCTTGCGCACCGCTTCGCCGCTGAGATAGGTGGTGCTGGACGCGTAGGCTCCCACGTCGAAGGGAGTCACATCGGTGTCCGAGCTCCGCACCAGGATCTTCGAAACCTCCACGCCCAAAACCTCGGCGGCGATCTGGGCCAGCACCGTGTCCGAGCCGGTGCCCAGGTCGGCGGCGCCGACTAACAGGTTGAACGAGCCGTCCTCGTTCATCTTGATGAAGGCCGATCCCATGTCCACCCCGGGAATGCTGGAACCTTGCATCAGGCAGGCCATTCCCAGCCCCCGCTTCACCGGGCCCCGGTCCGCCCGGCGCTTGCGTTTCCAGCCGATGGCCTTGGTCCCCAACTGAATACAGCGTTGAAGACCGATGCTGTCGATCTTCTGCTCGACTCCCTCGCCTCCCTCTCCCAGGGCCGCAAACACCGGAGAGGTCTCCCCCTTGCGAATGTGATTCATCAGCCGGAAATCCACCGGATCCATCCCGATGGCCCGGGCCATCTCGTCTAACTGGATCTCCATCGCGAAAGACGCCTGAGTGGCGCCGTAGCCCCGGTAGGCCCCCGCAACGGGAAGGTTGGTGTAGACGGCGTCGGCCGCGAAACGGATCCGCGGCCAGCGATACAGCGGCAGGACCTTGCTCCCGCAGTTGCAGGCCACCGTCAACGCATGCGAGCCGTAGGCTCCCGTGTTGGAAAGGACATCCAGGTCGACCGCGGTGAGGGTTCCGTTCTTCAACACGCCGGTCTTCAACTTAATCACCATGGAGTGACGGGTGCGGCTGCTTATAAACTCTTCTCCGCGGCTGAGCTCGAAGTACACCGGTCGCCCGGTACGCAGGGTCAGCAAGGCCACGATGTCCTCGATGAGCACCTCCTGCTTGGCGCCGAACCCCCCGCCGATCCGCGGCTTGACCACGTGGATGCGGGAGACGGGAATCTCCAGCGCCTGCGCCACGATCCTGCGCACGTGAAAGGGAACCTGGGTGGAGGTGGTGATGCGGATCCGCCCGTTGAAAAGCGGCTCGCCCAGGGCACAGTGGGTTTCGATGGGCGTGTGCTGGGCATACTGGCAGACGTACTCGCGATCCAGAACAACGTCCGCCTGCTTGAATCCATTTTCCACATCGCCCACCTGCATGTCCACGTGCGCGGCCAGGTTGCGCTCGGGCTCGTAGGGCACCGGAATGACCGCCCGGGCGTCCGGCTCGTCGTGGATCCGCGGCGCGCCCTTTTCCATCGCCCGCCGGGGATCCAGCACCGGCTCGAGCACCTGGTACTCCACCCGGATCAGCGACAGGGCCTTCTCGGCTACGGCCTCGGTCTCCGCCGCTACCGCGGCCACCCGGTCGCCGACGAAGCGGACCTTCCGGTCGAAGGTGGTAAAATCATAGGGAGACGGCTCCGGCGCCCCCTGGCCGGCCGTCGTTCGCATGACCCGAGGCACGTTCCCGTGGTGGATCACCGCCGCCACGCCTTCGACACTCTCGGCCCTGGAGGTGTCGATGGAAAGGATGCGGGCGTGGGCGTGGGGGCTACGCAACACCCGCACGTAAAGGCACCCGCGGGGAAGCCGATCCGCGCAGAACAGCGGCCCGCCTAGCGCCAGGGCCATGGAGTCCACCTTGGCGACCGAATGGCCGACGACCTTGAAGGAACGCTTGCGAGTCATTTGCGCAACCTCCCGGACGCGTCCAGCACCGCCTCGATGATCTTTTTGTAGCCGGTGCACCGGCACAAGTTGCCGTCCAGGGCCGCGCATACGTCCGCGTAAGTCGGAGACGGATTCTCGTCCAGCAGAGCCTTGGCCGAAAGCAACATCCCCGGCGTGCAGAAACCGCACTGGACCGCCCCGTGCTCGACTACGGCCTGCTGGAGCACGTGGGGCTCCGCGGGAGTGCCCAGCGCCTCCACGGTAACCAGCGAGCGCCCCTCCGCCTGGCCGGCCAGGAGCAGACAAGCCCGCTGCGCGGTACCGTCCACCAGGATGGTGCAGGCCCCGCAGTCCCCCTGGTTGCACCCCCGCTTGACGCTGGCGAAACCTTCCCGGCGCAGCACATCGAGAAGGTTTTCGCCGGGATTGGCCCTCCATGCCACCGCCTGGCCGTTGATGTTCACGTGGATATCCATTACTCAGACTCCCAGGGCGTTGTCACCGGCCCGTTCGATCGTCCGGCGCACAATGACCTCCACCATCTGCTCGCGGTACTCCCGTCCGGTGCGGATGTCGTCGGCCGTCTTGGTTTCTTCCCGGGCCGCCCGGGCGGCGGCCCGGATGGACTTGCCTTCCAGCCGCTTTCCCACCAGCATCCTAGCGGCGCGCGTGGAGAGCCAGGGCACGTTCCGGGTGGCGCCGATGGCCACCCGGGCCCGGGAGCAGATGTCCGAGTCGAACCAGAGACAGACCGCTACGTCCACCACCGCCAGGTCGAAAGCGGTGCGGGCAAACTTAAAGAAGGCTCCGCCGTGCCGGCCGGAGGGTACGCCAACCCGAATCCTTTTGAGAATCTCGGCGGGCTTCAGGATCCGGCGGGGGTGTCGCGAGTAAAACCTGTCGGCCGTAAGGGTGCGCTCCCGTTCGGGTCCGACCAGGTCGAAAGAGGCATCCATGGCCAGAAGCGCGACCGGTGGATCGGACCAGCGGAAGACCGAAACCGCGTTGCCGCCCAGCGTGACCGCGTTGCGGATGGGACGGCTGCCCACGGACAGCGCCGCGTCGCAAAGCATTCCGCAGAACACCTGCTTCAACCCGGCATGCGCGGCCAACTGCTGGATGCGCAGGTTGCATCCCAGGAACCACTCTCCATCTTCGTGCGTCAGCGCATCCGTGGGCGGGGCCATCCGGGTGATGTCCACCAGAGTGGTAACTCCGGGATCCCGGACCTGCGAAGCCGTAGTTCCGCCGGCCAGGATCAAGGCGCGCCGGCCTTCCTGCTCGAGTATGCGCACGACTTCCCCGGGGTTTTTGGGATAGAGACAAACCTTGGCGTTCTCGATCATGCGCAAGTCCTCTCAGAGAATCCCGGCGGCCTGGAGCAGCCTAAAAGAGGCCTTTCTGGCCCTTTTGGCCACAAAATGCTCGTCCAGCCGGACCAGGTGCTTGTCCCGAACCACCACCTCCCCGTTCACCATCACCAGCTCGGCGCGGGCGTCTATGCCGCAGAACAAGAGCGCCGCTATGGGATCGTGCGTGGCCCCGGCGTATTCCAGCCCCCGCAAATCAAATACGGCCAAATCCGCGGCCCGGCCGGGGGCGATCACGCCGATTTCGTTCCGCCCGAGCACGTCCGCCCCACCGATCGTGGCCATATTCAACACCCGGCGCGCCGGCATGGCGCCCACGTCCGAGGGCCTCCCCACCCGGTGAACCAGGAGCGCGGTCTGCAGCTCGCGAAGCATGTTGGAGCTATCGTTGGACGCGCTGCCGTCCACGGCCAGCCCCACCGAAACGCCCGCGGCCAGCATCTTCACAACCGGCGCGATCCCGGATCCCAGGCGCAGGTTGGACACCGGGCAATGGGCCACACCCGTGCCCGTCGCGGCCAGCTGCCCGATCTCGTCGTCGTTGAGGTGAACGCAGTGGGCAAACCAGACGTCCGGGCCCATCCAGCCCAGATCCTGCATGTGCTCAAGTGGACGCCGGCCGAATTTCCGCAGGCAAAACTCCTCTTCGTCCTTGGTCTCGGCCAGGTGGGTGTGCAGGCGCACCTGGTGTTTTCTCGCCAGCGCCGCGGTATCGCGCATCAGCCCGGGCGTCACCGAAAAGGGCGAACAGGGCGCCAGCGCGACCCGGCACAGGGAGCCGGGTGAGGGATCGTGATGCCGGGCGATGACCCGCTCGGAGTCCTTGAGGATAAGCTCCGCGTCCTGGACAACCTCGTCCGGCGGCAGACCGCCCGCGCTCTTGCCCAAGCACATGCTGCCGCGGGTCAGGTGCAGGCGAATGCCTACCTCCCGGGCGGCTTCCGCCTCCGCCTGGAACAGGTCCCCCTCCACGCAAGCGGGGCACAGGTAATGATGATCGGCGGAGGTGGTGCACCCGGTCAGCAGCAGTTCCGCAAGCCCGGCATGCGCGGCCGCGTGCAGATCCTCGGGAGTAATATGGCGCCAGATGTCGTAGAGGTAGGTGAGCCAGTCGAAGAGCTTGGCGTCTTGGACTCTTTCCAGATTGCGGGTGAGCACCTGATAGAGATGGTGGTGGGTGTTTATGAATCCCGGGACCACCACTCGCCCGGTGGCGTCGATAACCTCATCGACCGGCGCCTTCAGAGCGACTCCCACCTCGGCAATGGTGGACCCGTCAATCAACACGTCGCCGCCTTTGACCTCGCCCAGACCGGCATCCTGGGTTGCCACCGCCAAGGCGTTCTGGATCAGCACACGCGACATTGGCGCCTCAGAATGCGATGATCTCCGCGCTGCCAGCCACATCTTCGAAGGTCACATCGGCTCGGGCCGACAAGCCGCCGACCACCAACAGGCGACCGTCGGGCAGCAGCGAGGCGGTGTGATCGGATCGCGGCAACAGCAAATCGGGCCCGGTGAAGACGAGCCACTTGTTGGGATCGTCGCGCTGCTGCTCGAGGTAGAAGGTGCTGGCGGGCCGGTAGTTGCCGTCCGTGGAGGTGCCACCGACCACGAACACCCGGCCGTCATCGAGCAGCGTGGCGGTATAGCCTTTCTGGGGAAACGTCCGCTCGTCCACAGAGATCTCGACCCGCGTGGGGACGGCGGGGTCGACGAGCAGCACCGGCGATTCGGGCTGGATTCCCAATTCTCCCTTGCCGCCCAGGAACATCACCCGCCCGTCGTGCAGCCGCACGCCCAAGGGCTTGTTGCGCCGGACGCCGGGCAGACTGTAAGGCAGAAACCCCACTCCCCGCTGACCCGACCTCACCGTAAGCAACCCATTGTGATTGGCCTCCCCGCCCAGGAGCACTCCGTGGGATTCGTCCAGGGGCACCACCGTGACGGCGCGAGACTGGTTCAAGGTGGGAAACGGATCGCTCACCCCGCTCGCGGCGACATAACCCGAGGCCTCCTCCAACCCCATAAACATCTCGGCGGCACTCTTCCCGTCGTTGACAAGGATCTGATCGCCGTGGAAAAGGGCGGCGTCGTGGATCTTCCGATCGTGGAGCAAACGCCGGTCGAGCACGACGAAGGACAACGCCGGCGGGTTGTGGGGATCGAACCGGTGGAAACTGTAGTCGTCCATCATCGGCCCGCCCCCGCCCGCCACCAGGATCTCCCGCGGCGCACTTCCCACCCCGAACGGGCTTCCTCCGCCCAGGATGATCACCCGCCCGTCCGCCAGCAAGGTGGCGCTGTGAGAGACGCGGTGGAGACTTGCGGGTGTGGAGAGAAGCCGGGTTTTGCCGGAGACGGGATCGACTAGAAAGGCCACCTTGGAGGAATCCGCATCCCGGCTGATGGATCCCACAATCAACACGTGGCCCGAAGGAAACACCGTGGAGGAATGAGCCGCAGCCAAGTAGGGCAGCGGCCGGCAATCGCCGCCGGCGCCGGCGACCAGCGCGAACCGGTCCACCGTGGCGATGGGAATGGAGAGTACATTATCCTCGCCGGATTTCAGCGTCACCGGCACGGACCGGCCCAAAACCACCGTTCGCCCGGAGCCGTTCAGCCCCCTCACCACGACTTCGACCGGCCCGGAGGTCTCGTCCACCTTCAGGGTGACCGCTTCCAGTATTTTTGAGCAGTTCTGCAGCGGTTCGGCAACGCCCGGAATGACAACCTCGATGCAATACGCCGCGATCTCTCCCTGGATCTGCTCCAGGGACGGCTCGCAGAAGGGAATAAGATTGATGTGCAGACGCCCATCGATCGACTCGCCGCAACCCAACCCCCACGGCAAAACGAAGAGGATCAGGACGGCATGCGCCGGAAAACGCTTCATTTGCAGACACCTCCGGAACATGCGGGATAATCCTTTAATCAGCCACAAACTAACGTCCATTAATCAGCCACAAACCAACGTCCATCTCGAAACTTGGCGGACACAAACAAAAACCTCAATGATTTCGAGGTACCCGTCCTTTAAAAACGGGACTTCGAGACGGGTACAAGTTAACCGATCCGGACCCGAGTGTCAAACCAAAGCAACCCTCCGACCGTCAAATACGTAAGATGAATCAAACATTTGACGCTTCATTCCTCCCTCTGTTAGCATGGCTCACACGGGTATTACAGAAATGACCAACGACAACAACCTGCCCAGGGAGTTCGGTAAATACCACCTGATCGAGACGATCGCGGCGGGTGGCATGGCCGAGTTGTACCGGGCCAAGTTGTACGGGGCCGGGGGATTTGAAAAGGACCTGGCCATAAAAAAGGTGCTGCCACAGCTGGTCCAGGACGACTCGTTCGTACAGATGTTCATGGACGAAGCCATGATCACGGTCACCCTGAGCCACGGCAACATCGTGTCGGTGATCGATTTCGGGGAGATGGACGGCGAGTACTACCTGGTCATGGAGTACGTAGACGGCGTAAACCTCCAGATCCTCATCAAGAAATCCCAGGAGATCAACACCCCCGTCCCGGTTCCCATCACCTGCTACACGGTGCTGAACATCTGCCGGGGCCTGGATTATGCTCACCGCAAGGTGGGCCCGGAAGGAAAACCCCTGCAGATCGTCCACCGGGACGTCAGCCCCCAGAACATCCTGCTCTCTTTCGAGGGCGAGGTGAAGATCGTCGATTTCGGCATCGCCCGCGCGGCCAGCCGGATCACCTCCACCCAGGCGGGCGTGGTCAAGGGCAAGGTGGCCTATATGAGCCCGGAGCAAATGACCGGGCAGGGCGTGGACAACCGCGCGGACATCTTCGCCGCGGGAATCCTCCTTTACGAGATGCTGACCAACCGCCGACCCTTCGAAGGCGAAACTCCGCAAGAAACCATGGCGCAGATCTCGCGAGGAAACTTCGAGAAACCAAATAAGCTCAACAAGAAGGTCGACAAGAAGCTAACCGCGATCGTCAAGAAGGCGCTGGAGAGAAACCCCAAGAAGCGCTACAAGACCGCCGGCGAGATGGCCACGGCCCTCTCCGACTACCTCTACCGCGTGGGTCAGCACGCGGATGCGGCCACTCTGGCAGCCTTCATTCCCAAGCGACTGCCCGACGCCCGACCCCGTACCATCCCCCCGACCCCCATCCGCGCCATCCGCCGTAAAACCGACGAGAGAAACGCAGCCAAAGTCCCGGCTCCTCCTCCAGAGCTTTCCGCGCAGGTAAACCAGCAGGAGATCGAGAGCCAACCCGACCATTTCCCGGTTCCGGCGCAAAAACCGGTCGATTCCGCTCCCGGGCGGGACAACTCCGATGCGGTCGTGGTCAACGACGGCGAAGCGATCTCCTTCGTCGACCTCGGCCTGCCACCCGAGTACGAACCGGAGAACTCCCGGCGCCCGACCGATCCCGAGCACCCCCAGACAAGACCACTGCCGCAAACGGCGAAGTCTGCCGTCCCGCCCTCCGAGAAGCCCAGTAGCATGAACGCCGAAACGCACCTGCTTCCCAAATCGGAAGAGCCCCAGTCGACCGGCCCCGAACAGGTCGACCCGGACCTCCTGTCCGCAGCCACCATGCTTCTGACCAAGCAGCCGGATCCCGCTCCTGCCGCCAAAAAGACCCCCGAAGAAAAACCCGCACAGCAAGCGGCAACGGAGCACTCCAAAGCAACACTCATTGGTGCACCCAAGACAAAAGAGAAACCGACCGAGCATCCCCCGGCGAAGAATGACGTCGAGTCGACCTGGATGCAGACGGGGGAAAAAACCGCGGCCGCCGGAGCAGTGCCCGCAAAAGAGCCCCAAAAGCCCGCGGCCCCCGAACCGCCGGCGTCCGACAGCGAGGTAATGAAAGCGGCGCTGGCTCCCAAGCGCACCAGTACCAAGGTTCTCATGGCCGCCGCCGGCGTCGTCTTCGTGTTGGCTATAACACTCTACATCGTCCTCCGTCCGGGCGACCAACCCAAAGCCAAAGAGCCCGCACCAACAGCGGAGCGTAGCGGAGCAGCACCTGTCGGTGAGCCCCAAAAAGACTCCATGACCGCCGCGGCCTCCCCAAAACCGGCTCCGTCCCCACCCCAGGAGAAACCGGAGCCGAAAGAACCGGAGAAGGTACCCACGGAGGCCAAAAAGGAACCTCCTCCGCCACCGCCAAAAGAAAAACCGGCCCTCGCGCCGATAAAAAAGCCCAAAGAGAAGAAGAAAATATCCAAGAAGGCGGCGACCGCTAAAAAGAAAAAAAAGAGAAGAAAGAAAAGGAGAAAACCGCCACCCAAACCCTCCCCGTTCAAACCGCCCGAGAGAATCGCCACCGTCAAACCCAAGCCCGCTTCGAGCAAGACCGGCACGCTGCGGATCAACTCGGAGCCGTTTGCGGTCGTCTACAAGGGCAAAAAACGCCTGGGCCCCACCCCGCAGATGCACATCAAGCTACCCGCCGGCAACCACACGCTGACACTGAAGAACGACGCGCTGGGGATCACCAAACGCATCCGCGTCCGCATCGAGGCGGACAAGGTTCACACGGTTTTCGTGGAGCTACGCAAGTGAAGCTCCCCGTGGCAAGCCACGGGGCATCCTTTTGAAGGCGAGTAAACCCCTCCCCCATCCTTTCAACACATATGGCAACCACGCGCCCCCTCCCCGAAACGGAGAGGGGGCCGACTTGGATACCGTTTAGTTCACTTTTGCGGATTAAAACTGTCCCTCGATTCCCACCCAGGCGCCGCCCGGCACCGGATTGAAGTGCACGGCGGTGCGCGAGCCGGTCAGGAACAGGAGCACCGAAGCGCCCGCGGCCGCGGCGCCGACACCCACGCAGATCCAGCCTCCGGTCCGCAGCCCGGCCACCTGGTTGTCCAGGTCGGTGAAGCGGTCCTTGTAAAAGTTGCTCAGCACCGGGTTGGTCTCGGCCTTGTACTTCTTGTAATAGTCATCGGCCTCGGAATCCCTGGAGCCACCCACGGCAAACAGGACGATCCCGGTGACCACCAGGGCCGCCGAGGTGCCGGCCGCCGTCCAGGCCAGGACGTCGCTGGTGGACATGCCCGCGCTCTTTTTGGTGGTAAGAGGCAACGAGGTGATTGGATCCGGCTCCGTCTTCGGCACACCAATGGGTACTGCTTCGGTGCGCTCCGCTGCCGCTCGCGGCGTGGGCTCTGCCCTCGCGATAGGTTTCGGTTTCGGCTTCGGTGCCGTTCGCGGTGCGGGTTTCGATACGGGCACGAGTTCGGGCTCGGGCGGCGAAGCCGTGCCCTTTGGGTGCTCGGGCGCGAGTTTGGGCCCCGTCTTCGGTACACCAACAAGTGCCGCTTCGCTACGCCTCGCTGCCGCTTGCGGTGTGGGCTTCTTCGTGCCACCCGACTTGTACACCGACTTGGCCGGATCGTTGAGGTTCATCTCGACGACGGCGGGCTTGCCTTCCAGCACCTCGATCTTGCCGATCAGGGGCTGCCTGCCTCTTAACTTGGCGACGATGACGTGGGTACCGATGGGAACTCTCTTCAAGGACAAGGGCGCGCGGCCGCGAACCTTTCCGTCCAGCTCGATCCTGGCGGCGAAGGGAATCGTGTCGATCATCAGGCTACCGGTCTTGATGGAAAGCCTGACATTCAGCTTGTGCTTCTTTCTCCGGCGGATCTTCACCCTTCTCTCCACCTTGCCGTGGGACTCCTCGGCCCCGACCACCACGTCATGCCTCCCCGGATCGAGCTTCACATTCAACGGGGTCTTTCCACGCGGCTCGCCGTCGATGACGACGTTGGCCCTGCTGGGCTTGGAGGTAATCATCAGGGTCCCGAAGTTCGGTTTCAAAGTCGCCGCCACCACGGTCTTCTTGCCGTCGCGGACGTTCACCTTTTTTTGATAGGGCTGGTAGCCGTCCTTGACGACGCGAATGGTGTGGGGACCCGATACGATCCGTTTGAGCTCGATCGGCGTCGGGCCCAGGCCGTCCCCATCCACGAACACCTCGGCCTCCTGGACCTTCCGGGCGGTGATGCGGATGCTGCCGAAAGCCGGTCGCAACTTGATCTGCAAATCGAACCGCTTGCCGGGCAGGAGCTTAAACTTGCGAACCGTGTCGTGATAGTCGGGCATCCTGGCCGTCACGGTATGAGCACCCGCGGTCATGCGCTTGATCCGGATGGGCGCCTTTCCAACCTTTCTCTCGTCGATCCGGATCTCGGCGCCGGTCGGATCGGTCCGGATCTCCAACGGAGCATAGTTAGGCAACAGCGTCACCCGCGCCTTGACCACCTCGCCACTGGCCACGCCGACGATCTTCTTAGCTCCGACGAAATCCGCCTTTTTCAACTCGACCGTATGCCGGCCGCAGGAAATCCCTTTCAGGGTCGCGGGCGTCTTTCGCCCGGTGTTCTTGCCGTCAATAATGATGGCGGCTCCCTCCTCGGGAGTCGACTCCACGGCAATCCACCCCGTGCACGATCCCTGCGCCCGGGCACCCGGCGGCAGCAGAAGGCAACCTGCCAAACCAAAAAACAAACCACAGATCTTCACCATAATACCTCCCCTTTCAGAATACAGACGCATCTTATGGACTCTGTGTTTTTGAGTCAAACGGGTGTGAAACTCACTCAACATGTGTGGCGAAAATGTTCCGGCTCCCAAGTCGTTTCCACCTCCACCCGATCTCGCATCTACGTATATCACTTTGTAATATTGACCGGGGTCGTAAATATCACACATATTCAATTTGTTAGACAACCTCCGTCCCCATTTACCCATTTATAGGCCCCAGTCACCCCCCATCTCCAGACACCCCGCGATTTCTGTGTACATTTTAGCTGAAGTGGGGGAGACTACCCGCGTTCGATCCCGGAAGTACCGGGAATCCTTCCAGGACCATGCCAGATCCGCCCGGGCATCGGATTGGTTCTGATCCCAAACGCCTCGGGCAAGGACGGCTCAGCATGAAAATCTATGTAGGCAATCTTCCCTTCAGCATGGACGATGTGGCACTTGAGGACCTTTTCAAACAGCACGGTCAGGTGGATTCGGCCAAGGTCATCACGGATCGCGACACCGGGCGCTCCCGTGGCTTCGGGTTCGTCGAAATGGAAGACGATGAAGAGGCCAACAAGGCCATTGAAGCCACCAACGGCACTGAGTTGGAAGGACGTGCGCTGACGGTGAACAAGGCCAAGCCCAAGGCGAAGCGCGAACGTGGCGGAGGTGGCGGAGGTGGCGGAGGTGGCGGCAGGAACCGGTGGTAATCCGCACCGGGGAAGGATGGTGTATGGATGGCGAAGCGGAGCAAACAGACATTCCGGAAGCGGCAGCGGGAGATCTCCAAAAAGCGTAAGAAAGTAGCCAAGGCCGAACGCCTAGCGGCCCGCCGGACCGGGCAGCCGGAAGAAGAAGAAGAAGCCCCGGAACACCACGAGGAAGCGGAAGGTGGGCTGAAGATTTTGAAGGTGCGGTTGACCGGGAGCAAGCGTGATGAGTAGCCACAGCAGCGCTCCCTCGTTTACCAGCTCCATCGACGGTTGGATCATCAAGGGATTTTTGGACGACCGCAGCGCCATTTTTAAAAAGCTCTCCACTCTGGGCTTCACCCGCAACGCGATCATCGATCGCGCCCGTGAACTGGGATTGTCCGACCAGTTCATAAAGAAATGCTCCGTCGGCAATCACGATGTAGCCATGCGGGCCTGCCTGGGGTGTAACGAACGCTTTCTTTCGATGGGAGTCGGGAACCGGCTCTGTCCTCGCTGCCGAAACCGCAGATAGAAGATCAATCCCTACAATCATGAGCCGTCGCACACGCAGCGGGTGGCGCGGGCGTCGGTCTTGTAATTGAAGTCGGCACCAAAAACGCGCTTGGATCCACCGTCCGCGACATGCCAGATCAATCCGACACCACCACGGTTACTGGGGAGCTGATGGTGGGGCGTTGGGCCAGGGCGGCTTTTATTTTGTGGACGCCGGGTTTGAGGGGCCAGCGAAACTCGTGGGGGTAGCCAATCTTGGCCACCGGGATGCCGTCTACTATCCAGATGATGTCCTCGTCCTTGGGGGTGACGTCGGCGGCCAGGCGGATGGTGGAGTATTCCGCCGGGGTGTCGGGGTCCCAGAGGTAGCGGGAGTAGTTGGTGGGGGCGCTGATCTTTACCGCCGGGCGTTTTTCCTCGCGCCAGCCGCCGCACAGGAGGCTTTCCAGCTTGGGGGCCACCTCCAGGTGCTGGGTGCGGGCCCACTTGGAGTAGGCCTCGGGGAGATCGACCAGGACGCGTTCCTCGACGAAGCGGGCGGGGCAATATTTGGTCGCCAGCAGGCCGTTGCGCTTGTCGATCTTCACCTTCTGGTGGTAAGGGCATTCCTCGACCGGTTCGCTGCCCGGCTTGAAGTACTCGACTTTGTGGTGCGGGCAGTCGGGGCCGGCCAGCTTGCCGGACAAGGCGCAGATGCGCTTCTCCACGTATTCGTCCGGAGGCGGGAACTCGGTAAGGATGGTACGGTGGTGCCGGTACTGAGGCATCAGGGCGTTCATGATTTTCTTCACCGGCACCGCCGAGCCGACCAGGCCGCCCAGGTGGTTCATGCGGCGCCAGTCGTGGTTGCCGACCCAAACGCCGACCAGGAGTCGATCGCTGTAGGCCACCGCCCAGGCGTCGCGGTAACCCTGGGAGGTGCCGGTCTTGACGGCCACGGCGTACTCGTATTCCAAAGCGCTGCCGCGGCGGAAGCTGGGTTGGCGGGCGATGGGATCCGACAGAATGTGGGTGATCAAGCCGGCGGTGCCGCTGGTCAAAATGCGGCGGCCATTCGCGATCACGTTGGGAGAACTATCGCGGAAGTATCTGAAAGGGAGGGTTTGACCGCCGTGGACGAGGATGGCGTAGAGGGAGCAAAGCTCTGCCAATGTCACGTGCAGGTTGCCCAGGACCAGGCCCAGGCCGTAGTGGCCGGGGATGTGAGAGATGCCTTTTACTCCGGCCTGGTGGAAAAAGTCCAGCGTCTCTTCGATACCAACCTCGGCCAGGGCGGTCAGGGCGGGGATGTTGCGGGAGTTGGCCAGGGCTTCTCTCAACAACATGGGACCCAGGAAGGTGTGGGTGATATTCCTGGGAACGTAGGCCTGGCCGCCGTCTCCGGGAAACTCGACCTGGATGTCGGGAAGCTCCGCGGCGGCGGTGTAGACGCTTTTTTCCAGGGCCAGGGCATAGATGAACGGTTTGAGCGCCGAGCCGGGCGGGCGCTTGGTGACCACGTAGTCAATGGCGCCGCGGTCTTCCTCGTTGAAATAATCGGATGAGCCGACATAGGCCAGGACGTCGCCGTTCTGACTGTCGACGACCAGGGCGCTGGTGTTTCCGGCGCCGCGGTAACGCAAGCGCTGGAGGTTCTTTTCCAGAATGCGGTGGACGCGTTTCTGGATGTCCAGGTCAATGGTGGAATGAATTGTGTAGCCGCGGCGGTTTTTCGCCATGGCGCTCAGGCGCAGGACGGCGTGCATGGCGACCAGGTCGCGGTGAGGCTCCTCGACCAGGCGAAGATCGGACGCCAGGGCCTGTTCGATCTCCACGTCGGAGATGAGGCCGCGGGCGTGGAGAATCTCCAGAATCAACTTGGCGCGGGCCCGGGCCCGGCGGCCCTTGAAGTAATCGAAGGGATCGAAGCGGCCGGGGGCCTGGGGCAATCCGGCCAGGAACGCGGCCTGGAGCCAGGAGAGATCCTGGATGGGCTTGTCGAAGTAGTACCGGGCCGCCCTGACGATACCGTGAACGCGGTTGCCGTAGGGAGCGATGGTGAGATAGTGGCGCAGCACCCGATCGTGACCGTGGCGCTCGACCAACAGCAGAGCCTCGACGGATTCGCGAACCTTGTTGAAGATGTTCCGCGAGCCGGGAGACTGCATGCGGGCCACCTGCATGGCGATGGTCGAGGCCCCCGAAACGATCCGGCCGGCGCGCATGTTCTGGGCCAGGGCGCGGAAAATGGAGGGGATATGCACGCCGCGGTGGGAGTGGAAAAAGCGATCCTCGGTCTCGAGAGTGCAGGCCAGGATCTTATCGGGGATCTCTACCGGCAGGGGCCAGTAGCCCAAATTGTCGTCGGAGGACGGAACCTCGCCTAGATACTGGCCGCGACGGTCCAGGATCAGCTTGGATGAAGCCGGGGAAACCAGGTTGCACTCGAGGGAAAAAATAAAGATGAAGACGATGAGGATGAAGGCCGTCACCACGGTGGTGAGAATCAGGGACCATTTGTGTTTTTTCAGCCAAATCCGCATCAGCATCCTACGTTGTTTGGGCTTACACTACTGACCCCGAAAATCTTCGCGGCCCGCGAAGATTTTTTGAGTACTGCGCGGGTCATTAGGGTTGCGGCGGCGTTGTTTGCCGTGCCCTTGGGTGCGGAGCCGCGCTGTGGTGTTCTCCCGTCACGTCAATCCTCATTCCCGCTCCCCTCCCCCGCACCTCCTGGTGGTACATCTGCTCCGCGTAGGAGGCCGGGTGGACGAATGATCCCTCGCAGGCAGCCCTTACGCGAAAGTGGAAGGTGTGGGTGCCCTTGGGAAGGCGGGTGAAATAGTAGCGAACCTCGTTGTCCAGGCGCTGTACGTAAGTCGGTTGGATCGAGTCGGAGCGGCTCGGTCGCGCCTCGGGGCCCGAGGTCTTCAGCTCGGGATTCAGCGGCTCCAGGCCGGCGGCGAAGGGGACCACCAGGGCAACGTGGTAGAGCTGCTTCTGGGAGAGCAGTCGGGTGTGGATCTCCAGGATGTCGCCGACCTTCAGCGCCACCTTATCGCCCTGCTTGTCCTCGAAGTGGGTGTTGGCAGAGTTGTCCTCGTGGATGACGGTGGCGGAGCGGGAGACCACGAACCCCTGGTTCAACGTGTCGACCTGGTCACCGGGGGCCTTGGGCAGGTAGGTGTATTTCACGTGGGCGCCGACCTTGGCGGCGCCTTTCAGCGTGACGGTCTGGCGCTTGGCGCTGCGGACCCTGGCGTGGGCAACCTTGTTCTTTTCGGAGAGCTTCAAGACGCCGTCTTCCGACAGCGCCACCTGGGCGTTTGTGCTCTCGTGCCGGGCATGGGCCAGGTAGACCAACAGGGCGGCTATGGCCCGGTTGCTGCCGTGGGTCGAGCCGAAGCCCCCAGTCGCGTGAGCGCAGGACAGCAACGCGTCACGCAGAATGCCCAGTTTTCGGTTCTGGGGATCGAGGTAGCAGAGTGACTCGAAGACCGCCGCGAGCGTCGACGCTCGCGAGCCCAGGTAGTCGGAGTACCAGTCGGCGCGGCGCCAGCGAATGCCCTTGTATGTGGGCTTGCCGCGATAGAGCTTGAAGATGACGTTTTCCCACAAAGATTCCTTCAGGGCGGCCAGGTTGGTGGAGAACAGGCGCGGATCGGCCCGGTTCATGGCCGTCATGGACGCGGCCAGATCGGCCAGGGAGGTCAGGTCCATGTCTTTTCTGTGGTGGTACAGGCCAATCATGTAGTGCTCGTCCAGCTCGCCGACCTGGACCAGGGCGCGCATGGCGATGGTCTGCTGGTTGTAGCGGTAGCCGGGGCGCAGGCCGCGGTAGTCGGACCTGAGCGCCCGCTTCAACGCGGCGACGGCACGGTTCCAGCTCTTCTGGGGAACGTCCACGCCGACCTTGCGGCACATGTGCATGCAGCGCACCGCCTGGGCGGTTAGCTGAACGCTCCCGGACGCGCCGGGCCAGAAGGCGAAGGAACCCGCGTCGTCCTGGAAAACGCCGATCTCGTCCAGCAAGCGCTTGGCGTGCTCGCCGACTTGCAGGGCGTAGTGATCGTTGAGACCGAGCTTGCGCAGCAGGTCGCCGACGGCCATCTGGGGCATGATCCTCGAAAGCTTTTGCTCCAGGCAGCCGTGCGGGTAACCCTCCAGGTAGTCCAGGCCGGCCAGCAGCTCCAAGACACCGGGTACGGCGGAGACGACGATCTCCTGGGTGGCCTGGCCGTCCCGGGGCTCCTCGGGAAAGGCCTTCAGCTTAACCAGGCCCGGCTTGAGCTCTTCGAAGTAAGCGAAGTGCTCCACGGTGCGGTCGGGCAACAGCGGGATCTTCACTTCGAAGGCGTCGCCTACCTTGTCCTTCAGCCGAACGATGTCCATGCGCACGGTCAGGGTGGTGGGGACGGTAGGATCCTGGGTGCGAGCCTCCACGGGAAAAATGTGGCTTTCGGCCTGGGTGCGCTTGAGGATGATCTTCTTCTTCCAGCTCTTCTCCTTCAGTAAACCCAGGACACGCACGGCCACGGCGCCGGCGCCCTCGGGGCCCTCCACCAGCCGGCCCACTCCGCCGGCCCAGAAGCGATCGCCCTGGCGAACGAAGCGGGGCAGCTGCGGCTGGACCAGTACGGGCAGGCGGACCCGCAGGCGGTTCTGCCGGTAACCCATGCGGCTGAAACCGGAGGCGGCCACCACCCGAACCTTGAAGTTGGTCAGGTCGTCGGACATCTTGACCGGAACGGTGACCCGGCCCGAACGGCCGACATTCAGAGTGGCCTGGTAGAAAGGCACGGTCATGAAGGTCTTTCTGACTCGGCGCTTGCCGGGCAACCGGGCCTCGTCCTCCTTGGCCTCCTCGTCTCCGTCGCCGGCGGGCTCCTCCTCCTCCTGGATCCTACCGACCACCCGGTTGCGAGTGTCGCGGATGCTGGTGCGGCGGTTGTTGCGCTGGATCAGGTAGTCGCTGGGATCCAGACTGGCCTCGTCGGCCAGAGAAAGCACCGCCTCGTCGACCAGCCATAGGGTGATCTCGCCGGACAGCGGCTTCTTGCGGTCGTCCTGCAGCGTGACGGTGACGGGCACCGTCGAGCCGGGCTGCACGGTCACCGGGTGTTGGATGCCCACGTACACCTTGTTCCCAGTCGGCTCGATCTCGATATCGAGAGAAGATGCCAGCGTCTGGGGCCGGTAGCGCTCGTCGCTTGCGACGCTCTCGCCCAACCGCCCGCGCATCAAGACCACGTGGACGGGGAGGTTGGGGACGTACTCGGGCTGGATGGGGATCTTGTAGACGGCCTTGCCGCCCTCGACCTCCGCGTAGATGTATTTGTTGCGCCGGGGCTCCTCCAGGATGATGAGCAGCTTGCCCTTCGTAAAGGGGCTCTTGACGACCAGCTTGGCCGTATCACCGGGCCGGTACTTTTTCTTGTCGGTGGAGAGCTCGAAGACGCCCTGGCGGGGCTTCTTCCAGGCCATGGGCTCCTTCCCGCCCACGTACAAGTCGGCGGACAGGGTCTGGACCCGGCCCAGCTTGTCGCGGGCTACCAGCTCGACTACGTAAACACCCGAGGTCTTGATCTTCAACGCGGGACGGACGGGTTTCTTCCCGGTGTAGACGACCTTCTCCAGGATCTTCTGGTCCTGCTGCTCGGTGACATAGCTGGCCTTGCCGGTGGCGAAATCGGTCTCGCGCAGATGGCTGTGCCAGGTACGGCGGAAAAGGCGAACAGTCACCTTCTGCTTCTCTTTGGGCTTGTCGTCGACGCCAATGGCCAGGATTTCGGGCTTGATGGTCGTGGGCTTTTCCAAGTAGCGCCCAAGCTTCATGCCCAGGACGAACGGGGGCAGAGCCCGGGTGAAAGCCAGGGCGGAGGCCTGCTGGTTGTCGACACCGGTGACGGTGGCCTCGATTACGTACGTGCGGGCAGAGCCGTCCATGTCCAGGGCCGGGTTAATTGTGAGCTCGCCGGCGCCGTGGGCATCCAGGACGTCCTGTTCATGGGTGCTCTCGGGGGGCCGGGCCCGGCCGCCGCGGGAAAACTGGGTGGAGCTGGCGAACAGGTAGTCCTCCCAACCCTCGGGAACGTGGTGGTAAGACCGGCGGGTCACCCGCCACTCGATGGGCTGGCCGGACACGCTGCCGCCAGCGTAGTAGCGCGCCACCGCCTTGATCGTAAAGGGGCCGTCGTTGGGCACCTTGTCCGGCGCCACCAGCTGAACCTCGAAGGTGGGAATGCGGTAGGCCTCGATCTTGAAGTGGCGGCGGGCCACCTCCGTGTAGGGTTTCTTGCGGTACAACCCCACCGAGTACGAGCCGGTGGGAATGTCCTGCTCCTGAAACTCGGTGGAGAACCCGTACAGCGGCGTGAAGCTCACCGCGCGGGTCCACTCCTTGCCGCCGGGGCCCTGGATCTTGAGCAGGTAGTCGCCCTCGGGCCGCTTGAACTGGCCCAGCAGGCGGCTCCGCACGTAGCCCTTGATGTAGACCTTCTCGCCGGGACGGTAAATGGCGCGCTCGGTGAAGACGAAGCCCAGCAGGCGATCGTTCTTCGGCTCGGGGATGCTTTCCTCGGTGATCCAGTGGAGCCACTGGCCCCAGGGGGACCAGTGGTTTTGAGCGAAGCGCGGCGGAGGATCGCGGGGATCCAGGACCAGGGCGTCCGCGCCTTTGTGTACGTGAATGCGGTGAATCCGGCGCCAGTGTTTTTGCAAGGAGAGCACCGCCCGGCCCTTCGAGTCGGTCTTGAGCATCTTGGCGACCATCCGGGGCGGCCGGCGTTTCTTCCCCCAAAGAGGCTTTTCGGGCTCGTCCACCGCCTCGATGACGATCTTGGCGCCGGATACCGGCTCGGCCGAGTCGATCGAGCGAACGTAGAAGATCACCCGGTCGCGCTCCTCCACGCTGGTGAGCGACAGATCGGTCACCTGCACGCGCACGTAAATCCGCCGGGGCGGACCGGTGAGCCTTCTCAGTCCGACCAGGTAATGGCCCGGCTGGCGGCGTCCCACCGCCTTATCCAGGAGCCGGCCGATGTCCAAGCCGAAGTTGGTGGTGGAGCTCTTCTTGGCCAGCGGCAAATCCACCACCTTGGAAACCAGCGGAGAGCCCAAAAGCCGCAGGTGCCGATTCAGATCGTGCGGGGTGACGTAGTTGAGATCTTCTTCCTTGCGCTCGGGCTCCTCACCCGGAAACGGCGGAGGGGATTCCTCGTCGATCACGATGGGGCTGTGGGGAAACGGCCACAGGCCCTCGTGCAGCGGATCGATCCGGTAGATGCGCACGTCGGCACGGGGCTCGCCGTAGCCGGACAGCGGGATCATCCGCGGGCCCCGAAGCTCCAGGATGGCCCGGGCCTGTCCCCAGCGCAGAAACGGCTGGCGGCGCCCCAGGTAGAAGAAGACCTGGGCGTCGCCGGGATCCTGGAGCTTGCGCCGGTCCTGATCCTTGATGGGCGAAGAGCCCAGGGTCATGCGGTAGATGGTGTCGGGCGAGAACTTGCCCTTCAACGCGACCCGCCGCCCGTGGATCTGGAAGCCGAGGTCGCGGACCGCCGGCTCCAGCTTGACCAG
>JAUXGL010000190.1 GCA_030622135.1 Deltaproteobacteria bacterium
CAGCAGGCTCACCCACTCCACCAGCGTCTTCCCCTCCACCTCCAGCTCATCCCCGCACTTGCATCCCAACATGGCCAGAAGCATCGCCACCAACACAAATAAACCAGCACGTCGCATACGTTTCCTCCTTAAAAATCGCGCCCGATAGTAGAAACAACCCGCCCCGAAGATCAACTCAATTCTGAACCTCAAAAACGACCGGTAACGTATTGGGGCCTTACCCGAAACCCGAAACCATTGACGCCCTACCCTAATCCCCATACACTTCGCCTTATGATGCCGAAAATACTTCTGGTTTTTTTCTGTTTTTTCATTTTACCTTCCTGCGCGGGTCTGAGACTGAAACTGCAAAACTCCAGCGTTCAGAAACCCAGCAACGTAGCATTGTATTTTTCCGTGGAAACTCGCGAGGGACTGCCCGTACCGGGCCTGACTGCCGAGTCTTTCCGCCTCTACGAAGACGATCGGCTCATCTCGCCCTTCGAGAGCAAGCAAACCATTCTCAATCCCGAGGTGGCGGTGATCCACCACATCGTCCTGCTGCTGGACATGTCCGGCAGCATCACCGAGTCGGGTTCGCTGCCGACACTGATGGATGCGGCGGGTTCCTTCGCCGAACGGATCACCCGTAAACACCATGTGGCCGTATTCGGCTTCGACGGAGGGGCTAAGCTCATTCCGGTGGTTAAGTTCACCACTAGCCATGCAGCCGTCCAGAGCGGTCTGAAGCGCCTGTCCCACAAACGCATCAAGGACCCGTCCACCAATCTGAACGGCGCGGTGGTGGAATCGGTCAAGGCGCTGGAAAAACAGATGAGTCGCTCCAGGCAGCCACTCCGCTTCGGCACCCTGGTAATCTTCACCGACGGTACCGACCGCGCACACCGGGTGACCGAGGACAGCATGTACGATGTTCTGGACGAGGCCAGCATAAACGTGTTTGTCATCGGCGTCGGCGGCGAGATCTCGGTGGACCAACTGGCCAAGCTCGGACGCACCGGCTTCGTCCAGGCGGCGGAGATGACCGCCATCTCCACGGCCTTCGATGACGTGGCCACCCTGATCGAGGCGGCCGGAAAGAAGTTCTACCTGCTCTCTTACTGCAGTCCCGCCCGCGCCGGCACCCACACATTGACGGTCGAAGTCGAAACCGCCGGCCGCACCGACTCGCTGGAAACTCCCTTCAACGCCGATGGATTCGGCCCCAAGTGCGATCCGAGCAAAGAGCCGGTGTTCTCGGTGGGCAGGATACGGATCCGGTAGGTATTCTTACAACACAGCGCAGATTCCGTCGGTGCAGTACAGACCGGGGCAGCAGTCGTCGGTGGTGATACAAGACTGATGGAAAATGGGAATGCAGCGGCCATCGCCTTGCCGGCGAAAAACTCGCACTCAAAAACTTGACGTTTCCTCCAGATATTACCTAAGGTTGTAATCTTAGGGGATTTCCTCAATGAACCGGTTGCTCTCGATCCTGGTATTCGCACTTGCCGGCGCCTTGCTGAGCAACATACTCCCGTCGGCTCCCGCCTTCGGAGAAGAAGCCGGCCAGAGAGAAGAGAATGCCGGCGAGGAGTCTTTGGACGACTATGAAGATGCGCTGGACGACGAGCTGGCCTTCCTGCAGGAATCCGGCGTTGTCGAGCTAGCCGCCCGTCATCGCCAGGAGATCGGGATGAGCCCGTCGGCGATCACCCTGATCACCAGGGAGGACATCGAAACCTCGGGCGCCACCACCATCCCCGACCTGCTCCGGTTGGTGCCGGGAATGGATGTGGTTCTGGTCACCCCGACCTTCAACTCGGTCATGTCCCGGCTTCATTGGGCCTACACGAACTACCACTACCTGGTCCTGGTTGACGGGAGAGAAGCCAACCTGGAGCTGCTGGGCCAGCCGCCATGGGAGCTGCTACCGATCTCCCTAGAGGACATAGAACGCATCGAGATCATCCGCGGGCCCGCCTCCTCCCTTTACGGCGCCAGTGCAGTCGCCGGAGTGATCAGTATCACCACCAGGAGCATCCCTGAAAAGAACTCCGCCTGGATGCGTATGGCCGGAGGAGAATCGGGTGCGCTCACGGCGGCGGCCCGGGCGTCGGTGAGAATCGGCGACTGGGGCTTCTCGGTGAGCGGGGGGGGCGATCTGGCGGAGAGGTTCTCGCAGAGGGGCGTCCTGGGCAAGAAAACCTATAAGTTGCGCCTGGTGACGGAGTACCGCTGGTCGGATTCCCGGCGATTCCTCGCCGACGGTGGCGTCTCGGGGAACTCGGGCCCGGCCAGCTCCAACCGCTTCACGTTTGACACCAAGACCACTGTGGGAGTACTCCGTCTGGCTTACGATACAGAAGACCTGCGCGGACAGCTTTACTGGAACGGTTACAAATTCAGAAGTGATATAGTCGGCGATCTGGAGGAGGCGGGAGTCCGTTTGGCCACGACTCCGCCACTCACCTTGCAGGGGCACACCGTCGACGGGCAGGTTCAATGGACTCCTTTGCAACTCTGGGAGTCACTTCTGTTCGTTGTCGGGGCCGGAGGTCGAATCTCCTGGCTGGGGTCGGACGATCTCCTCGATGTGGAGACCTATGCGAAAAAGAGCAGTCCGCGATACCACGAGGCGGGAATCAGTTACTGGGGCGCCAGAGCCGGCGCTTTCGCCCATGCGGAGCTTTCGCCCGCCGAGTGGGTCAAGGTGACCGGCGGGTTGCGCCTGGATTACAGCACCGAGACGGAAGAATTTCTCAGCCCCAGATTGGCTCTCGTGTTTCGGCCCGCAAAGGGACAGTTCCTGCGCCTGGGAGTGGGCCGGGCCTTTCGTCAACCCGCTTTCTGGGAGACTCGGCTTCACACGGCGCTTGAGTTTCCAGAAGACAGCCCCTACCAGGGCGGTTCCCAGGAGAATTTTCTCGAGTTCATGTCCAGGTCGTTCGGAAACAGCGATCTCGACAACGAGGAACTGCGATCGATCGAAGTCGGCTACCTCGGCGAGTTTTTAGAAGGCCGGCTCAGTGTAGCACTGGATCTCTACTACAACTTCTTCATCGATCGGAGCACCATGTTCATGAACATGGTCTCGGGCGAGACGGATCTTCTCGACCTGGACGAGAGTGAAGTCAGGTTCATAAACTCCGACACCCGGCGCGATATTTTCGGAGGCGAGCTCGCAGTCCGCTTGAGTCTCTCCAAAAACGTCTCTCTGGTTGCCTCCTGGGCACACCGGGAGGTATTCGACCTCGAGCACGACAGGATCATGGGCGATTCCCCCAAGAACTTGATCACCCTGGGCGGGCGCTTTCGAACCGCGTCGGGGTTTTTGGGAAGCCTGTATGCCTTTTCGCGCTCGGAATTCATGTGCGAGGTGGAGAGTCCGGGCGGGATGATGTCGACCCCGCTATGGATACACATGGACAACGTGATCCTCCTGGTTGGAAAACTGGGCTGGAAAACGGACCTATCGAGCAAGGGCTGGCTTGAAACCGGGGTCAAGCTGTTCCTTCCAATCTCTCCTTTTTCCGCTCCCCACTTCCGCTACTACGAGAGTGGCGGGATGGAAACCCCGGAGGGTAAGCATTACGGCGGGGATGAGCTGAGCCGGCTGGCAATGATTTATCTGGAGGGTTCGCTCTGAGCGGGCTGATTTGTACCGGATTGGTCAGACGGGTTCTTTCCGCTTCGAGCGAACCCATTCCATGAAATGCTTGCCGCACATACCCCGGGCGTGGACCTTGGATGTGCAACCTTCCAACCGGCACTCGCCCACGCCCCGGATCTGCGGCTCGGGCCGTTCTTTCTTCTTTTCCTGGTAACGCATCCGGTTGTAGTGCTTGGCGCACAGCCCCTTGGCCCGCACGGGATCGGCACAACCTTCCTCGGTGCAAATGGGGCGAGGTTTTTGGGGCTTGGCGGGAGCCTCCGTCGGCGATTCTACCTTTGCGGGCGCTGGCGGTCCACCTTCCTTGCGCAAACGCCTCCCCAGGGCTTCGAGTTTACCCAAAAGACCCGATTTCCTAAGCGCCGTTGCCACTGCGTTGGCCACCCGGTCGCTTATTCGCTGAAGCACCACCGGGTCCAGCAGCGGTTGACCGCCAGGTTTCTCGTCCATTCCAGTCATTCCTTATGATGCCATACGGATAAGAATATTGCAAAGTATGATAGAGTAGGCATCGCTTTTTAGGTAGTATAGACAATCATGATCTCCCGATCCCTGGTCCTGGCTTCGACCTCCATCTACCGCCGCGACTTGATGAGTCGCCTGGGTATCGACTTTCAAGCCGTGGCTCCGAACTACGAGGAGGAGCACGATCTCGATCTTCCGCCCGGCGAGTTGGTGGTCGAGTTGGCCGTGCGCAAGGCCCAGAGCCTCGCCGACCGTTACCCAAAGACCCGGATCATCGGCTGCGACCAGGTGGCTGAGCTGGACGGACACATTCTGCTCAAGCCGGGGAACCTCGAGCGGGCCCAGGCCCAGCTAAAAGAGCTTTCCGGACGCACCCACCGCCTGCTGACCGGTCTGGCGGTCTTCGAGCCGGCTACCTCGCGCCTGGAGACGGCACTGGACGTCCACCACATGACGATGCGGGAGCTTACGGATGAAGAGATCGACGCGTTTATAGAATCGGAGCAACCGGTAGACTGCGCCGGAGCATACAAGGTGGAGGGGCCCGGCATCACCCTTTTCGAGTCCATGCAGGGGGAAGACTACACCGGCATCATCGGCCTGCCGCTGACCAAGCTGGTCCGGCTGCTACAACGATTGGATTGAACCCGACGAAGGAATTTGGATATTAAAGCGATTCTTGCAACTTAGAGGCGGCCCGTGTTCATACCCATAGGCGACACTCCCAATCCACGCAACTACACCCCCTACGTAAACTACGTGTTGATCGGGCTCAACGTAGCCGTCTACCTGATCATATCCCTACCGCTATCGTACCAGGCCGCGGATCCCGCCGATCCGAACCTGCACGAATACATCCGGCTGATAGCTCCGGACCTGCCGGCCTGGGTCTCGCTCTACGACGTGCTGCGGGAGATTAGGGCCTACGACCTGTTCACCTTCGTGCACGGGTACAAACCGGGGGCGCCAGAGATCGCCGACTTGTTTTTCTGCGCGTTCCTGCACGGGAGCTTCCTACACCTGGCCGGGAACATGCTCTTTCTGTGGATTTTCGGGGACAACGTGGAGCACCGGCTGGGACGCATCGGGTATCTGCTCACCTACCTGGCCACCGGGGTGGTGGCCACCCTGACCTTCGCGACCTTCGCCGGCGACTCCATGACCCCGCTGGTGGGGGCCTCGGGGGCCATCTCCGGAGTGCTGGGCGTGTACTTCCTCTTGTTCAAGCGCAACCGGGTCAAGGTGTTTATCCTGCTGTTTCCCTTCTTCATGAACGTGATCCTGCTCCCCGCGCGCTGGGTGCTGGGGTTCTATATCGTCATCGACAACCTGCTGCCGCTGCTTTTGGGATCGCAGAGCAACGTGGCCTACGGCGCGCACTTGGGCGGGTTTTTGGCCGGGTTAATCGTGGCTTTCGGCGGGGAAGCCTTGTCCTGGCGCTGGCCCTTCTCGGACCGGCACCGGCAACTGGGCCGAAAAGCGCGGGCGGTGGGCGGACTGGATACCCTGCGGCAGGCCATGCAGACCGACAAGCGCGGGGAGGCCCTTCAGTCGGTTTCAAAGCTGGGCCGAGTGGACCTGGCCCGGCTGGCGCCGGAGGAGTGCGTAGTGCTTTCCGGGTGGCTGGAGGAAGCCGGACACTCCGTCGCCGCGACCAAGGTCCTACGCCGCTGCATTGCCGCCCACCCGACCCACGTGGACCTGGCCCGCGCCTACCTGGCCCTGGGAGCGATGCGCCTCAAGCAGGGTCAGCCCACCGCGGCCTACCAGCACCTGCTGGCCGTCTTCGATCACGATCCGGCCCCGGAGATCGCCGCCCGGGCTCGGCTGGCTTTGGCCGAGATCGACGCATACAAGCGAAAGAAGTAGACCCGGGAAACAAATTAAGGTAACTTGCCCACATCGGTAACCCGACAAGGAGATCCCTTCCATGGGCAAAGGCGACAAGAGGACCAAGCGCGGGAAGATCAACAGCAAATCGCACGGCAAAACCCGCCCGCGAAACAGGAAACTGAGGAAAAAAGCCAAATCGAGCTGATCGACAAGCCCTGCCTGTAGCCACCAAACGCCGGGCTTTTCAATGACAGTTGTGGGATCTCGCAGGTCCCCGCGATGATGGTCGGGATCATGGCGTGAAAGCCGTTTCCATGGCCGAAATTGCCCTATCCGAAGACCGCAACCCGCCGGTCACAGTCCGATAATATCCTTCCGTTATCCAACTATTCATGGTAAGGTTCCTTATCTAATTTTTAGTTTCAAATCCTTATCGGAGGTCAATTATGAAGTTTGCTCGAGTTTTCCTGTTACTGTTCGCATCGATCCTTTTTTCCGTGTCCTTGTCGGCCTGCGGTGACGACAAGCCCAGAGACTCCGATGACGACGGCGTCAACGACAAGGACGACAACTGCGTGGACGTGCCCAACAAGGACCAGGCCAACTCCGACTCGGACGATTTAGGTAACGCCTGCGACAACTGCCCCGACACGGACAACAACGACCAGGTCAACTCCGACTCGGACGAACTCGGAGACGCCTGCGACAACTGCCCCAACACGGACAACGCCGCCCAGACCAACTCGGACGGCGACGCCCTGGGCGACGCCTGCGACAACTGCCAAAACGACGACAACCCCGACCAGGCGGATTTGGACTCCGACAACCTGGGCGACGCCTGCGACCCGGACATCGACGGGGACGGAGTACCCCAGGGCACCGGCGGCAATCCCTGCCAGGGCGGCAACGCCGCCGACTGCGACGACAACTGCCCCACCGACCCCAACTCCGACCAGGCCGACTCGGACTTCGACGGAGTGGGCGACGCCTGCGACCCGGACAACAACCTGGACGCGGACGACGACGGGGTTCCCAACCAGACCGACAACTGCATCAACACCCCCAATGCCGGCCAGGAAAACGCCGACTCGGACCGCCACGGCGATGCCTGCGACAACTGCAAGGACATAGCCAACGACGACCAGGCCAACTCGGACACCGACGACCTGGGCGACGCCTGCGACAATTGCCCGGACAACCCCAATCCCAACCAAACCGACACCGACTCGGACGGCGTGGGCAACGCCTGCGACAACTGCCCGGACAAGCCCAACCCCGACCAGACCGACACCGACTCGGACGGCGAGGGCGACGCCTGCGAGCCGGATCTGGACGACGACAACGACACGATTCCCAACGACCAGGACAACTGCCCCAACGACTCCAACTCCGACCAGGCCGACGTGGACGCCGACGGGGTCGGAGACGTCTGCGACAACTGCCCCGGGGTCCCCAACGCCGATCAGACCGACACCGACTCGGACGACATCGGCGACGCCTGCGAGATAGTGCTGATCTTGAACGACTTCTTCCCCTCGGCCGGCTACCGCGGCATGGACGTGGTCTTCACCCTGACCGGCGTGGGCATCGAGGCGGATGTGGCCATCGTCTTCACCAACAGTGACGATCCCGGCGTGACCTTCACGCCCATCGACCTCAACGTCACCGTGGACACCACCGTAGAGGGCATCATCCCTACCGATCTCGTAAGGCCCCTGGGCCTCTACGACGTGACCGCCACTAACCAGAGCACCGGCGAGACCGACACCCTGGAGAAGGCCTTCCAGGTCTCCCCCAACCCACCTCCGGTCGTCGATGACGTGGTTCCCCCATTCGCCTTCAACGGCGATCCCCAGGACGGTCGGCTCTCCGACCGGTCCATCTCCATCACGGGATCCAACTTCCTCTCCACCCCGGGCGTGCGCTGGGTGTTCATCCAGAACCCTTCAAGGATCTTCGAGGCCCGCACGGTCTCCTTCACCGATTCCACCCAGCTGACCGCCATCGTCCCCAGCGAGTCGGCCAAGATGCCTCCCGGCGACTACAAGGTCCAGGTAATCAACCCGGATCTCCAGGGCGCCGAGTGGTCCGGCACCTTCGCCATCACCGCCACCCCGCCGCCCAACATCACCACCATTGCCCCCATCCGTGCGTCGGGCAACGACTTCAGCACCGGTATCATCCCGCTCACCGTCACCGGCGAGAACTTCGTGGCCGACCCGGACGGCAGCCGAATCTACCTGGTGGGACCGGCAGGCGACATCGCGCTAAACACCGTCGCCAACAGCAACACCGAGCTGGTGGGCATGCCGGGTGCCGGCGGCGTCAACAACGGCGCTTACCCGGTTAAGGTGGTCAATCCCGACGGCCAGTGGGACATCTACTACCTGTTCTCGCTGACCTCCAGCGCCGAGGGCAAGCTGGAGGACAACTGGGCCACGCACCCCGAGTCGACCCTGATCACCGGCCGCTGGCGGCACGGGGCCACCTGGGGCTTCGACATCTTCAAGAACGGCTACATCTACGTGGCCGGCGGCTCCGACCAGACCGGCCTGGCACTCGACTCGGTGGAGTGCGCCCAGGTGAGCCTCTTCGGCATACCCGGCGTGTGGAACACCGCCGAGCAGTTCGATCCCAACACGGGCACCCACGTACCCAACGTTCTCACCATCCCCCGGACTGGCGTGGCCGTGGCCCACATCGGCCCGTATATCTACGCGGTGGGCGGCAGCTCCGACGGCCTGACCGCGCAGACCACCACCGAGATGGCCAAGATCCTGGGGATCGGCAAGATCCCCTACCTGAACCGACATCCCCAGGCCGATGCGAACGGCAACCTTCCGATAGGCTCCTGGTACTACAAGGTATCCGCCGTTCTTCCAGACGGCGAAAGCCTGGCCTCCCACGAGGCCATTGTCCGCAACGAGGGCGGGGTCATCACCATCCGCTGGGCCAAGGTGACCGGCGCAACCAGCTACAACATATACCGCTCGGTGGCCTCCGACGGCCGCTCCCAGACCGAGCGCCTGCTCTTCGTGAACGCCCCGGGCCCCGAGTTCACGGACGACGGCGTAGGCGCGCTGGCCCCGGCCCCCGGCAACCTGCGAGGACACGGAGCCGATGCGGCCGGCAGCCTGACCGCCGGCGCCTGGACCTACCGGGTCTCCGCAATCACCGTCGCCGGCGAAACCCTGGCGGGCTACCCGCTGTATACCGAGGTGGCCGCCACGGAGAACACCATCGTGCTGAACTTCGACGCGGTGCCCGACGCCACCGGCTACAAGGTCTACCGCACGGACGTGGTCGATAGCACCGACAAAACCGCCTACTTCCTGGCCGACATCCAAGACGGCGCCACCACCACCTACACCGACGGCGGAAGCCTGAGCGTAGACACCGATCTGCCCGCCCCCGACGGCATCAAGCCGC
>JAUXGL010000211.1 GCA_030622135.1 Deltaproteobacteria bacterium
CGCGCCCTTCACAGAAGAATCAGCCACCGTTCGCCGCAAGGGCCGACGGGTTTACCGAATGTTTACTTGAGATCCGGGTTAACCCGTTGACTGCGCAAGGGAATCACTGGTGCTCGGCGGCATAGATACGGTGAGTGAAGGAGACTCTCTGGCCTCTGGTAAGGTGCCCATTTTACTCGGCGTATTGGGACTGCCGTGAAAGGGGGTGGAGATTATGGTGATGCCCGACGCGGACCTCTACCCGGACCGGGTAAACTTCGAATGCCACAAGTGCGGCTCCCAGTCCTGCAAGGAGTTGGTGGAGAAGATCAAGGATCGGCTGCCGCGGGTCCCCTCGCTCCAACTGCCCCGCCCGGTGGACCCCTGCCTCTTGGAGCTAAACAGCCCGAACCCCGGCGACCCGGTGCTGGTCACCGGCAACTCGGAGCTCACCCAGGCCGTATTGCTCGCGGTGATGTCCACCACCGAAAGCCCCTTCTTCGTCCTGTTCACCGACACGAGGGGCGACACGCTGGACATGGCCGTCATTCTCAAGAGCTTCACTCCCGATCGCATCAAACAATCGATAGAGCAGGAAAGGCTTTCCGACCAGGCCCAAGGCAGCCCGCTGATCTTGCCCGGGCTGGCCGCGGGCATGCAAAAAGAAATTGCGAAAGCGACGGGCCGGCCCGTTTGGATCGGACCGGTCTGTGCCGCGGAGCTACCGCTCTTCTTCGAAGACTCGTGGACTACTGCTTGAGCCAACCGGCCACTTCCACCGCGTGGTAGGTCAAGATCAGGTCCGCGCCGGCGCGGCGGATGGAGGTCAACACCTCGCGGATGATGCGCTCGCGGTCGATGGCGCCGGCCTTGGCGGCAAACTCGATCATGGCGTACTCACCGGAGACGTTGTAAGCGGCTACGGGGATATTGGTGCTTTCCTTCACCGCGCGGATGACGTCCAGATACGCAAGGGCGGGTTTAACCATGACCATGTCGGCGCCTTCCTCGATGTCGGTATAAACCTCCTTCAGGGCCTCGCGGACGTTGGCGGGGTCCATCTGGTAGGACTGGCGGTCGCCGAACTGGGGGGCGGAGCCGGCCGCCTCGCGAAAGGGGCCGTAGAAGGCGCTGGCGTACTTGGCGGCGTAGGAGAGAATGGCGACGTCCGAGAAGCCCTCGCGGTCGAGGGACTTCCTTATCGCGGCCACGCGGCCGTCCATCATGTCGGACGGCGCCACCAGGTCAGCGCCGGCCTGGACCTGGGAGACGGCCGTTTTTGAAAGCAGATCGAGCGAGGGATCGTTGGCCACGTCCCCGTCCTTGATCTCGCCGCAGTGACCGTGGGAAGTGTACTCGCACATGCACACGTCGGTGATCACCAAAAGCGGAAGCTTACGTTCCTTTATGGCCCGGACGGCCCTCTGGACGATGCCGTCCTCGGCGTACGCGCCGGTCCCGACCGCATCCTTCTTCTCCGGTATGCCGAAGAGGATGATCGCCCGCACCCCGGACTCGGCGGTCTTCTCGCACTCGGCAACCAGGGAGTCGACGGTGTGGCGCATCTGGCCAGGCATGGAGTTTATGGGCTCGGGCCTCGGGGCGGTCTCCTGGACAAACATCGGGTAGATCAGGTCCTCCGGGTGCAGTTGCGTCTCGCGGACCAGGTCACGCAGCAACGGCGTGCGGCGAATTCTTCGGGGTCGGTGAGTAGGAAACATGAATACCTCCAATGCATAGGGCGACACCACGGGTGCTGCACAAGTCGCGGCAAAAGGCATCGAGCGACACGAGGCTAATCCTGCCTGCGTCGTATCAGGGCTTTGAGCCCGGCGATCATCTCGGGAACCTCGAAGGGCTTCTGCAGGTAGCCGTCGGCGCCGGCGTCGAGGGCCGCGACCTTGGTCTGCTTGTCCTCGCTGGCGGTGACCGCCAGTACGGGGGTTTCTAAGCCCTGCCGTCTCAGATCGCCGAGGACCTCCACACCGTCTTTTCCGGCAAAGTCGAGGTCTAAAAAGATAACGTCGAAAGGTTCACTGACCGGCTCGGGGGTTCTAGTCCAGACCACGCGGAAGCCCGCGTCTTCGAGGTTCATGCAAACCATGGTACCGACGAGCTCCTCCCCTTCTATCAGCAAAACGCCGGCGCTCATGAAACCGCCTCTTTTAGTTGCGTAGCCAACTCTCCAGCGAGGGTTTCGACCTCTTCCCGGGTATGGGCCGCCGAGAGGAAGGCAACCTCGTAGGCCGACGGCGCCAGGTAGATGCCGCGGTCGAGCAGCTTTTTATGGATCCGGTTGTAGCGCTCGGCCGATTCGGGGCGAATCTGTTCGGCGCTCCTGGGAACGTCGCCCGCGGCCAGATGAAACCAGAAGACGGAGCCCAGCCGCCGCCATTTCAAGTAGGGGATGTCGCCGGCCGCTTTTTCAAGGGCCGCGTCCAGGCTCCGGCCCAGCACCTCGAGCTGTTCGTACACCTTCTCGTCGGACAAGAGCTCCAACGTGGCGATCCCGGCCGCCAGCGAAACCGGGTTACCCGAAAGCGTGCCGGCCTGGTACACGCCGCCCAGCGGGGCCAGAGACTCCATCAGCTCGCGGGACCCCGCCACCGCGCCCACCGGCATGCCCCCCCCGATGATCTTGCCCAAAGTGATCAGGTCGGCGTCGATTCCCAGCATGTCGCCGTAGCCGCCGAAGCGCAGCCTGAAGCCCGAGATCACCTCGTCGAAAATGAGCAAGGCGCCGTGATCGGCGGTCAGCCGGCGGAGCGCCCGCAACCACTCGGGCCGCTGTTCCAACAGCCCGTTGTTGGCCGGAAGCGGCTCGACGATGGCGGCGGCCAGATCGTTTCCGCAGGACAAAAAGGCCTTCTCCAGCGCTTCCTGGCTGTCGAGAGGACAGACGACGGTTTCGGCCACGAAGGCATCGGGCACGCCCTGGCTGGAGGAAGTCCCGAAGGTGACCAGGCCCGAGCCGGCGCGCACCAACAGCGAGTCCGAATGGCCATGGTAACCGCCCACGAACTTGAGAATCTTGGTCCGGCCGGTGACGCCACGAGCCAGACGGATGGCGGTCATGACCGCCTCGGTGCCCGAATTGACGAAGCGCACCTGCTCCATGCGCTCGAAGGCCAAAAGCAAAAGCTCGGCCAGGTCGACCTCCTTGCGGCAGCAAGCGCCGTAGGACAGACCGTCTTGGGCGGCTCTTTCCACCGCCTCCACCACGGCGGGATGGGCGTGACCCAGGATCAATGGGCCCCAGGACATGCAGTAGTCCACGTACTGGTTGCCATCCTCGTCCTTGAAGCGGGAGCCTTGGGCCGACTTGTAGTAGATCGGCGTCCCGCCTACGCTTCCAAAGGCCCGAACCGGGCTGGACACGCCGCCGGGCATTAGCTCACAGGCCTTCTTGTACAGATCTTCCGATTGTTTTCGGTTCATCTCGACTCCTGGCTTGTGTCCATCTCGAAACGTAGCGAACACAAACAATAACCCAATGATTTCGAGGTGCACTCAAACAACGAGTACGGCCCTAAAAAACAGGCAAAAAACGCCGCACGTCCTCGAAAAACGGGTTTCTAAGACGGGCACGAGTCTACCGCGCGGCGGTGCGCCTGGTAAAGGGCTTCCAACTGCGCGTCCATATCCGTGCCCACCTCCTCGACGGATCCAATCCCCAACTCAGCAAGAGCCGCGGCCGTAGTCGGACCGATGGCGCAGAAGTGCACTCCCTTGATCCAGGGATTCTTGTCTACCAGGCGCCTGGCCGCCGAGGGAGAGGCCACAAAGACGGCCGCCGTCGGTGCGGGCTCCAGCCGCAGTATGTCCGGCCCCACGTTCTCGTAGACTATGATCGGCTCGACCCGGAAGCCCACCGCCTCCAGGGCGGCGTCCATCCCTCCGGCGCGCAGGTTTCCACGCACTACGGCAATGGAGGCGGGAGGCTCGATCGCCTTCATGATCAGCCGGGCCAGCACCGTCCCCTTGGGCGGGTCGGCCACCAGGTCGACTTCAATGCCGGCGGAATCGAGCTCCTTCGCCGTCGCCTGCCCTACCGCCGCCACCAGCGGGCGGTTCTCCTCGGGAACCAACCGGCCCACCAGATCCCGCCGCACCACGCCTCGCACTCCGCGCCGGCTGGAAAAAGTCACCACGTCGCTTTGGGCTCCGGGCAAGCGCTGGGGCATGATATAGCGTGTGGAGATGCAAGGGATCTCCCGCACCATCACACCGCGTTCCAATAGCGCCTTGGCCAGATCGAGGTTGTCCTCGCTCTCTCGGGTCAACACCACGACTGGGCCGGACGGCATATCCATTCTTGCCTCCCCAAATTCGCCGGCTGCGCAGGCACCGGGCACCCGGAGCCGATCCATTCCTCCGCCTCGCTCCGCACCTGGAACTCTTTTATACCCATGCGGCCCTCTTGGGAAGGTGCCGCGACGACAATCCGGGAGTTTTCTTCTGCCACAAAGGCGCCGAAAGGCGCATGGCAACCACCGCCAAAGACTACGTGCAACCGGCGCTCGACGTCCACGCAAGCGCGGGTGGGCGCATGATCCATGTCTCCGAGCCGCGCCCGGGATTCTTCATCGTCTTCTCGTGCCTCGACGGCTATGACTCCCTGCCCGGGCGAGCAGATCCACACGCGGGGGTTCAGGTCGAACGCAACCAGCGGGCTTACCTCCAAGCCCAGGCGAGCCAGCCCCGCCCGGGCGAGGACCACGGCGTCGCAGTCGCCCCGCCGGCACTTGTCGACTCTGGTCGGCACATTACCGCGGATAGGCACGGGCTCGAGATCTTCGCGGACGGCGCCCAGCAACGCCTGCCGGCGCATGGAGGAGGCCCCCACCATAGCCCCGGTCTTGAGGGGAATAGCCTGCTGCTCATCCACGGCCTCCGGCCGGACCAGGAGCACGTCGCCGGCCGCGGCGCGCTCGAGCAGGGCACCCAGAACCAGCCCTGGGGGGACGACCGTGGGCAGGTCTTTTAGCGAGTGGACCGCCAGATCGATCTGTTTCGACAGCAGCTCCTGCTCGATCTCCTTGGTGAAGAACCCCACGTCGGCCTGCTCTCCAAGCTTCTGGTCCTGGAAACGATCCCCGGACGTCTTGATGACGCGCACCTCGCTGGGGCCCGAGAGGCGCTCGATCACCCGGCGGGTCTGCTCCAGGGCCAGACGGCTGCCCCGGGTGCCGACTATCAGGACTCGTCTTGACACGAATCGTCCTCCGCGTTAGGCGCGGAAGCCTCCTTGATGGTGCGGAAGACTTCGCTGGTGTAGCCCAGGATGATGTGTTTCAGGTCGAAGGCCATGCGCGCGCGCGCGTTCTCGGGCAAGTAGTCGAAGCGATCGGCGATCAGCCGGGGGATCTCCTCCCCCACCAGCCGGCGATGGTGCCTCTGGACCATGTCCAGAATCGCCGAGAACTTCGGCTCGCTGCAGAACATCATGAACTCGTCCAGGGCCGTGTCGACCAGGCCCACGACTTCTCGATCCTTCTCCGCTTTCCACTGGGTTCCGTGGCTTTCGTAGTAGAACCCGACCAAGTCGTCCAACCCGACGACCTCCACGTTTTTGGGGATGCCCGTGCTTTCCACCTGCTCGGGGATTCCGATGTCCAGGATCAAGAGCGGTTTTTTTTGGGGCCTGTCCTTGGACAAGTGCTCCGCCCGGATCACCGGCTGCATCGCTCCCGTGCAAACCACGGCCGCGTCCACCTCGGCAAGTACCGCGGCCAGCTCGCTCAGGGGCCGCACCCTTTGATCGTCCGTCACCGTACGCGTGCACAAGACCGGCTCGAACCGCGGGTATCCCTCCACCGGCCCCAGGACTCGCCGGCCGATCCGGCCGAGCCCCACCACCGCCACCTTGTAGTGATCCCGCATGCGCAGCTGGCTGCGCAGATAATGAACCGCCAGCGAGTGCACCCCCACCGCCGCGTTCTCGATGCAGCCCCGCCGCAGCGCGATGCGCACCAGCCTGCCCGCCACCGTCCCCATTCCGTTGAGCACCCGCGACGAGATCCCCCGTCCCCGCGCCGTCTCCAGCGCCCGATACAACTGCCGGGCGATCTGCCGCTCCCCCACCACCAGCGACTCCTGCCCGATAGCCACCCGAAAAACATGCCGGGCGGCCGCCTCCCCCGTGTACACGTACGGCTCCAGCCACGGCCGCGCCTCTTCGATCCGCATCTTCATCTGCACCCGCAACAGCTCCGCCGCCCAGCGCGGCTCGGAACTCGATACGATCCACTCGTTGCGATTGCAGGTATTCAAATCGCAGAACCCGTCACTCGCTCCGATTCTGCAAAGACTACGGGCGAGTACGCAAGCCTGATCGTCCTCCAGCACCAGCCGAGAGCGCCACCTCGACGACGCCACCCTAAAATCGCAGCCCACGACGGCCAAAGGAATTTCTACGGTTGCCTCGTTCATTGTAAAAACACCACGTTCTACAGGAAGAAGCACCCGATCGTCAAGGAACCAAAACGTCGGCAATGCGCATCGACCTCATGATGCGTCGGTCAGATACTCAAGTTTTGTCAACCAATTGCTAAAGTCCCCAATCTCCCATTGGTGCCCCTACGTTTCGATATAATATATTGACTTCCCAGGGCAACTCAATATACGCGGTGCCACTATACTGGTGAGTTAATTTACTCATGGTCCTCTCGCAAGTGTACGTTTTTGCACCGTCCGATGCCCCGGGCGTTTCATCGCCCGGGACCGAACCCGATGCGGAAACGGACGGTGTAAGTGTCCCTTTTTACGCGGGAGATTGGGATCGACCGGAAATTTGCTGGGAGATTCTGGAAAGTGGGGGCATTGTCTCCGTATGGCTTGAACTCCTATAACCTCAGAAACCGTTTTGCCCATGGCAACCTTTCGGTATCCATTTTTTAACGCTTCAAGCCGCTTGGCCGGCGTTTTCTCTGGTCGGTTAAAGACTGATGCCCCTTTCTTTCGGTTCACGACAATAATATCTTCAGGTTTAAAATAATCGACGAGAGATGGAGACTGTGTTGATACGCCAGCTAACAATGAGGGTCACCGGCGCCGCGAAGCTGTGTCCGTGTGCACCCTTTTGTTAGGCCCGGCCCAACCAGTAATCCGGTTCACGATGACCGTGGGCTACGGCGATGATATACACGGCATCATCGGTGACCGAATAGATCAGCTTGTACGGAAATCGCCGCAAGAGAACCTTGCGGATTCCAGGCCGAACCTCTTCACCAATCTCCGGAAATCGCTCAAGGATCGCAATGGCCGACCACACTGCACTTCGGAGCTTCTCGCCGAGCCCCTCTTCCTGGGCCTCGCAGTACTCGAAGGCATCCTCGTACTCCCTCTTGGCAAGGGGATCGAAGATCAGGGTCATTGTCGCTTGCCAAGCACCTGCTCGCCCGGAATGCCCTGGACGTTACCGGCCTTGTATGCAGCCAACCGCCTCTCAGCTTCGTCGTACCAGATCTCGTCGATGGCCGTATCCGGCCTTTCAAGACTGCCATAGATGACATTCAGTAGCCGCATACGCTCGGCTGGCTTTAGCTGCAACACGCTGTCAATAAGAGCCTTATCCATTACTCGCTCCATTCACAAATATTACGCCATTCGGACGCCTGGGTCAACGACTCTCCTTCATCCAGGATCTCCCACTAATCCTCAAATAAGCGCAGATCAATAGCCCAGAAGTCCCAGGAGAGCGGAAATCCAACGGACAAAACCCACTCTATCCGGAAAGTGTCCGGCCCGGATTTATAACAATGTCGTTCTATCAATAGCGCTCCGTTCAGGATCTAAAAAGTTGTTGCCATACCAGAGTCATCTTTGCTCCGGCTTCATGTATATATTGTCAGGCTCGCAACACATCTTGCAAGCGGTAAAATGCCAGTTGCCATGGATTCCAGGTGCCGCCGAGGTGCCATAGAGATCGTGGAGGCCAGACCAAGGAGTACGAGGCCGCCCGGGCGGGTATCCAGGTCCGACCGGGTGAGTTCGCGGAGAAGGTCGAGGTGAGGCTGAGTCCGCTTCCCTGCTTCAAGGGTTTGAGCGAGAGAGAGCGGCGGGCCCGCTACCGGGCCATGGTGGCTGGCATCGAACGCGAGGCCCGCAAGAAGTTCGGTCGGGGAGGCCGCCGGGTTCTCGGTGTCCGCGGCATTCTCAAGCAGCATCCGCACCGTCGGCCCAGGAAAATCAAGAAAAAGCCGGCTCCGTTGTTCCACTGTTCCAATCCCGACAAATGGAGGGAGTACCGGGATGACTACCGCTGGTTCGTGCA
>JAUXGL010000160.1 GCA_030622135.1 Deltaproteobacteria bacterium
CCTAAGACCGCTTGGCCTCCGACTTCATCAACACCGTATGCAGGTCTCGCTGTTGTGAAAGCTGGATCAGCTCCTTGGCGAAGGCCAGCGACACCGGAGCCCGCAGGGCCAGCTCTTCTCCAAAGTCGATCGCCGCCGACAGGATCTCCTTTTCGGGATACGACCGCAGGGCCAGCCCGAAGTCGACCGCCTCCTGGCCGTCCAGGATCCTACCCGTGTAGATCAGCTCCTTGGCCCGGGCCATGCCCACCAACCGGGTCAGGTGCCGGGTGACCCCTCCTCCCACGAAGGTGCCCAGGCCGGTCTCGGTGAAGGCCAGGGTGGCCTCGTCGGCCATGAAGATGAAGTCGCAGCACAGCGCCATCTCCGCCCCGGCCCCCCGAGCGGGCCCGTTGACCGCGGCGATCGTCGGTTTTTCAAGCTCGTACAGCCGCCGGGTGATCTCGTGGGCCAGCAGGATGTACTCACGCTTCTGCCAGGGGGTGCGCTCCCCGGCGGCGTGCTTCTTCAGATCGGCCCCGGCGCAGAAGGCCTGCTTGTCGCCGTCCTCCCGCTCCCACACGGTCCCGGTGAGCACCAGCGCCCGGATCTCCGGGTCACCACGCGCCTCGTCCAGCACCGCCTGGATGTCCAGGTACATCCGCTCGATCACCGCGTTCATCCGCTCCGGGCGATTGAGGCGCAACACGCCCACCTGCCCGTCGCGCTCGTAGAGAACGGTCTTCAGGTTCATGGGTTTCTCCTCGTTGGCCTGGCATCAGAAATATTCTAAACGTTTCACAGCCTCGGCTCAAGATCCCCTTCCGGATGGTCACCACATCCTGCAAGGGATCGCCGATCAGATCCAAACGGTTTTTTGCTGATCTTCAAGAAGGACCAGAAGAACAAGTGGCGGGTCATAGCGATCACGGATTGAAAAGTAAGGCGAGGGCGGCCGGCGCATCCGCCGGCCGCCCTCGGTTCCATGGATAGGAAAAGGAAGTCAGCGCCGGGCCAACAGGTTATCGACAACCTCCCGGTAAACAAAAAAGACATCGGTAATACAACCGGGGCTCTTGTCCGGGCGGACGAAGCGACCCTGCAGGCCCACATCGTTGCCGTGCTCGTCGAAGCTGCCCTTTTCGTACCTGCTGGCCAGGTTAAGCGCCTGCACTCCCGCCTCCGGTAGACTCCTCAGTTCCGCCGGCTGGGATAACCCGTCCCGGTTCCGGTCGTTCCAGACCCGCAGGCTCAAAAACAGCACATCCGTCGCCTCCACCACGCCGTTCTGATTGCCTCCGTACTCGGGATGATCGAGCTCGGCCAGCGCCTGGAACCCGTTCGGAGCAATTGACTCGCCGAACAGCTCCAGCCCGGAGTCGATGACACCGTTTCCGTCCCGGTCCAGGGCCAGCAACGCGTCGTCGCCCTGAATCCAGGCGGTCTGCACGCTGCCGTGTCCCAGCAGATCGAAGCGCACCCCCTGCTCGACCGAGGTCAGGTTGAGGCCGTCCCCGGCCAGATCCAGCACCAGGGGAGAGCCGGTACAAGTGATGTCATCTTCGCCGGAGCTTTCTCCCTCACCGGAGGTCTCTCCCTCGCCGGAGCTTTCTCCCTGGGGTCCTTCATAGGTGGCCCTGGAGAGCCACTTGCTGGTATTCCCCACTTCCCTCCACAACGCCGTCTCCCAGAGACCGGGATCGCATTGCTCGCTCAATTCCTCGCAAACCGTCGCCAGGACGGCGTTGGACATGGCGCCGCAACGGCAGACCTTGCCTTCGGTCCGCCGCCGGTCCCCCTCCTGGCAGTACCCCACCCCGGGTCTGTCGTAGAACTCGCCCAGGCGGGCCGCCCTCTCGCAGACACCCCATTTGCTGGAGTGGCCCACGGAGCTACCCGGCTCCGACAAATCCGGCTGGTAGGTGAAATTCACGCCCTCGGCGGACAGGAGCTTGTTCAGCTCTTCGGCGTAGCGAAGCACCGCGTTCTCGGACGTACACACGTCACCGGTGGGCTCCGGCGCAACGTCACCGGTAGGCTCCGGGGCAATGCCTTCCAATCCGCAGACATTCAGCACGGTGCTGCCGTGGATGTCCACGCATTGCACGCATCCGCCCGCCGTCCCGACGCGGCAGACGATTGGAATTCCCTCGCCGGCCGATTCCAGGAGTTGATGCCGATCTCGGTTCCTGACACAGAAGGCCACCGTCTTCGCGTTCGCCCTCACGCTGATGTCCATGGACTCGCACTCGTTCGGGTTGGGGTAGCGTCCGCAAGCCTGCTCCCCCTGGCCCTCCACGCATTCCGCCATCTGCAGGGCGCCGTAGACGTCCGCCTTCAGCGCGAACGCGCCTACTTCCACCTCGCCCGCGTCGATCACGCCCGTACAGCCACCCACACCCAACACCACCGCCAGCGCACTCATCCCCGCTATGCAGATAGTGCAGAACCAGACCACCGAAAACCGTTCTTTCCTGTCACCCATTTGGTTCCTCCTTTCGGTATCCCAGGACCGGCGCACCCGGTCTACATTGTTTCTTATGAAAGAATGATGCCAATCCGCCCACCATTCCGATTGCCACGTGATTACAAACAGATGCGTGGACGAAGGGCCGACACTGACAAGCAAGTTGTCACACCGGAATGACAGTTTCCCAGTCAAACTGTCGCATAAGCGTGACACCGATACTCACAAAGCAGGGAATGGGAAGGGTTTTTAGGAGCTACCGATAGTCCTCAACGAAACGGCGAATGCGGGCGGCGCCCTCCTCGATCACGTCCATGGAAGTGGCAAAGGAGGTGCGCAGGTAACCGGGCGCCCCGAAAGCATCCCCCGGGATCACGGCCACCCGCTCTTTGTCCAGAAGCAACTCGGAGAGATTGAGAGTGTCGGGGATATCTTTCGCCTTATTCATAAATCCGGCAAACGACGGGAAGGCATAGAAGGTTCCCCCGGGCAGGGCACACGAGACGCCTTCGATGGCGCTCATCAGCTCAACGATCTTCCGCCGGCGCCGGTCGAAAACCCGGACCATCTTCTCGACTACCTCGGGGGGAGACGCCAAGGCCTCGATGGCCGCGTACTGCACGAAGGTCACCGCGTTGGAGGTGGACTGATCCTGCACCTTGCGCATCCCCGCGATGATCTCCCGGGGCCCCACCGCGTAACCCAGGCGCCAGCCGGTCATGGCGTAGGTCTTGCTGACGCCGTTTATCAGCACGGTGCGATCCTTCATCTCGGGATCGCGCTGTACGATGCTCTCGAACTTCTTTTGGTCGAAGATTAGCTTGTCGTATATGTCGTCCGAGATCACCACCAGATCGTGGGCCCGGGCCAGGCGAGCCACCGCGTCCAGGTCGGAACCGGACAACACCGCCCCGGTCGGGTTGCAGGGACTGTTCAAGACGATCACGCGGGTGCGATCGGTGATGGCTTCCGCCAAGGCCTTATGATCCAGCCCAAATCCATCCGCGGGTGGTTGAATGATGACGGGCACGCCCCCGCAAAGAAGCACCTGGTCAGGATAAGAAACCCAGTAGGGCGCGGGAATGATGGCCTCGCTGCCCGGATCCAGCAGGGTCTGAAAAGCATTGAACAAACACTGCTTGGCGCCGCAGGAGACCACCACCTGATCGTCGCCGTACGAGAGACCCAGCTCCCGCTCGTAAAGATTGCGCAGCGCCTCCCTCAACGGCGGGACTCCCGCCGACGGGGCGTAACCGGTGTGACCCGCCTCCATGGCCCGGACGGCGGCGGCGCGGATGTGCTCCGGCGTGGGGAAATCCGGCTCGCCGGCCGCCAGCGACATCACCGGCTCTCCCGCGGCTTTCAGCGCTTTGGCGCGTGCCTGCAGCGACAAGGTGGGAGAGGGTTTCACCGCCTGCACACGACAAGAAATCTGCATGATTTTCAGCTCCTCGGCCTCATACCCCGTCGTTGTTGCGGGCCGTCAATCGTTCAAGCACCGACTTGGGAACCAGGGATCCCACGTCTCCGCCAAAGAAGGCCACTTCCTTGACGATCTGTGAGCTTACGTAGAAATACTCCTGGTTGGTCATGAAGAACACGGTCTCTAGCTCCCTCAGCAGGCGGCGGTTCATGTGAGTCATCTGAAACTCGTTCTCGAAGTCGCTCATCGCCCGCATACCGCGGACGATCACGTGGGCCTTGCGTTTCTGGGCGTAGTCCACCAGCAATCCGCTGAAGGAATCCACCTCCACGCTCTCATAGCCCTTGAGCGTCTCCTGGATCATTTCCATCCGCTCATCCACCGTGAAGGTAGGCAGCTTGCGCACGTTGACCGCCACGGCCACGATCAGCTTGGGGAAGATGTGCACGGCCCGTCGCACGATGTCCAGGTGGCCGTTGGTGAACGGATCATACGAACCTGGATATATGGCTACTTTCTCCAAGCGGTGCCTCCTTGTCTTGGGAGTGAGTGGAGTCCGGAGGCCAACTTAGCCAACCCGAGATAGGTTGTCAACCGGCACATAGATGCCCCAATCTCCCACTGGTGCCCCTACGTTTCGATATAACATTTTGACTTCCCAAAGGAACTCAATATACGCGGTGCTACTATACTGGTGAGATAATTTACTCGCGGTCCTCTCGTAAGTGTCTAATTTTACGCGGGAGATTGGGATCGACCGGAAATGGGATGAGATTCTGGTAGATGTGCACGGACGTGTCGCCGTAGCGCTTGTGCTTGGCACGCTCGGACGTCCCCACACGTTCGGGCAGCTTTAAATCCCGCTCCCCCTCGCAGACAATCCGGCCGTCGTCCGACACCCAGCGGGAGCCGGTCAGGTGCCCGAGGGACCTGGCAACCAACTGCTGGTTGTAGGGCGGATCGAGCAGCACCAGAGCGAAGGGTGCCGCGGCGTCTAGGACGTCCAGGAACCGAAACGCGTCCTTTTCTTCCACCCGGCAGCGGCCCGGGTAACCACAGCGGGCCAGGTTTTCCCGGATGAGGCCCAGAGCTATGCGATCCCGCTCGACGAACACAGCCGTCTCGAAACCCCGGCTGAGCGCCTCAATCCCCAGTGCCCCGGTTCCCGCGAACAAATCCAGGACACTTCCCCCAAAAGCCCGGCCTTCGCCAGGCGAACCCAGCAGGTCAAATATGGCCTCGCGTATGCGCTCGGAGGTGGGTCGAATTCGGTCGGAGGTGGGTGATTTCAACCGCCGGGCCCGAACGTCACCACCCACCACCCTCATGATTGGCCCATCGAGCGGGCCACGGCGTCCGCCAGCATAAAAGCCGAATCGCGTCCGCACAACGCCTGCAAAACGTCCGTCGCATCCATGTACGCCAGCGCCTCTGTCTTTACGGCATCGGCCTCCGCGAGCACGGGCAATCGGGTGCCTCCCGACAGACAGCGAATGAAAACCGACCTCAACTTTTCGGCGTCAAGATCCACGCCCCGGCCCGGATCCCGCCAGCCCAGGCCGGTGGGAACCACCAGCGGGGCCACCTGAACGGCCAGCCGCCAGGCCTCCTCCCCCAACTCGTCCGGCCCGGGAAGAACCACCAGATCCGGGCGCACGCCCTCCCGCTCTAGAGCCTGCACCGTGGCGGCCACATCGGCGACCTTTCCGGCTCCAAGCCGTACCGTCACGCACAGATCCAGGTCCAGGGCCGGAGCGAGCAACCCCGCCGCGACGGCCACGCACTCGGAGGGCTCGCAAGTGGTCAGATCCACACCGAAGGATGTAAACCCAGCTTCCAGGCACCGGTTGACATAACTGCCGGCGGCCTCGTAGTCGGGTCCGACTGCCCGCTCCACCCGGGGTACTTCCACGTGAACGACGAAGGGCGACACCTGGCCCACTTCTTCGGCCGCATCGACGATCGCGCGCATGAACCCGCCGGGTGAATGGACCCGCTTGAGATCGACGGAGTCGGTCGACTCCGCCACCAGGGAAAATCCCAGCGGAGCCTTCAGATGAGCCGCCGCACGGGTAAGGGCCAACACCACGGCCAAGTGCGAAACCCTGGGCATCCAGAGAACTCCGGGCAGTTGGAGCAGGCCATCCAGCATCAACCGGCCGTTGCAGATCGGCAGGGTGCTCGCCGTCCCCAGTTGATGCATTACATTGGTAGGCCGAAGCGGGAGGAAAACCTCGTAGGGCATGAAAAACGCGCTTACCTATCCGGGGGCCTAGTCGGAGTCACACGCATTGCCCACACCGTCCTGGTCGTCGTCCAATTGATCGGCGTTCGGGTGGCTGGGACAGTTGTCGTCACAATTCCGGCAGACAGTGGTGTCGCAGGGCGGATTGGCGCAACACGGCCCGGAGATGGGATTGCACGGGTGGTTGCCCGGCATACCGTCCGCATCGCCGTCCTCGCGGATCCCGTCACCATCCCGGTCGGGATCGCAGCCGTCGCCCAGATCGTCTCCGTCGATGTCCCCCTGGTTGGGATTATAGATATTGGGACAGTTGTCGGTGCCGTCACAGCTCGCGGCCGACTCCCCCGGGTCGCAGATCCGGTCGCCGTCGTCGTCCGGATCGCACGGGTTGGCCCAGCCGTCCCGGTCCGAGTCGTCATTGTCATCGTCGGCCAGCCCCCGGCACAGATCACAGGCGTCTCCCCAGCGATCACCGTCATCATTGGTCTGACTGCCGAGATCCAGCTCCTCCATGGTGAGATAGTTGTCCCCGTTGACGTCGCAGTGATGCCGATATAGCTCATGCTCACACAAAAAGCCGTTGGGCGCGTCGGGACAATTGTCACAGGCGTCTCCCTCCCCATCCCCGTCCCGGTCCATCTGGAACAACCGGTTGTAGCCGTCTTTGTCCACGTCGGGGAACAACACGGGCGCCAACCGGCAAGCCCCTGTCTTGGTGTCGCACTCCCAGGAACCCGAGCAAGCCGGCTTGGGAAGACTGGCGTCGTTCACGCAGGAGTCCACCCCACCCTCGAAGGTACAGGGAACCGCGAAGGAGATCGGCTGGCACAAGACACAACCGGCCTCGTTGACTTCGTATCCGCCCGGGAACCTCAGGTAGCACTTGTCCGGGTATTCCTGGCCATAGGCTCCCCCGAAACAAGCGGAGCATTTGTTCTCGATCACACCATCTACGTCGTCGCAGAACTCGTACCTGCCGATCTTCGACTTCAGCCCCCGGTCCTTTTCCGGATCGGTGTGCAGCACGCAACAAGGATCCCGGGCCAAGCAGCCGAATTTGGTGAGCACCTCGGAATTGACCACCCCGGGGCAATTGTCGTCGCAACTGCCGATGACCTCCGTTTGCACCTTCTCGACGCCGGTCTGGGGATGTACGAACACATGCACCCCGCAACGGGCGTTCTCCGGGCTACCGGAGAAATCTCCGTCATCCGGGATCCCGTCGACGTCGACATCCTCGACGCAAACCCCCCACTTATCGATGTAGTCTTTTTCCTCGATCCGCTTCGAACGCTTCAGACACACCAACTCCTTCTGGCAATCGGATTCCGACAGGCATTCGTCCCCGGGTCCACCCCGGCACCCCGCCATCCCTACCGACAAGAGCGGGAAGACCAGCGTCATGGCAACCAAAATACAAAGATTTTTTGTCTTCACAGAAACCTCCGCGTCTCCAACCGGAATCGATTGCATATAAATCGATCCAGGGCCTCGTGTCAAGGTCAATTTCCCACGCATATCAAGAGAACTTCGCCAGTTTTTGCTTGACTTGCGACAACGCCAGGTGTATCTGGTTCGACCACAATATCAGGGAGGAAAAATGAGGAATATTTCCCTGCTTGCCTGCATTCTACTAACTTTTCCGCTGGTCGCCCGGGCCAATCTCGTGGACGACGAGAGAGAGATCTACGTCGCGCGTCCGCTGATCACCGAGCCGGCCTGGACACAGACCGGCGTGTTCTTAAAAAGCTTCATGTTCGATCTACCCAATGCGGTGTCCAGGCCCAATCCCCAGGTGGGATTCGTCATCGTCCCGGGCTTCACCTGGTCCGTCTTGGATATTCTCGAGCTGAGCGTGGGGCTGCCTCTGGTCCTGAATCCCGACGAGACCGGCGACCGGGAGTTGGACGACCCGCGGGCGAAACAACGCGACAATTTCGACGAGCACCCGGACTTCGACATGCCCGGTCTGATCATCGGGTTGAAGGGCAGCCTCCTGGGGAAAAAGGCCCGGGACAAGGTTTTTCTGGCGGTCGGGATAACGGCCTCACTGCCAATCATCGAGGAATGGGCCACGAGCTTCCACATGTGGAAGACCGGGCCGACCCATTCTTCCCCTTTCATGTTCAGCCCCTACCTGTCGGTGGGATACACCATGGACCGCTTTTCCCCCCAACTTCAGATGGGTTTCAATTTGCGCTTCGACCGGATGACCGACCAAAACGGAACGTACATCACCGACGCAGACGGTGAGATTGGATCCCAGCAATACACCGACGTCTTCTTCAATCTGGCCTTGCCGTTCGCCTTCCCCTTCGAGGGCACGGTGCCAATGCTGGAGATCAACGGGATCTACAACCTGGATGATGAAACTGCCCAGATCTTCATCACGCCGGCGGTTACCTTCCTGCCGAAAGATAGCCCGGCCTGGTTGGGTTTCGCCTGCATGCTGCCCATCATGGACTCCGGCTGGCGTAAGAACGAGGGTGTCCGATTCATGGTGAACTTCAGCTACAGGTTTGATTTTCTGGCCATCCCGGCGCTGGGCGAAAACGAAGACAGGGGGGGGGCCACCGACGAGTCGCCGCCCACCGCCGGTTGGTAACCGCGTTCATCGCCCGCTGAAGGTAAAGGAGACGTCTTGGCGGGCAAAGCTTTCATCGTCGACATCAAAGACCGGGACCGCGTTTCCGGCACCTTCCTGGTGCAGCAAAAACAGGTTCCCCTGAACAAGAACGGCAAGCCTTACATCGCCATGGTCTTGATGGACCGGACCGGGACCATCGAAGCGCGGGTCTGGGACAACGTCGAGTGGTTCGATCCCCTTTTCGACGGCGGAGACTTCATCGAAGCCGGCGGCACGGCGGTGGCGTACCAGGGAAGGGTCCAGCTCAAGGTGGAGAAAATCAAGCGCCTGGAGACCAAGTCCGTCGACCCGGAGGAGTTCCTTCCCCAGAGTTCGCATGACCGGGGAGAGATGCTCGATCGCCTGCTAGGCCTGATGGAAACCATAAAGGACTCCCGGATTCGCGACCTGGTTCTCACCTGCCTGAATGACGATGATTTCCGCGAATCCTTCGCCAAGGCACCCGCCGCCAAGACCATTCATCACGCCTACCTGGGGGGCCTGCTGGAGCACACCCTGTCGGTTTGCGAACTGGCCGATCGGGTGGCCCAACTTTATCCCCACGTCGACCGGGATCTTCTGCTGACCGGAGCGTTCTTCCACGACGTGGGAAAGATCCGCGAGTTGGGGTCGGAACGTTCCTTCGACTACACGGACGAGGGGCGGTTTTTGGGCCATATCGTCATGGGTGCCATGATGTTAACCGACCTGGTGAAATCCCAGCCCGGGCTGCCCGAGGAAACCGCGCTCAAGCTCACCCACATGATTCTCTCCCACCACGGCAGCTACGAGTTCGGCTCGCCCAAGCGCCCCAAGTTCACCGAAGCTCTCATCCTCAACCACCTCGACGAGCTGGATTCCAAGATCCAGACCTTCAAGGAGATCGCCGAGCGCGATCCCGGCAAAAAGTGGTCGGCCTACCAGCGACTGTTCGACCGCTACATCTACCTGGGCCACGAAGAAAAGCCGCCCAAAGAAAAGCCGCCCGAGGAAGCCGATTTTAGCCACCGCCCGTTCGACAAGATCAAGGATTCGCCCGAACCCCAGAAAGACACCAAGCCCGGTGAGCCGCTGAATCTCTTCTCGCCGGAGAAAAAAAGGCGCTAAGTCTTGAAATTCGGGGAGAAACTCATCCAAGTGGGGATCATCGACCGGGCCCAGCTAGACGGCGCCCTGCGCCACCAGGAACAGACCGGCCAGAGGCTCGGCGAATCCCTGCTGGAGCTGGGATACATCAGTGAGCAGAACCTGCTGTACCACTTGGCCAAGGAGTTCAATACCCAGTATGTCTCCTCCAAGAAGCTCGCCGGGATCGCCGTCGATCCGGCGCTGCTGGAGCTCATTCCGGTCAAGCTGGCGGAAACCCATCTAGTCTTCCCGATCCTCCTGGACCGGGAGAACAACCAGCTGGGCGTGATCAGCTGCGAGCCGCAGGGGTTCGAAGGACTGGAGGAAGCCAGGATCGTCAGCGGAATGGACACGGTCCGGGTGTATGTGGCCCAGCGCGATGCAATCCGCGCCCTGATCAAGAAACACTACCAGGGAGATGTCCACGCCTTCGGCGTGTTGAGCCAAGAGAAACAGAACAAGTTCGACAAAACCAAGGTGGGCACATTGTTCGACGGACGAGTGGTCAAAGTGATGGAGGAGATGGCTTTCGCCAAGCCTACCCCGCCGGGTTCAAAAGCCCCGGAGCAGGCGACGCTGACGCTGAGCGACAGCGAAGACACCGCGGAGATTTCCGGGGTAGTCATCGAAGTCGAGACGGAGTCCGAGGTGGAAAAGGAAGAAAGACTGCCCACGCCCAGTTCCACATCCTTCGCCGGAGTGGGCAGCCAGGGCAAGATTCTCTCCGGCCTTCTGGAGAACCGGACCGCCCTCTCCCTGATCCGCGCTCTGGTGGCCCGCAAGCACAGCGGACACTTGGGATTGAGAACCGGGGAACTCAAAGGGGAGATCCTCTTCGAGAACGGCCACGTGTTCGAAGCCCTCCTGGGCAAGAGCGAGGGAGAGGAAGCCTTCCTGGAACTGGCTGCATGGAAAGACTGCCTCTACCGGTTCGACCCCGGTAAGATCCCCACTGCCCGCTCCATCAAAACCCCCACCGCCAAGCTCCTCCAGATCGCCAAGCTTTCAATGGAATGATCTTATCCGTCCAGGCCCCTCGGTGCCCTCCTGTAATTTCGAGGACTTGGTCGTGCCGGCGGTCTAGCACCGCAAGGCGGCACAAGCTTAATCAGGGGCAGCGCTATGGTTATACGGTCCGTTGAACATATTTCAGTTTTCCTTGCCTCCAAGCAGGGCTAGCACCTCGCCAAACTGCAGCTCGGTACAAGGCCGATTCGCGGGCGTGGACACCTCCGATGGAACTTGACTCAAGTGTAAAGATCTTGGCCTCTCAAGTGCCTAGCCGATGCCGAACAGGCGCTTGGCGTTCTCCGTGGTGATCCGGGCGATTTCCTCCGGATCCTGGCTTCTAAGCCGGGCGATCTCCCGGACCGTCTCCACCACGTAGGCCGGCTCGTTGCGCTTGCCCCGGTAGGGCACCGGCGCCAGGTAGGGGCAATCCGTCTCGACCAGGAGCCTCTCCGGCGGCATCTCCCTGACCGCCTGGTGCAGCTCATTGGCTTTCTTGAACGTCACCACTCCCCCGATCCCGACAAAAAAACCCAGATCCAGCGCCGCCGCTTTAAGTAACGGCCGCCCGGAAAAACAATGAACCACCCCCCCGACATCCCCGGCCGACTCCTCTTGGAGGATACGCGCGGCTTCCGCTTCCGCCTCGCGGGAGTGGATCACCAGGGGCAACTTCCGCGCCAGGGCCAGCTTCACGAACGACCGGAACAGATCCATCTGCATCTCCCGCGGCGAGTTGTCGTAATGAAAGTCCAACCCCACTTCCCCGATCGCCACCACCTTGGGATCCCGCGCCAGCTCCGAGAACCGCTCCAACACCTCCCGCTTCTTCTCCAAAAAAGCGCTCCACGCTTCCCCGTCCACCTTCCCCTGCGGATCCCCTTTCCACTCGATCCCCAGATCCGCGTCATGCGGATGTACTCCCACGGTGGCGTAGATCCTTGAATCCTCCGAAGCCAACCCGACGGCGTCATCCGCACTCCGGGTTCCGTTTCCCGATCCGATGGTGACGATGTTGACCAATCCCGCCCCCCAGGCCCGCTCGATCATCTCCGTCCGATCCCGGTCGAAGGCCCCGAAGTCCAGGTGCGCATGGGTATCAATCAGTTCCACGGATCATCTCCACCGCTTCCCGGGCCACCAGGGCCAGCTCCGGGTCCCGCTTCTGTTCCAAAAGTCCATCGATCATCTCCGTCCGATCCCGGTCGAAGGCCCCGA
>JAUXGL010000252.1 GCA_030622135.1 Deltaproteobacteria bacterium
AGATCGTTTTGCAAATCAAGGAGCTGCGCTGAAGTCGAGCGGAGGCGTGGTTCGGAACGTCGAGCATCGACTTCGGTGCTGCGACGCGGAGTTGCAAAACGAGGTGGTGGATCCGGGAACATGTTGTTGCGTTTCCATCAACAAGTGCCTATGTTGGCACCGATATGAAATTCATTGATCTGCACACTCATACCACCGCCTCGGATGGCAGCTTCCCGCCCGCGGAGGTGATGGGCATGGCCGAGCAGGCCGGCCTGGCCGCGGTGGCCATCACCGACCACGACACCACCGACGGCGTCGGGGAGGCGCTGGCGGCCGGAGAGAAAATGCGGGTGGAGGTGGTCCCCGGCGTGGAGCTTTCGGTGAACCACGCCCGGCTGGGTAGCCTGCACATCCTGGGCTACTGGATCCAGACGAGCCACCCCGACCTGGCCGTAAGGCTCGAGAGCATCCGTGGCGGCCGGGACCAGCGCAACCAGAAGATCCTCGCGCGCCTGGCCGATCTGGGCTGCCCGCTGGACCTTTTCGAGGTGCAGGCCATCGCCGGCGGCGAGGTTATCGGCCGGCCTCACCTGGCCCAGGCCATGATCAAGCACGACTACGTGAAATCCACCCAGGAGGCCTTCGACCGCTACCTGGCCCGGGGCAAACCCGCCTACATGGAGCGGGACCGCATGAGCTCCGCGGAGGCCATCGACCGGATCCACCGGGCGGGCGGCGTGGCCGTCTGGGCCCACCCCGGCCTGATCGGGCTCGATGAATCCGAGTTGGAAAAGGAAATTGAAAAACTCGTGGCCGCGGGTCTCTCCGGCATCGAGGCGCACTACCCCGAGCACTCGCCCGAGACCACCGCCCTGCTCCTGAAGCTCTGCGACCGGTACCAACTGGCCCCCACCGGGGGCACCGACTTCCACGGAGCGGTCAAGCCAAACGTCCGGCTGGGCTCCCTGGAGGTCCCCGCCGCCCTGCTGGAGGGCCTGCGAGCCCGCAGGCCGTGATCTCGGGGGTTTTTCAAAACCTCGGCCGGCGTGTTAGCCTTGATTTCAATCAATCCTCCGGAGGTCGGTATGAAGCTTACTCGACGCCTGGTAGTCCTGCACTGTCTTCTGTTCTTCGCCCTGGCCTGCGGGGACACCCAGTGCGACTGCGTCACGCCGCCGGAGTCCCCCATGGCGGAGGAAGCCAAGCTTTATGACGCCATTCAGACCCGCCTGACCCCCGGCGGGCTCGACTTCATCGAGAGCAACCTGCCCGAGATCATCGCAACCTTCATGCAGGATGGGCTCGTTTTCGACGTGCCCCCCACCGACGCGTCCCGGGAGTTCGGCTGGTGTCCCTTATGCATCACCATCGACCTCCGCATTTGCAAGAACGGTTGTACCCTGACCGCCGAGATCGTCGACGCCGGCTTGTCCCGCGTTTCACCCGACACTCTGGCCCTGGACGCCCGCGTAAACCTCAGCGGCATAGTCACCCTGAACGGCACGCTCAACTGTGACATTCCCCTCACCATCCGAAACAAACCCGTCAGCGCAAACATCCGGCTGTATATTGATACTATCGACCATTTGATGTCCTTCGAGATTACGGACGTCGCTTTCACTCTGGAGGACGGCGACTACAACCTCGCCTGTGACTGGGGCTTCCTGAGCGACCTAGGCCTGGGCGACTTGATCGACGACGTGGTCAACTGGATTTTAGGTCTGCTGACCCCATTCGTAAACGACGTGTTGAACCAGCAACTCAATGACGCCCTGGACAGTGCGCTTGACGACGCCGTCTGCCTGAAGTGCGACTTCTACACCAGCGGCTGCCCGTCCGGATCCACCTGCGCGGACGATTTCTGCAAACAGGACGGGACCTGCCGGAAGAACCCGCTGGGGATGGTGGGCAGCATAAACCTTGGCGAAACCTCGGGGGATCTGAGATCCAGCGCCGCGCTGGACATCTTCGTGGCCGCGGGGCAGGCGCAGGATCCCAGCGTGGATCCCCTGGTGAAAAACGACGGACTGGAGATCCGGCTGATCGGCGGGGCGGACTCCGCGGTAAGCGACTGCGTCCCCACCCCCGATCCGGCGGAGATCCCCTCCAACCAACCACCGCCGCGGCTCCCCTTCGACGACACGGTTTTGGGCACCAGCACGAGTTTCATGGCGGGCTTCGGCATATCCGACGCCTTCCTGGACTGGTTCTTGTACAAAGCCTACCAAAGCGGGCTTTTGTGCCAAAACATCGGGACGGAGACCACCGACTTATTGACCTCGTCCACCATCGGCATGCTGGGCCTGGCCTCCCTGCACGACATCACCGGCGGGCGCAACACGCCGGTGAAATTGAAGATCCTGCCCACCCAGGTCCCTTACCTGGAAGTGGGCGCGGGCACCTTCACAGACGACGGCCAGGGCAACCAGGTCATCGACGAGCCCCTGCTGTACATCTTCCTACCGGGCGTCTCCATGGATTTCTACGTGCTCATAGACGAGCGCTGGATCCACATCATGACCATCACTCTGGACATGACCATGGAGCTCGGGATGGATCTGGACGCAGACAACCGGCTGGTCTTCCTGTTCGACGAGGAGAGCCTCGGCATGGACAACCTGGAGGTGTCAAACTACGAGCTTTTGGCCGAGGATCCCGAAACCTTGGAGGAGCTGCTGCCCACCCTGGTGGGCATGGCCCTGCCCATGCTAACCGACACCCTGGCGCCCATCGAGATCCCACCCATCGCTGGATTCCGGCTCAACATCGTGGCCATACAGGGCGACCTACCGCGCGCCGGCACCGATTACTACGAGTACATGACCATCTACGCCAACCTGGAAATGGCCCCGCCCCCGCCGCCCAAATCCCGGAGCACCCGAGCCCGGATCGCCAAGCTGAACGTTCCCGACCTGGAGCGCATGTCCATCCGGCGGGCGGGCGGCCCCATATACCCGGAGATCATCATCGAGGTGGCCACCGACGAAGGCGGGCCGGCCGAGTACTCCTGGCGCCTCGACCGAGGCCTCTGGCGCCCGTTCAGCCCGGGCCCCCGACTGGTGATACACGATCCGGTCCTGGCGCTCATGGGCAAGCACACCCTTGAAGTCCGCGCCCGCACCCCGGGCGACTACCGCAGCCTGGATCCCACCCCCACCCGTCTGACATTCGAGATCCAGCCGCCCAAAGCAAGCCTCGGGCCAAGCACCGCTAGCCGCCTCACCGCGCGCCCGCAGGCCCGCACCCGGGCCGTGACCGTGACCACCCACCAACGCGCCTTGACCGACAGCAATCCCCAAACCGAAGGCTGCGCCTGCGGTGGTAGGTACCATCCTGGTTTTCAGGGCGGCCCCAACGGCTCCGGCGGTTTTTTTATGCTGCTGCTTTTCGGTTTGCTCGCCTGTCGGTTTTGCAGAAATAAAACCTGGCGCTAGGACAAAATCAATGCAATCCGCTCGTCTGTTCGGGCGGCCTCGGAGATCTGTTCGATGAAGCGGGTGGAGTGACCAAAAAGGGTTACGGCTCCCTCGCGAAAGATAGTGGCGGCGGCGTCTAGGAACTCGCAGATGGCCTGATCGGGGTGCAGAGGACCGGGGTCGACGCCGGGAAGCTCAATAGCGTAACTCGAAAAGCAGGCCTTCTTCACGTCCACGATCATCTTGCGAACCCGGCGCTTGAAGATGGTCAGGTCCAGGCTGTAGCGTTTCCCCTGGCCAAACAGGAGCACCCGGGGACTGCCGATACGGCCGCCGGTGTCGGTGAGCACGACGTCGCGAGGCTTGCCAAGGAAAGACTCATCTACGAACATCCGGCTGAGCCGCCCGTTGAGACGCCAGTCGCAGTAACCCGTGGCCCCCTTCAGCGGCCGCTCGTCCTCGAAGAGTCCCAGCGCCAAGACGTCCACGGACATCCGGTCCAGGCTGTCGAGAGACAGCGGCAGCGCCTTGACACCGAGTTTCATTCGACTTCTCCGGCCAGCTTGTCCAGGATCCCGTTGATGAACGCCCAGGAATCCTCGGAGCCGAAGCGCTTGGCGATCTCGATAGCCTCGTTCAGGGTGACCCGCTTGGGCACCTCATCTACGTGGAACAGCTCGAAGGCAGCCATGCGGAGTATGTTGCGGTCCACGTAGGCCATGCGGCTGATCTTCCAGTGAATGCTCACCGACCCGATGGCCCGGTCGATAACCTCGATGTGCAAAACGGTCCCGCGGACCAGCCGGTCAGCGAACTCCCGGCTGTCATCTGGAGATTCGAACCGATCCCAGTAGGCATCTATCACATCCTCCACGGAGTGCTTTCCCACCTCGCGGGCATACAGCATTTTCAGGGCGTTTTCCCTGGATCTCCTACGAACACCCATATTGAGAGATTACCGGGACCGCTTCGGTCCCTTCTTGGGTTTATCCATTTGGCGGTACAGGTTGGCCATCTCCAGGGCGGACAAAGCGGCATCGAAGCCCTTGTTGCCCATCTTGGAGCCGCCGCGTTCGATGGCCTGCTCGAGGCTGTCGGCGGTGACGACGCCCATTCCCACGGCCACCGGATAGTCCATGCTCACCGCGGCCACACCCTTGAACACCTCCGCCGAAATGAGGTCGAAATGCAACGTGCCGCCGCGAATCAGCGTTCCGAGACAAACGATGGCATCGAAGCCGGCGGCGGCGGCCAGCTTGCGCACCACGGCGGGAAGCTCGAAAGATCCCGGCACCCGAAAGACCTTGATGTCCGCGTCGCGAACGTTGTGCCTCGCCAACGCATCCAGCGCTCCTTCCAGGAGACGCTCGCTGACGAAGCTGTTGAAACGGCTGACCACCACCGCCATCTTCAGCCCCCGTCCCTCGTAGGAACCTTCGTAGATCTTCGGCATCGGAATCCTCCGGGATTATTTTTCCTTACGTCCCTTACGCCCCTTACGTCCCTTGCCATCCAGCTGGTGGAGCACATGTCCCATCTTGGTCCGCTTGGTGCGCAGATATTCGATGTTTTCCTCGTTGGGGGACACCTCGATGGACACTCTTTCGAGCACCTGCAAACCGTATCCCTCCAGACCGATAATCTTCTTCGGATTGTTGGTCATCAAGCGCATCTTGCCCACACCCAGGTCCCTTAAAATCTGTGCGCCGATGCCGTAGTCGCGCAGGTCGGGCTTGAATCCCAGCTGCTTGTTAGCCTCCACGGTGTCACAGCCCGCGTCCTGCAGGTTGTAG
>JAUXGL010000253.1 GCA_030622135.1 Deltaproteobacteria bacterium
GCCCCGTTGTCGACCGCGTAGTGAATGGCCTCGGCCGCGTCCAGGCAATAGGCATCCACCCCCTGGTTGCCGATGATCCGCAGCGGCATGATGGACACCCGCCAGTTGACCCCGGCCACGCCCAGGTTGTTGTTGCCCACCGCGCCGATTGTCCCGGCGCAATGGGTGCCGTGACCGTAGTCATCCATCGGGTTGTTGTTATTGGCCTCGAAGTCCCAGCCGCGTACGTCGTCGATGTAGCCGTTTTCGTCGTCGTCGACGCCGTTGCCCCCGATCTCGTCCTCGTTGGTCCATATGTTGGCGGCCAGGTCCGGATGGTCGTAGTCCACGCCGGTGTCCAGCACGGCCACCACCACGTCCCAGGAGCCGATGGAGATGTCCCAGGCCTCCTCGGCGTCGATGTCCGCGTCGGCTGTCCCACCGGCCTGACCGGTGTTGTTCAAGCCCCAGCACTCCGAGTGGCGCGGATCGTTGGGCGTGTTGAGCAACTCGATGCGGTGGTTGGGCTCGGCATAACGCACCCGGGGGTCCCGCCGGATCCGCGCCACCGCGGCCTCCACCGACTCCCGGGTGTTCAACGCCAGCTTGTGGATACCGATCGGGCTGCGCTGCACAACCTCGGCGCCCAGCTCGGCGGCCAGGACGCCGGCCCGCGGCTGGAACTGGTCATGAAAGCGGACCAGGACCACCCCGGGCTCGTAGTCGAGCCGCGAGCCGTCCCGCCGCGGGGCGGGCACCAGGTTGCGCTCGGCCGGAGGCCGGTGCGAAGGCCTGGGAGCCGTGAGTGCGGGCGCCTGGAGCGGCTGCTGCGCCACCAAGAGCCGAGCGCTCGACGCCGGCTGCTCGTCATGACAAGCGGGAGCGAGAACCAAACACAGCGCCACGGCCGGCAGCCACCACGCGGTCTTGGGAATCCTGGACATGTCACCTCTCCTTTTCATGACAGCACAATCATCAAGCGGCCGGTTGGGTTAGACTCAGGGTACTATAACGATTTTCAATCTGCCTGCAAAGTGCAAAGTGAGTTACTGAAACTCAGGCAGTTATCAAAGACAAAAGTAAATCCATAATCTTTTTCGAAAATTTATGAAGCACCGTCTTGATAGTTGACATCCATCCAAATATTCCATTCAATACCAGCTTGTGCGCATTCTGTTCGAGATAGACGGGGTCGAGTACGAAGGCCGGGCGGAGCAGGTGTCCGAATTGGGGACTTTCGTGCTGTCGGACCAGCAAGCATTGCCGGAAGAGATCGATCTCAGGCTCCAGGACAACGGCAATTCCGTCGCACTGAGCGGGGAGGTGGTGCGCAAGACCGCCGAGGGGTTTGCGGTGGCGTTTTTCGCATTGCAGCCGGAGACGCTCAAGCAATTGGATCGACTGCTGAGGCCCGGAGAAGCGGAACCGGAGCCCGGAGATGAAACCGGAGAAGACGCCGATAAACTTCCCGTTTTCACCATCCAGGGGGAGGACTGGACCCCCCCGGTGACCGAGCCGGTTTTGCACCACTGGAAACCCGAAGCCGACCTGGTTCCTCCGCCCGCCGACGAACCCGAGGAGACCGTCTGGGAAAACCTCCCCACCCTCTCCCCCACAATCAAGCACACGGCCCCGCACCCCCGGACAGTGCCCCTACAAAAACCCAAACCGAAACCCGCGCCGGCTCCCCAGCCGGCAGCCAAGCAAAGTGAAGCCACACCCTCGGGCGAGCCGGCGCCACAACAATCAAAACCGGTGCCCAAGGCCGAACCCGCCGGCGTGGAAAGACGCGAGTCGGAACGGGTCGATCAGTCCATCCCCATCGCCTTCGACACCCTTACCCACCTGATCAAGGAGTTCACCCACAACATCTCTTTCGGCGGGATGTTCGTCTACACCAGCCACCCGCTAAAAAAAGACGAGGAGACCGCGGTTACCCTGGTGCATCCTGTACACGGGGAACGCTGCACGCTGCTGAGCAAGGTGGTTCACCGCGGCGACGCCCCCAGCCCCGATCCCATCACCGGAGCCCCGCGCTACGGCGTGGGTGTGGAGTTCCGCATGCCGCTGAACGATCTCAAGCGCGTGCTCTCCGAATTTATCAGTTCGCACCAGCATCAGGAGACCTCCCCATCGGCCCAGGTAACCGAAGAAGCGCGGGCGGTCCTGCAACGCGGTGAGGGATCCCTCCACGCCCTGCTGGGCGTGGATAAAGAGGCTCCCCTGGGCGAGATCCGCCGGGCCTATTTTCAGCTCGTGGATCGCTTCCACCCCGACCGCTACTTTGGTAAGGTATCCGGTGCCGACCAGAAGGTTCTCGAGGAGCTGTTTCGGCAACTGACCAAGGCTTACGAGGAATTGACTACGTGAGGTAGCTCATGGCATCGCCTGTACTAGGAATCGATCTCGGCACCACGAACTGTGTTGTGGCCATCATCAAGGACGACAAACCGGTACTGTTGCAAGACGATCAGGGGCAACACCTCTTCCCGTCCGTGGTCACCCTGGGGGAGGGAGACAACATCTGGATGGGCCGGGAAGCCGTGGCCCTGGGCGCCGCCGTCCCGGGACGCACTGTCTACGCGTCCAAGCGGCTCATCGGTCGCTGGTACTCGGATAACGTCGTCCAGAAGGCCCGCAACATGTACCCCTACCACATCATGGAGAACCCCGCCGGCGGCGGAGTCCTGGTCCAGTTGGGGGACAACCGCTACACGCCCGAGGAGATCTCGGGCATGATCCTGAAAGCCATGAAAGATCTGGCTGCCAAGCGCTTCGACATCACCCCCGAGGAGGCAGTCATCACCGTCCCGGCCTACTTCAACCACGCCCAGCGCGAAGCCACCCAGCGGGCGGCCGGGAAAGCGAACCTGCGCGTGCTCCGACTGTTGAACGAGCCGACCGCCGCCGCCTTGAGCCTCCAGTCCGAGGGCCAGAGCGATCGCGTCGTCGCGGTCTATGACTTCGGCGGGGGCACCTTCGACATCTCGCTCATCCGAATCCAGGAAGCGGTCTACGAGGTCCTGGCCACCGACGGGGACACATTCCTGGGCGGAGACGACTTCGACGGCATGATCTGCGACGAACTGTCCAACCAGTTCGAGCAGTCCACCGGGATCAAGCTGCGCAATTTTCCCCTCTCCTGGCACCGCCTGCGAGACTCCGCCGAAAAAACCAAGAAGGAGCTCACCCATTCGGAGAGGTGCGCCCTATACCTGCCCCGCCTGGTGGGCGAAGATTCGCTGGCGACCGAGCTCACTCGCCTGAAGCTAGAGGAAATGGCCAAGCCACTGATCGAACGCTCGCTGAAGATCTGCGCCCGCACTCTGGAAGCGGCCAAGATGAACCCCTCGGAACTGAGCGACGTAATCCTGGTGGGCGGGCAAACCCGCATGCCGTTGTTACGCCAGATGGTGGAAGAGTTTTTCGGGCGCCCAGCCTCACCGGGGATCGATCCCGACACGGCGGTGGCCGAAGGCGCGGCCCGCGAGGGCTCCATGCTCCGGGAGGGCAAGGGAGCCCTGCTTCTGGACATCACTCCCATCACCCTGGGGATCAACATCGTCGGCAACCGCCTGTACCCACTGATCCACCGCAACACCAAGATCCCGGTGCGCAAGGATCACATGTTCACCACCCACCGTGACGCCCAGACAACCGCCCGGATGGTCATCCTCCAGGGGGACAACCCGGTGGCATCCGAGAATGTCCGCCTGGGTGAGATCGTGCTGAGCAACCTGCAGGAATCTGAAAGGTTCTCGTCGAAGATCGAGGTGGCCTTCGAAATCGATGCAAACGGCATCCTCCACGTCAAGGGCATTGACCAGGACACCGGTAACGAGAAAGAGATCACTATCCGCGGATCCTTCGACGAGGAAGGCAAGGAAAAGGCCGGCGACTTGCCGGAGAGCGAAACCGTGGCCCCCTCCGAACCATCCGCGCCCACCATCTCCGGTCCGTTCCGGGAGACCGAGTTGATCGACGTGCTCTGCTTCCTGCACGCCAACCAGAAATCCGGCCGCATCGAGATCAGCACCAAGGAAAAAGAACAGACCGGCTCGATGATCATGGCCGCGGGCGAGATCACCCACGCCAGCCTCGGCGACCATAAGGGCAAGGACGCCTTCTTCTATGTTCTGGGCATGCGGGAGGGCTACTACGCCTTCCACGAGGGCGAATCGATCGCCGAGCCACGCGAGATCGAGGAACCCTTCGACTCGCTGATCAAGAGATGAGATGAAACCCGCACAATTGGTTCTGCCGGTCATTTTCCTCTGGTTGACCGCCTGCGAAAATAAAGACGAGCCCAAGGTGCCCCCGGAGCAAAGTCAGCTGAAGGCGGCCACCGACGTGTTTTGGGCCCTGAACAACCGGGATTACATCATCATCAAGGAAAAACCCAAGGCCTCCCGCCACGGATGCAAGCCCAGCGAGTACCTGGCCAAGAAGGACGACACCGTTTTTCGCATCTCGGTGTTTCACTGCGGGGACACCGACCAGGCCCGGGAGCTGGTGGAGCACCCCAAGACCCGCCACGTGGACTCTTTGCTGCGCAATCACAAGGAAGGCGGCATCCTCCAGCGCGGCCCCCTGCAGATCATCGTTCGCCTGAACACCGGCAAGAAAGAGGCCGTGCAAGAGCTGCTGGATCTCCTGGGGTCTTTGTAATCGTCGTTGCAATCGAGGAAAAGCCATGATCAAGAAACTTATCTTTCTGATCGTTCTGACCGCCGCGGGTTACGTCGGGTATCTGGTGTGGAACAACCTGACCCCCAAAGAAAAGGCGACGGTGACCGAGAAGGTGAAGGAAGCGACCGACAAGGGCAAGGACCTGGCCAAGGGCGCCGCCGACACTATCACCAAAAAGATCCGCGGCGACGAGGAACCCGAGAAGAAGGTGACCCGCGACCAGCTCGATCCCCCTCCCCGCCAACCGGGGAAGGTCGTCGTCCCCATGGAATAGCGCCGCAAAACGCGCGGCATAAACTTAATATGGCTGCCGACAAATAGCGCGACCTTCCTAACCAGGATCTCCCTTCTTTTCCCGGGACGCCAGATCGTTTTGCAAATCAAGGAGCTGTGCTGAAGTCGAGCGGAGGCGTGGTTCGTAACGTCGAGCA
>JAUXGL010000095.1 GCA_030622135.1 Deltaproteobacteria bacterium
TGATCAGGAACATGACCGCGAAACAGCCGAAGGCCCCCAGCAGCGATATGGCCCAGTGGACCTTGAAACGCGGGCGGTAGGAGGGGTTGCCCACCACCATCTCCATGCCCGCCACCAGGTTGGTCACGCCGTAGGTGGTGAGGAAGAACATGGTGATGATGGGCGCCAACATGTCAAGTTCCAGCAGCAGGATGCTGGCCTCGGCGATGGCGAAGGTGACCAGCGTGGCGATCCGCGGCTCGTTGGCCGGCCCGTGGCCGGCGGCCAGAAAGCGCGGTAGCACGCCGTCGTGAGCCAGTGCCTGCATGGTGCGGGGGGCGGCCACTAGACTGCCCAGGGCCGAGGACAAAGTCGCCGCCCAGATGCCCGCGTAGATCAAAAATCCGATGCTGGCGATCTTCTCCATGATCAGGGTGTCTTCGCGAAGGTCGGCACCGCTGGCGTTGGTCACGAACCAATAGATTTGGACCGCGTAGATCAGGAAGGTGACACCGATAGAGATGAGGGTGCCCCGGGGTATGTTCTTGCGGGGATCCTTCAAGTCGCCGCTCATGGACAGCCCGGCCATGATCCCGGTTACCGCGGGGAAGTAGATGGCGAAGACGGTCCAGAAGTTGTGGCCCTCCGCGTAGTCTCCGAACGCCACGATCTCCGGGTTGGCGTTCGTGGACCCGCTAAAGAAGGACAGCAGCGAAAGCACCAGGATTCCCATGACGACGTACTGCGCCCGCAGGGCCACGTCCGCGCCCTTGTAGGCCAGGAGCAGGAGCCCCGCGCACACCAGCGCGGAGACGAACCGGCCCGGCAGCCAGGGGAAGATGGACACCAGCGACTCGGAGAAGCCCATGACGTACAGGGCCACCGAGAGCGCCTGGGAGAAGTACAGGGGAATGCCGATACTTCCGCCGATCTCCAGCCCCAGCGACCGCGATACCAGGTAGTAGGCCCCGCCCCCCTGGACCTTCATGTTGGTGGCGATGGCCGAGAGCGAAAGGCCGGTGGCCAGGCTGATGGCGTTGGCCAGCACCACCAGCATCATCCCGCCCACCAGCCCGGTGTTTCCCACCGCCCAGCCGGCGCGCAGGAAGAAGATCACGCCCATGATGGTCAGTACGTTCGGGATGAACACCCCGCCAAAGGTACCGAACCGCTTTAGCTGTTGGCCTTCTTCGGGCACAGGTTGTTCCTATCGATCATGCACGAGGTTTGCAGGGGGTGGTGTGGCCGACTTCGAAGTAGCCGGAGCTTAATGCCGGTGTATTGAGCATTTCAAGCGCCCAGCCAGCACATGAAAAGCACCACGATGAGGTCGGGCCGGTTCTTGAGAACGTTGAGATCGCAGCCTTTTAGGGTCATTTCGGCGAACTGCAGCTCGCTTCCCCCGCCCACGTGACCGCGGAAGTAGCCCGCTCGGACTTCCAGGACGGACAGGGAGGAAGAGGAAGTAACCACCGAAGACGCCGCCGCGGAAACGGAGACCTTCTTGTCCGACACCTGGGCCACTACCCGCCGGCTTCCCACCAGCCCCCGGATCTCGGTGACTCTATCCGACTTGTTTATATGCAACATCAGATCGAACCCCGCCGCCGACCCCGAGATGTGGTCAGGCTTGACTTTGAACCGCGTGACCTTTCCCCGAATGAATCCGTAGACGATATCGTCCTCGATATGCAAATTGAAATCCGGCCCCACCACCCGCCCCGGCTTGACCGAAACGTCCTGTCGGGCGAACCATCCGATGCTCAACGAGATGTCGCACCGCCCGGTCTCTTGGACTTTCTTGACATCCGCCGCCGGTTGGGTCTGCTTCTCCCCTCCCCGGGCGACCAGCGGAAACAGCACCAGCAAGAAACAGAATATTCTCATGCAAACTCCCGAACTTCCACCCAGTATAGAGTCCGCTCCCTACCCCGTCAACCTAGCGTCTCGTCCAAAACCTGCCACCCTCTTTCACGGCAACCCCAACACCACAAGGGTGCGTGCCAATTCGTTCACCGTGACTGTGGCAACGGACATCGCGAGTTCCTTTTGGCAGCGCTTTTTGCCGCACCCGTTTTCTGGGTGAAGTCAACTGGTTACGTGTTTCCTTGCGGGCACAGGTGGTGGATTGGGGATGGATTTGGGTCGTTGACATCGTGAGTGTGGTTTTTTAGACTAGCGCCAACTTTTTCTATGGCACAGGGCAAGTTATCTAAAGTGATGGCCCACCTGGCGGGCGTGAGGCCGGAAGAGGGGCGGCGGACGCTGCTGGCGGCGGCGTTCTATTTTTTCTTCGTGGCCCATGTGGTGATGGTGAAGTCGGCCACCAACGCGCTGTTTCTTTCGCGGCACAATCCCAAGCACCTGCCTTATCTTTACATCCTGGTGGCCGTTTTCGTGGCCATCATCGTGGTGTTCGCCGCCCGGCAGCTGGCGGACCCGCGCCGGCGGATGTTGCGGATGCTGTCGCTCACCGGGGTGGCCGGCGCGCTGGTTCTGGGCTGGGTTGTGCTGCGGTTCGATTTGGCGCCGATTAGCCCGGCGCTGTACCTGTTCGCGGAAGTTTCGGCCACCGCGCTGAACATTCAGTTCTGGTCGGTGGCCGGGGACATCTTCGATCCCCAGGAGGGAAAGCGCGTCTTTGGGATACTGACCGGCGGGGGGATGACCGGGTCGATCTTCGGGGGTTTGTTCGTCCACCAGGCGGGCATGACCATCGGGACGGTGAACCTGGTCATGACCGGCGCCGCCATGCTGCTGGTCTGCGTGGTGCTGGCCCAGGAACTGGCCAAGCATCCCGGGCGCACGGATGCGCTGGGCGAGCGGATGGTGTCATTGCGCCAGGGTTTCGGCTACGTGGCCACGGACAAGTACCCGCGCACCTTCGGGTTGCTCCTGCTGATCTCCATGGTGCTGACCGCCTTTGTGGACTACTTCTTTCGGACCTCGGCCCGGGCGCTTCTAGAGGAGGACCAGCTGGCGGTCCTGTTCGGGGATCTCAATGTCTACGTGGGCATCATCTCGGTGGTCTTTCTGTTCACCCTTTCCGGGCGCATCCTGCGCACCATGGGGATCTTTCGTTACCTGCTGATCGTTCCCATTTGCATGGCCGCCGCCTGCACGCTCTCGATCTTCTACCCGGTCTTTCTGGTCGTCTACAGCCTGAAGATCATCGAGAGCTCGGGGAGCCTGTCTATCAACCAGGCCGGATTGCAGCTTTTGTACAACCCGGTTCCCACCATCCTGCGGGCCACCACCCGCGGGGTCATCGACGGGTTCATGCGCAAGACCGGCTACGCCGTGGGCGGGGGGCTCCTGTTGTTGCTGGCGTCTTTCCTGGAGTGGCCTTACTTCGAGCTTAGCATCATCGGGATGCTGGTGCTGTTCGTGGTCCTGCTGCTGCGCCTTTGGGTGCTGTACATTCGCTCGCTGGACGAGAAGATTCGAGTGGGGGTCCGGGGGCCGGTGTGCCTGCGGCTGGAAGACGGCGCCACCCACAAGGTGCTGCTGCATGGACTTCAGAGTGAGAACGAGGAGCTGGTGCTCACCTCGCTGCGGTTGCTTTCGGGTATCAAGTCGGTGGAAATCCGGCCAACTTTGCGCCGTCTGATGCACAGCGACTCGGAGGTCCTGCGCATAACCGCCATCGAGACGGTGGCCGAGCGCGGGTGCAAGGATTTCCTATTCGACCTGCTGGGAGTCATAAACACCGGCAGCCGGCGGTGCCGGGTGGCGGCCGTCCGAGCGGTGGTGTCTTTGGACCCCAGCCAGTCCGGTGGGGCGCTGGCCCCCTACATTAACAGCAACGATCCCGGCCTGGTGGCGGTGGCCATCGAGGCCCTGATCCAGACGCGCGGGTACACCACGGGCAACCCGGCCTTGGGCCGACTGGAAGAGTTGCTGGAGCGGGGCGCGCAGGCTCCCCCCGGCGTGAGGCGGGAAACCGCCCGCTTGCTGGGAAGGCTGGGCGGTGGTCGCTACGCTCAGCACCTGTCCAGCTACCTGTCCGATTCGGACCCCTCGGTGAGAAGGATCGCCGCCGAAAGCGCCAAGCGGATCTACCGGGAGGATTTTGTCCCCCTGCTCTTGAACCTGCTGTCGAACCGGGAGACCCGCGCCGAGGCTCGCGATGCCCTGGCGGTTTACGGCGACCGGGTGATCGACGTGCTGGGGGCGTGGCTCAACGACCGGGATCGGCCCCTGGAAGTCCGGCTGCGGCTTCCGCAGGTCATCCGCATGATCGGCACCCAGCGAGCGGGCGAGGCGCTGTTATTTTCCAACATCCAGGATGACGCGATTCTGCGCCACCGGATCGCCGTGGGGATCTCGGGAATTCGCCTGCAGGGCTCCAAAGTTCACTTCGACCGCAAGTGGACCCTGGAGGCAACCGACCGGCGGCTGGACTCTTACCGTCACTACGCTCGCATCTACGATCGCCTGGCCCGCTACCTGCCCCCGCGCTCGCTGGTGCTAAAGGTGTTGCGGGACCGGCTGGAACAAAACATCGAGGTGGCCTTCCGGGCGCTGGGCTTGATCTACCCGCATCGCATCATCATGACCATCTACCACCGGCTGAAGAACTCGAGGGGCCGGGGGGAGATCTGGTCCGATGCCATCGAGTTGCTCGACAACCTGATCGACATCGAGTCCCGCGCGCGGATCTTCCCCATTCTCGAAGACCACGGGGTGCTGATCGCCATCTCCCCGAGCATGCCCGGGGACGCTCCCCTGGAAGAGATCCGCGAGACCATGGGGGAGCTTTGCGAGTCGCGGGACCTGCTGCTGCGGGCCACTGCGATTCATACCCGCTGTCAGCTGGGTGACGATTGCGCCGAGCTGTATCCGGTGCTGGTGAAAGGGAAGGACACCATGAACATCATGGAAAAAGTATTGTTCCTGGAATCCGTCAACATCTTCCGGCAGAACAACCTGGACGATCTCACCGCGCTGGCCTCTATCGCCAAGGAGCGAACCTTCAAGTCGGGGGAGCACATTCTTCGCGAGGGCGAGCCCGGCGATGCGCTGTACATCATCACCAAGGGGCACGCACACGTCATCAAGAAGGGCAAGAAGCTTCTCGAGGTGGAGGAGAAGGCCAGCCTGGGCAGCGTTTCCCTGCTGGATCAGAAACCACACGCCGCCGACGCCGTCGCCGCAACCATGTGCGAGGTCCTGGTCATTGACCGGATCGATTTCATGGATCTGGTGTCCGATCGGGTAGAGCTGCTCCACGGCATCTTCCTGGCCCTGACCGAGCGCCTGCGGGTGCTTTTGGCCGTAACCGCGGAAGGCGGCCTGGCTGAAGAGTACGACGACGGACCCACGAATCCGGTTTGATCGAGTATGCGCGTCCGATGGGCTAGGATTCGATCGGCAGGCTGCCAGATTCGGCCGGTTTCGTTGCGGGAGGGGTGGCGGTCCTTTCGGAGTAGAGCCGGTGAAGGATGAAGCCGGCGCCGACGATAAGCAGGAGCAGGAGGATTGCCAGGATCCAGGTAATGGGGGAGCTTTGCCGGCGCACCTGTTTGGGCGCCGCCGTTTGGGGCTGCGGGGTCATGGGCGTCTGGTGGACGCTCATGACCCGGGAGGGATCGTCGTCGGAGTCTTTCTGCTCGTAGGGCTCCCAGGGGACGAACTCCTCCTGGGCGGCTTTATGCTCCACCTCGACCTTCTGCTGCTCCTGGGCCAGCAGGGCCCGGGTTTTCTCGTACTCGTCGGGAAATAATTTCTTCATGAACTTGGCCAGGTGGGGGCTGCCCACCGACCATCCACTGCGAGCCAGGTAGCCATCCAGGGCCGCGTGCACCTCCTGGGCCGTCTGAAAGCGATCCACCGTGCGCTTGGCCAGCGCCTTGAGGATGATGGCCTCCAGATCGGGGGGCATGTCCCCGCGCATATCTCGGGGCTTGGGAACCGGCTTGCGCAGGATGGCCTCCATGGTCAAGAGCTCGGAGGACTCTCGGTAGAGCGTGGCGCCGGTGCAGATCTCCCATAGCACGATCCCCAGGGCGAAGATGTCCGAGCGTGGATCCAGCGGCATGCCGCGGATCTGCTCGGGGGACATGTAAGAGAACTTGCCCTTGAGGACTCCCCCTTCCTCCTCCTCTTCGTAGGAGATCCGGGCCTTGGCCACGCCGAAGTCGATCAGCTTGGCGGTTCCGTCGAAGGTCACGATCACGTTGTGGGGGCTGACGTCTCGGTGGACGATCCCCAGGGATTGACCGCTGTTGTCCGTCTTGGTGTGGGCGTAGTAGAGGCCCTCGGCGATCTGGCTGACGAGCTTGGCTGCGTAAGGCAGGGGCAACAGCCGGTCGCTCCTGCGGGTCCGGCTGGTGATCTGCTGTAGATCCCGGCCGTGGGCGAACTCCATGGCGATGTAGTAACGGTCCTCGCACTCGCCCAGGTCGAGGATCTGGGCGATGTGATCGTGGCTGAGGTTGACTACCAGGCGGGCTTCGTTCAAGAACATCTTGATGAACACTGAGTCGGCGGCCAGGTGCGGAAGGATGACCTTCAACGCCACCGGCTTGGTGAACCCCCTGACCCCGCTCACGCGCGCCAGATAAACCTCGGCCATCCCGCCGGTGGACAGGTGCTTTATGATGACGTAATCTCCGAATTTATCTCCGGCATCCAAAAAAACGCCCTCCCTACTCGTAACACTGGACGGTAGCAGGTTTTTCTGGCGTATTCAACTTCAGGACACCCGAAAACAGGTTGCGGTTTTACTCAAAGCGGCACCCATGGTACAACGGGCGCATTGGAGATTCAATTTGCGCGGAGGTGGGACGATGAGCTTGTCACGGCGAAATTTCGTTAAGCTGGCGGCGGGAATGAGTGCCATTTCGGTTCTTGCGAAGAGCGGGGTGACCAAAGCCAAGCGGGGCGAGCCCAGCCTGCCGGTAATCGTCTGCAGCCGGGGAGAGAAGTGGGGGCGGAAGGTCAACCGGGCGGGGTGGAAGATTCTTCAAAAGGGCGGCAACGTGATGGATGCGGTGGAGAAGGCCGCCAATATCGTCGAGTTGGATCCCCGGGATGACAGCGTAGGGTACGGGGGGCTGCCCAACGAGGAGGGGGTGGTGCAACTGGACTCAAGTTGCATGTACGGGCCCACCCACAACTGCGGCGCGGTGGCCTGCCTGGAGGGGATCAAGACGCCCTCCTCCGTGGCCCGGTTGGTGATGGAGCGGACCGATCACATGCTGATTGTCGGCCTGGGCGCCCAGCGGTTTGCCCGGGCCCACGGGTTTCTGGTGCAAGAATTGCTTACGGAAAAAGCGCGGATCGAGTGGCTTAAGTGGAAGGAGAACTTAAGCAAGGACGACGACTGGTTCTCGCCGAAGGACGGAGTCTACCGTGACCGGCAGGGACGCAAGTACGGCACCATCAATGTCCTGGCCGTGGATCGGGGTGGTAACCTGGCCGGGGTTACCACCACCTCGGGGCTTTCCTTCAAGATCCCCGGCCGGGTGGGTGATTCGCCCATCATCGGCGCGGGACTCTACGTCGACAACGAGGTGGGTGCCGCCGGCGCCACCGGCCGGGGCGAGGAGGTCATCCGCTCCTGCGGCAGCTTCTACGTGGTGGCTTTGATGCGGGCGGGCAAGAACCCCACCCAGGCCTGCCTGGACGCCTGCCGGCGCATCGTCGAGATCAACAAGCGCGCCGGGACCCGGATCACCTTCTCGGACAAGTTCATCGCCGTGAACAAAAAGGGCGAGGTGGGCTGCGCGGCTATCCTGGGCACCAAGAAGGATCCTCCCATGGTGTCCGTCATGACCTCCAAGGGCCTCAAGGCCATCGCCGGTGAATACCTGTACGATCGAGAAGGAAAGAACCGGGACTGATTACCAGATCCGGTGTAACTTACGGACTGCGCAAGGAAACTCAAGATGCCCGGCGCCAAGCCGGGCTCGGGTGCGAAAACTAGTTGATCTCAATATTTAGCGCGGTATAAGTGGGGGCGTTGGATACGGGAGGTGTATGTATGGAAATCGGAAAAATGCAGGCTGCTCACCAGGTTCTGGCTTCCATGGAGTATGAGCCCAAGGAGTTGGAGCGGGGGTATGCGAACCGAACCTTGCACGTCGATTTGTCCGAAAACACTATCGAGACGCGGCCGGTTTCTGAGTTCATGAAGGAGACTTTCACCGGAGGGAAGGGATTCGATCTCTACCTCATGTGGCAGGAGATCGACGGGCCGATCGAGTGGGATGATCCGAAGAACATGCTATGCATCTCGGCGGGGCCGTTGGGGGGGACGCCGGCGTTTTCGGGATCGGGCAAGTGCATCATCACCGGGATTTCGCCGACCACCCGGTCGGTGATGGACTCCAACGTGGGCGGGCATTTTGGGCCCTTGCTGAAGTTTGCCGGGTTCGACGCGCTGGCGATTTCTGGCAAGGCCCAAGAGGACGTTCTCTTGGTCATCGACGGAAAGCAGAACCGGGTGACGGTCGAGGCCGCGCCCCACGAGGCGACCAACACCGTCAAGTTGGCCGAGCAGCTCCATCACATGTACTCCGATACGCCGGAGGAACTGCAGGACGTGTCGGTTGTGTCGGCGGGCCAGGGCGCCGAGCATACGCTGATCGGTTGTCTGAACGTCTCCTTCTACGACTTCAAGCAACGGGTGCCCCGGTTCAAGCAGGCCGGGCGCGGGGGCTTGGGGAGTGTGTTTCGCAACAAGAAGCTGAAGGCGCTGGTGGCCCGGTCGCCGAAAAACCGCCCGCGCTGGGCCATGCGGGTCCAGTCGCCCTGAGTTCGGAGGTCTTTATGGACTTGAAGAAAGTAGACGACATCATCAAGCGCTGGAAATCGAATCCCAGCTTCGCAATCGAGATGCTGCAGGACGTCCAGGAGAGCCTGCGCCACCTGCCCAAAGAGGCGCTGCAGCGGATCGCTCAGGCCACCGGGACGGACCTGTCGCGCCTCTACCACCTGGCTACCTTCTACAAGGCCTTCTCGCTGAAGCCGCGCGGCAGGATGCCCATCCAGGTGTGTACCGGCACCGCCTGCCACGTGCGCGGGGCCCAGCGAGTCATGGATGCCTTCTCGCGCGAGCTTCAGGTCGAGCCCGGCGAGACCACCGAGGATTTACTCTTCACGCTGGAGGGGGTCCGCTGCCTGGGTTGTTGCTCCCTGGCGCCGGTGGTGACGATGGGCAAGAGCCTGCAGGGAAGCCTGGATTCCTCGAAAGTCGGACGATTGCTGAAACGTTATAAAAAACAAGTAGAGAAGGAGGCCAAGCATGCCTGGGCTGACGATTGAGAACCTCGACCAGATAGCCCAGGAGGCCGAGCGGGAGTTTCTAAGTTTCCGGGCCATGCTGATGGTTTGCGGTGGCACCGGCTGCGTGTCTTCCGGAGCGCTCTCAATCCGCGATGCCCTGCAGAAGGAGATCGAGCAGCAGGGGCTGGGGCCAGCGGTGAAGGTGGTGGCTACCGGCTGCAACGGGTTTTGCGCCCATGGGCCCATCTGCGTGGTGCAGCCACAGGGGGTGTTCTACCAGCGTTTGAAGATACGTGACGTCAAAGAGCTGATCGAACAGCACTTCGGGCAGGACCAACCGGTCGAGCGCCTGATGTACCGCGCCGATCGGGACGGCCCGCCCATTCCGCTGGAAAAGGACATCCAGTTCTTCGCCAAGCAGCAGGCCATCGCCCTGCGCAACCGGGGCCTGGTCGATCCGGAAGACATCCGGGACGCCATCCGCCGGGGCGCCTACCGCGGGCTGAAAAAGGTCCTTTCCGAAAGCCAGGACGGCGAAAGCATCATCAACACGGTCATTCGCTCGGGCATCCGCGGGCGCGGCGGCGGGGGTTTTCCCACCGGCGTCAAGTGGAAGAGCTGCTTCGAAGCCGCGCGCCGGCGCGGCGAGCGGCCCTACGTGGTATGCAACGCGGACGAGGGCGACCCGGGCGCCTTCATGGATCGCAGCATCGTCGAGGCCGATCCCCACGCGGTCATCGAGGGATTGCTTATTGGCGCGAGGGCCCTGGGCGCCGAAGAGGGCTTCGTCTACATCCGCCGCGAGTATCCCCTGGCGCTGAGGCGCCTGCAAAAGGCCATCGAGCAGGCCCGCGAGTGGGGGGTTTTGGGCCCAGGCGTGATGGGTTCGGACATGTGCTTCGACATTGTAATCCACCAGGGCGCCGGCGCATTCGTCTGCGGGGAGTCCACCGCGCTGATGGCGTCGATGGAGGGCCGGCCGGGCGAGCCGCGGGCCAAGTACGTGCACACGGTGGAGTCCGGCTACCGCGACAAGCCCACCGTGCTCAACAACGTGGAAACCTGGGCGAACATCCCGCAGATCGTTGAAAAAGGCGCGGAGTGGTTCGCCTCCATCGGCACCGGCGACGTCTCCGAGAGCCCCTGGGGCGGCAGCTCGGGCACCAAGGTGTTTTCGTTGGTGGGCAACGTCAACAACACCGGCCTGGTGGAAGTACCCATGGGGATCACCCTGCGGGAGATCGTTTTCGACATCGGCGGGGGCATCCCCGGAGGAAAAAAGTTCAAGGCGGTGCAGACCGGCGGCCCCTCGGGCGGCTGCCTGCCCGAGTCCCAGCTGGATATGCCGGTGGACTTCGACACGCTTACCCAGGCGGGCTCCATGATGGGCTCCGGCGGCCTGATCGTCATGGACGAGAACACCTGCATGGTGGACGTGGCCAGGTACTTCGTGAGCTTCCTGCTCGACGAATCCTGCGGGAAGTGCACGCCGTGCCGGGAGGGGCTCATCACCCTCAACGAGATCCTGACCCGTATCACCGAGGGCAAAGGCGGGGACGAGGACCTGCGGCTGATCGAGGAGATCGGCGCGGCCATGCGGGACGGCTCGCTGTGCGGGCTGGGGCAGACGGCCGCCAACCCGGTGCTGTCCACCCTGCGCTACTTCCGCGAGGAGTACGAGCAGCACATCCACGCGGGTAAGTGTCCGGCGGGCGTGTGCAAGTCCCTGGTTACCTACACCATCGACGAGCAGAAGTGCACCGGTTGCGTGGCCTGCGTCAAGCCGTGCCCCACCGAGGCCATCACCGGCGAGGTGGAAACCCCCCATGTAATCGATCAGGACAAGTGCATCCAGTGCGGAACCTGCCTGGATGCCTGCAACTTCGACGCCGTTTTGGTCGAGTGAGGTGGATGCCATGATTACTGTCCAAATCGACGGCAATCCTATCGAGGTCGAGCCCGGAACCACCATCCTCGATGCCGGAAAGCAGGTGGGGGTGTTGGTGCCCACCCTGTGCAACCACGAGATGCTCGAGCCCTACGGGGCCTGCCGGGTGTGCAGCGTGGAGATCGACGTGGGCGGGCGCAAGAAGATCGTCACCGCCTGCAACTATCCCATCCACTCCGAAATGGAAGTGTTCACGAACAGCGAGCGGGCGCTTTCAACCCGCAAGATGGTGCTGGAGATGATGCTGGCCCGCTGGCCCAACGTACCCATCATCAAGAACATGGCCAAGCAGGCCGGCGTCGAGCGGGCCCGTTTCTCCCACCCGCAAAAAAACGAGAGCGAGAACGCCTGCATCCTGTGTGGTCACTGCGTGCGCATCTGCCGCGAGGGGGTCTGGCACAAGGTGCTGGCTTTCGAGGGCCGCGGCTCCGGCCGCAAGGTGGCCATGCCCTACAACCAGGTGATCCCCGAGTGCACCGGCTGCGGCGCCTGCGCGGCCGTTTGTCCCACCGGGGCCATCATCATGGAGGACGACCCCAACCGTCCCGCCGACTACCAGCGCATCCGCCGCGCCGGCATGGTGCTTACCCGCGAGGTGGTCCTGCTCGATGACCAGCAGAACCGCATGCGCGAGGTGGGCACCGCCACCCTGGTCAAGCACATGGACGACTATGACCTGCTGCCGGTGCACAACTTCAAGTTCGGCTCCCACCCCCAGGCGGAGAAGATCAAGGACCCGGTGTTTAAGCGGTACTTCCGCCAGGGCACCTCCGACGGCTGCTATTTGGGCTGCGATCTCAACTGCTCGAAGGTGGTGACCGACTTTAGGCTGAAGACCGGTCCGGAGGCCGGTCAGGTGGTGGTGGTGGACGGCCCCGAGTACGAGACCGCCGGCGGCTGCGGATCGAACCTGGGCATCTTCGACCCCGACTGGGTGCTGGAGATCAATTACTACTGTGACAACTACGGCATCGACACCATCTCCTTCGGCACCGGCATGGCCTTCGTCATGGAGTGCTACGAGGCCGGCATATTGAATGCGGAAAGAACCGACGGGTTGGAGTTGAAATTCGGCGCGGCCGAGGCCGTCCTGGAGGCCCTGCACCAGATGGCGAGCGGCGCGGGCTTCGGCCTTACCGTCGGTCTGGGCATCCGTCGCATGAAGAAGAAGTTTGCATCGGAGTACGGCGCCGATCCCCGGTTCCTCTTCGACATCGGAATGGAGAACAAGGGCCTGGAGTACTCCGAGTACGTCACCAAGGAGTCACTGGCCCAGCAGGGCGGCTACGGCATCGCTCTAAAAGGCGCCCAGCACGACGAGGCCTGGCTCATCTTCATGGACATGGTCAACAAGCAGATTCCCACCTTCGAGGACAAGGCCGAGGCCCTGCACTATTTTCCCATGTGGCGCACCTGGTTCGGTCTCAACGGCCTGTGCAAGCTCCCCTGGAACGACGTCGAGCCCGAGGACAACGCCGAAACCGACGAGCCTCAGAAGGTCCCCAAGCACGTGCAGGGTTACTGCGATCTGTTCGCCGGCATGACCGGGAAAGAAGTCGGTCCCGACGACCTGATCGCCATGAGCGAGCGGGTCTACAACTTCCAGCGCATCTTCAATCTGAAGATGGGCTTCGGCACCCGGGAGCACGACGCCATCCCTTACCGCTCCGCCGGCCCGGTGACCGAGGAGGAGTACCAATCCCGCGAGGAACGTTACGACACCCAGCTCAAAGAAGAAGTCGGCCTGGATCCCGCCGGCATGAGCCTCGATGGAAAAGTGGCTGCCACCCGGGACTACCGCGAGAAGCGCTACCAGACGCTTCTGGACGCGGTCTACACCCGCCGCGGCTGGACCTCAAACGGCGTCCCCACCCTGGAGACCGCGAAACGCCTGGGTATCGATCAGATCGACGGTGTAATAGAACTTCTTCAGCAGCACCAGACGGAAACCTAGGGGTCAAACCAGAATCTCCACCCACTTTCACGGCAACCCCAACACCACAGGGGTGCAGCACCCTTGAAAGGATAGGGCCGCTGAAAAACGCGGCAAAACGCGTACGCCGAGTAAAATGGGCACCTTACCAGAGGCCAGAGAGTTTCCTTTGCTTGGGGTTCCTGGACTTGATAGAGGATATCGTGGGGCGGTTCGGGATGGAGGTGCATGCCTTTTCGTTGATGCCTAACCATTACCACATTCTGGTTCGTAGTTGTCTGAGCAAATTGTCCGAGGCCATGCAATATCTCAACGGCAACTACACTCAGTTACTCAACCACCGACACCGCTGGGACGGTCCAGTCTTCCGGGGGAGGTTCACGAGCCAGCTAGTGACGGACGAGGAGTATCTTCGCTATCTTCTGACCTACATTTACCTCAATCCGGTAAGGGCCCGCCTGGTGCCGCGTCTGACGTCGAAAGCGTGGACCAGCCACCGGGCGCACACCGGACGCGAGAATCCGCCTAAGTGGCTCTCTACAGAGCTTTTCCTCGAGTTGTTCGACGGTCCGAAGAAGCTGCATGAGTTCGTGTTGTCGGTGCATCGGGGAACCACAAGGTACCCTGAGGATTTCAACCCCGAGACGGGGCTTTTCGAAAAGAAGGCGCTGAGCCGGGAATCAGGTTGACCAGAGGAGACGAAGAAGCCTGCCGGACGGGCGGTTACAGACGCATGTCATCGACCGGTGGAGGAAGTGATTGCCAAAGTCTGCCGGATGATCGGAGCGAGCAAGAGGGAACTACGAGCGGGAAAGAAGGGCCGTGGTGCGAATCTCGCGAGGAGGTTTGCCATCTGGGCTCTGTACCGCGGAGCAGGTATCAAACAGAGGGAGATCACCAAGCGATTGAATGTGACACTCTACCAGGTATCCAAGCTGCTAAGCCGGCTGCGCAATGATGAGGTGTCAGAATCCGTAGCCGGATGGATGAGGCAATGGCTGGCAGAGGAACGTGGACCCCATCTTTTACGGCGAGGTGAAGCAGGCGGTCTTCAAGGCGTTGGGGTTGAATTGAGATGGGGTGCACGACGTCCAGGGAAGGCATGAGGGGGGCAGGGCTCGGTGGGCGAGTATTCGAATAGCCGGATTGCCAAGCAGCGCAGACATCATCTGTACTGATACCGCATTGGAGGACTTCCGATGACCGGGACTCGCGCGGCTGGACGGTACAACCTCCACCGACTCGGCTGGAGTGTTTTTGAAGACGTCTGCATGCAGCTTCTACGTGTGGTTCTCGGCGAGACATGTACACGGTTTCGGCCTGGCCCCGACGGGGGCCGTGACGGTTGGTTCCAGGGAGTGGCTGCCGGGAAACTCCTTTCACAAGACGGGCTACAGGGTGGCTTCCTCGTTCAGTGCAAGCACACTTCGAAAACACATAACCCTCTTTCCCTAGCGGACCTGAAGGACGAGCTGACAAAGGTCAACATCAATGCAGCGAAAACGCCCTGCCACTACCTCCTGATGACCAACCGGCAGGTCTCCGCGAAGAGCGAGGAAGAGATTCGCGGGGCATTCGAGGCCATTAGTGGCGTCGGACGGTGCTTGGTACTCGCGGAAACGTGGATCGAGGACACGATCGATGCTCATCCACATCTTCTGCGTCTCGTCCCGCGACTGTACGGCATTGGTGACCTTTCGCAGATCCTGTCGTTCTCGATCAATCAGCAGACAACTGCACTCCTCGAAGACTTTGCCTTCTCGCTGCGCACGTTCGTGCCGACGGACTCCTACCGGAGGGCGGAGAAGGCTCTTCACAATCATGGATTCGTTGTCTTGGTTGGGCCGCCGGCGTCTGGCAAGTCCTTCATTGCCGCAAACCTGTGCATGGTCAGCATGGCCCAGAATCCGGAGACCCGCATTCTTCGGATTGAATACGCAGATCAGTTCAAGAGTACGTGGTCGCCGGCGGACTCCAACACCATCTATTGGGTCGATGACGTCTTCGGGGAGACGACCTTGGATGCGGGTTGTTTGCGAGAGTGGTCAGCCGCACTCGAGAAGGTCGAGGCGGCGCGTCGGCGCAAGGCGCGCATCATCTTCTGTACAAGAGACTACATCCTTGCTGATGCCGAACATCTGCTCAAGCGCGTGAAGGCCGATGCCATCAATGACGCCCGTGTTCGTGTCGACGTGACGGCCATGTCAGAGGCCGAGCGCGACGTCATCATGTACAACCACATTAAGGAAGGGGATATCCCTAAAGAGGGGAAGCGTGCGTTGAAGAAGCACCTCTCTGGACTCGCTCGTTTGTCATCATTCACGCCAGAACTCGCCCGGCGTCTTGGTAGCCAAAGGTTTACCAGGGGGCTGAGGTTCGAGTGGAACGAGCTAAAGAACTTCTTCGACTATCCAGTCCGCTTCTTCCGCGATGTCATTCACGGACTCTCCGGCAGCGAGACCGGTGCACTAGCGGTGTGCCTACTGAGCAACAACGCTGTCCCCGACCCTGTACCTGACGATGGGATCACGGCTGCCGTCTGCTCAACATACGGAATCAAAGTTCAACAGATACGCGAGGCATTCGAACTCCTTGAAGGAAGTCTGGTGAAGCGAGTACGCCAGGACACGAGCCAGACCTGGCAAGCTCACCACCCCTCGATGATTGAAGCGCTCCAGGATGACCTGACTACGAAGGCGTCAAAGCTTGTTTTGTACATCAAGGGCGCCCATCTGGGTGTGTTACTGCGAGATACTACCACGCTGGTGCCTTCTCCAAATAGCCGGCTGGTCTTCTTGCCCGCTTCCGTGTACGAGCACCTTCTTCCCAGACTAGTTGCGGACCCGAGGTCGCTCGAGTCTGTGGGTGAGTACCTGGCGGCGCGTGCTTCTGACAAGCTACTGCAACTCCTGGACACTACGTCACCGTGTGTTCTCGATGGAGCTCTCGGAGTCACGCCGGAACCATTTTCGTCGGACGCAGCCCCAACTCTCGCGGTGCGTTTGAGCAAAGTCGAGGGCGGTGGACTCCTGACCCCGACTCGGCTCGCGATTCTCAACCGGACCCTGCGGGAATCGATCCACGAGAGCGGTTGGTGTGGTTTCCTCGATGTCGCAGATTTCGCGCAAGTGTTTCCGGAACTAATCCGGGAACTCATCTCCGAGGACACCCTCGCTGGGTTTTCGTCAGCGACGTCGCTCTATGAGTGGCATGCTCAGGACCTCTCGTCTCGAGACCACATCGAAAGTGCGCAAGAAGATCTCGACACCCACTCACAGCGCTTGAAGCGAGCGTTAGCCGAAATGGGGTTGGCGACGGCTGCGAGGCTTAGCGCACTGGATGCTTCAGTGGCTCGGGCGTTGGAGTCTCTGGATGAACGAAGGGCTGAGTTGGAGGAAGCCGAGGAACGACGGGCCGACTTCTACGAGGACGAGTGGAAGGAGCGGTGGTATGAAGAACGCTACGAGATGGAGAACGGGCGGTTCGCCGACGTCGATGAGTAGGACGAGGCTGGGTTGATAGCGGGACCGAAGCATTACGCAACGCTGCCAGCGCTTTTTGTAGCCACGATGCCCATGGGGCCGTGAAAGTATTTTCGGCCCGGTTCGATGAGGGAGTTGGGAGGGAGGAGCGAGGCGGGTTTCCCTCGATGAGCTGGTTTCAGCGAGGGTGTAGGTTGATGTCAACGTCAACCAGAGATCCCCAGCGTCTCCCTCGACTCACCACCACCTGTCCCCATTCTCTGCCCCTCGGCGAGAGCAGAGAGCACCGTCTCGGCGAGATCGGTGATCGGACACCCGTTGATCTCTCCCCGACCAAGAGAGAACCCAGCAAGCCACAGGCCCCACCAGAAAACCCCTTGAGTTCCCGCGCTTGTACAAGAAAGCCCCGGCCGAGAACGACCGGGGCTTGTGTTAAGAAAAAAGCCCACCAAATTTGGTGGGCTTAGAATTTGGCTCCCCTTCGTGGACGTAATTCGAACTCTCTGTTTGGACCCAAATGCCACGGGAATCAAGTTGTTTCAGGCAGTTAGAAAAGACGGGGCTGGACTTGGGTTGATCCAGCAGGAATGTACTCCGTAGCAGCTTTGTTTTCTTGACAACTTCTCAAAAAGGAATAGGATTTGCTATTAGCGGGGAGCCACTTCACACTCCTCTTCACATTCCCGCCAAGAGGAGGTATACTGGAGTCATGGCAAATGAGCACAATCCAATAACGGATTCTCCCCCCGAGGAGATTTCTCTAAAGGACGCACCACTTGTCCGAGTGATCGCACAAGTTCGCTTCCCTGTGATCGCGTCTATCGAGCGGCGTGACTTCATCGGACCTTTTCAGGAGGCGATCCGCTCGACCTATCCCATCCTGCGTCAAGAGAAGGCAATGGGCGTTGTGGTCGGACCGCAAGGAGGAGCAGCAGTACCCCCGGAGACCATCTGGCGATTCCTTGAAGAAGCTGGGCACTGGCGTGTTTCGCTTGCGCCGAACTTTGTTGCGCTCGAAACGCTTTCATACACAAGTCGCAGTGACTTCATTGAAAGATTCAAGACGGTCGCCGAAGCAGTCAACGAACACATCGAGCCGAGGATCGTTGCTCGTCTTGGCGTGCGATACATTGACAGGATTACCGATCCCCACATGGACGACATCGAGAAACTGGTTCGCAAGGAAATGCTTGGCATCCTTGCCAGTCCAATGGTCGAACACGTCCAGCATTCGTTGACCGAGACTATATTCGCGCTTCCGGATAGTGAGAACAAACTCCTTGCGCGTTGGGGATGTGTACCACCGAAAGGGACTGTAGACCCAAATGCGATCGAGCCAGTGGACCAAAAAAGCTGGATTCTTGACCTCGATATGTTCAATGATCAGCAAAGGCAGTTTGCACCAGATGCCTTGGCTGCGGAAGCTCAAGCATTTACGGAGCGGTTGTATGCTTTCTTTCGATGGGCCGTAACGGATGAATTCCTGAAAAGATATGAGGGGGAAACATGAGTTCGCTTCAGCAGGCAATCCCCGCTACTTCGGCATTCGGCTCCATGCGGGCTTATCAGGTCGCGAGCGGTCTTCTCATTAGAATTGCAGGCGCTTTGGCTGTCCGCGGTACAAGTTCTGAAAGAACACCGGGGGAAGGTGAACGGATAGTTGCCAGAGAACAGACTACCAGCGGATCAAAAGCGCCCGATTTCCTTTCGACTGGGCCTGCGGTCCTAGAGCTTAGGAGGCTGACCGGACTCACCTGGGAGCAGCTTGCTCGCTTGTTTCAGGTTGATCGCCGAAGCCTTCACTTCTGGGCGAGCGGCAAACCACTCAACCGGGCAAACGAGGAGCGCTTGGGCCAGATCCTTGCGGTGGTGCGTCGCATTGATAGCGGAAGTTCCGCCGACAACAGGGCACTCCTGCTCGGAGCGTCTGAAGGGGGAGTGATTCCTTTTGAAATGCTGGTTGAAGGGCGCTTCAACGAGGTGCTGCGGGTCCTTGGATCGGCACCACGCGTAACTAGACCAAGTCCGAAGCCTCTTTCCAGGCAGGCTCGGATGGCGCGTGCTCCTCGACGACCGCAGGACCTCGTTGGGGCGAATCAAGAAGTTGGGCATAAAGAAATCGGCAAGGCTCGTCGCCCGAGGGTGGCGAGGGTGAAGAAGCGCGATGAATGATGGCACCTGAGCGTGGAGACAGTGGATTTCAAGAAGTAGATGCCGCCCTCAAATCTTGGCGACAAGGAGATTGTGTCCTTGGTGAAAATTGGTTCGTACACAAGTTCGAGCCCTCTACACCACTGACCACCGAGAGCGAATCGCTCGAAGGCGATGGTGGTACACTGGTTGAGTCGGCCGTTGTAGGAATCGTCGTACTCACCCAGACCTGCGATATCGCACGTAGCTGTTCCGGACCGAATCCCAGACCGTTCATTGAAGTTGCCCCCCTAGTTGAAGTGTCTGACGAGACTGCTAGGCAATCGAAACGCGGTTGGACGCCAAGGTATGCTTTTGTCCCAGCTTTGGCCGACCAGAACTTGGTGGCCGACCTTGACA
>JAUXGL010000268.1 GCA_030622135.1 Deltaproteobacteria bacterium
CCGCGCAGTACTCAGAAAATCTTTGCGGGCCGCGAAGATTTTCGGGGTCAGTAGTATAAAGGGAGGTCTCCATTGCCCCGTCGCAAGATAATCGGTGTCATGGGCGGTGCTGCGGTTAGCGCCGAAGTGTCCCGAATGGCCAAGGAGTTGGGACGGCGGATTGCCGAAGCCGGGTTGGTCCTGCTCACCGGCGGACGCCCCGCGGGAGTGATGGACGCGGCCAGCCGCGGAGCTAAAGCAGCCGGAGGCCTGGTCGTGGGGGTCCTGCCCGGTCCGGATCCCGACGATGTCGGTGAGCACGTGGACATAGCCATAGCCACCAACCTGGCCGATGCCAGAAACCAGGTAAACGTCCTCTCCTCCGACGTGGTGGTGGCCTGCCCGGGGGGCGCGGGAACATTGAGCGAGGTAGCGCTGGCGGTGAAGAACGGCCGTCCGCTGGTGCTGCTGGGAGGCTTCGATCCCGGGCCGGTGGTGGCGGAGGCCGAGAAAGCCGGCCGGGTGGCGCGGGCGGCCACACCCGAAGAAGCCATGAGAAAGGTACAGGCCTGCTTGCGCTGAAAAATCCAAGGGACTATACTGTTTCTAAATTCCGGGGGTGGGCAGGAGGTTGAACGTGTCAAAGACTTCCATCAAGAAGGAAAAGCTTCAGCGCCCCTTCGGAGCCCCGCACCCTTCGGAGAAAACCCGCATCAAGGAGCTCGACGATGTAGTCATCCAGGTCACCCAGGTGTTTTGTCCCAATGGACACAACCTGGTGCGCAACCGCCGCCAGCTCTTCGACGGATCTCCGGGGATCACGCTGTGGGTTTCCGACAAAGAGACATCGGGCACGGTGATCATCAGCCCCTATCACGGCGATGCCACCCGCAAGGGAAAGGTCTCCTTTCCCAAAGGAACCCGCGTGGAAGTCTCCTGCCCCGTCTGCAAGGCACAACTCCCCAAGTTGGGCCCGTGTACTTGCGAGGGAGGCGGCGACCTTTTCTTACTCTACCTGACTCCAGAATTAGACGACGGTCGCGTCGTAGCCCTGTGCAACGTTTGGGGTTGCTACCGCTCCAAGGTTTTCGACCAGGCGCAACTCCTGTCCGCGTACATACAGGAATGACCCGCGCTTGTCCCCAACCCATCCGTGACGGCGATTGGACGTGGAGCCACCGACGGTGAAGCCGGGGAAAGAACCAGCTAAACTACAAAGAGTAACAACACTGCCAGTGCCGCTCCGCCCGCTCCGAACCACCCCATGATCCTGGCCGCCGATCCCCGGAACACACCCACCGCCGTTACCGCCCGGCCCAAAACCAACCCCCGAAGCGCCAGCAGGATCCCCAGCAGCGCAATGCACAAAAGCCCCGCCTGCGCCAACCGACTCCCCGGCGCCAGCATCAACATGACCGCCAACATATGCAAAAGCAGCAGAAACCCGGCGAGACAAAACAGTAACCAGTCAGAGACCTTCCAGATCCCGGAAGCTTCATCGATTTTCGGACCCCAATCCGCACGCACTTCTACGTATTGCCCCACCCGTTCGCTCACTTCCCGCGGCGTGGCCGTCCCCTCGACATTTTCGGCGAGCTTCTTCATCGATTCCGAGAACGGAAACACCAGCACAAAACCCCCGCCCACCTCGATCCGAAGCCGGCTCCCCAGCCGAATCACCTCTGCCGACTTCACCTCCGTCCACTTGAGCGTCTTTACTCCCCCCGCTCCTCCCACGACCAGGCCGTCCGCATCCAACTCCAGGTAGGCTCCCTCGTAGAGCCTCTGGATGCGCTTCAGGAACCACAAGAACATGACCCCGAACCCCATCCCCAAAATCGATCCGGCCATGAACATCGGAAACCACCTGGCCACGTAGATACCGCAGACCAGTGCGATCCCTCCGAAAACGACAAACCCCGTCCCGATATTGCGCAACCGGGAGAAAAACCTCGGCCGCCGGTGATGCTCGAAGCGTACCTTCATGAGACAATCATATCTCGCTTCCCCAGGATCTCCCACCCCATTTCCGGTCGATCCCAATCTCCCGCGTAAAAAGGGACACTTACGAGAGGACCACGAGTAAATTGTCTCACTAGTATAGTAGCACCGCGTATATTGAGTTCCCCTGGGAAGTCAATATGTTATGTCGAAACATAGGGGCACCAATGGGAGATTGGGGCTTCCCCGGCGATTGACAAAAAACGCCGGTTGCGTAAAAATAACCGAGACGTGGGCAACTATAAACATCCGGAAAAACGACGTTACGACCGTGCCGCCATTCGGGTGGACGTGCGAGTGAAGGTCGAAGGCGGCTTCAAGCACTACGCCTCGATCGACTTGAGCGCCGGGGGCATCTTCCTGCTCTCGAAAGAACCGATGGAAGAAGAATCCGAGCTGGAAATGGAGATCTTCATCCCCTCGGTAAACCTGCCGGTGAAAGCCAAGGGGGAGGTAGTCTGGAACCAGCGTCAGGAGTCAAGCGGGTTCGCCGTCAAGTTCACCAAGATCACCGAAGGATCCCGAAAGCTAATCGACTGGATGATCAAGAACCACCGGGCCAAGCGGGATCTGCAAGAAAGCATCGAACGCGCCTACGAAATATCGAAGCCCTTCTAGACCCCTCGACGATATGAATTCACGCCACATAACTCAATGACTCGATAGGGATCACACCCCAATAATCGGTCTTGTGCCGCCCTGCGGTGCTAATCCGATTTTCTCTTGAGCAGGATAAACATCCCCTTGGTCCGATCCCGAACCCGGTAGGCTTCCTCGTACTTCTCGTCCAGCCACCTACGGAACTCAGGCATGGAGGCGAACCGCCCGTAGCGCAGGACGGACTTCCCCCCGCGGGTCCGGCGGTAACCGGCGGATACCAGAACCAGGGCCAGATCGTCCGCTTCCACCTTCTTGATGGTTTCGTCCACCGACGTGATTTTCGATCGGAAACGCATGGTGTTCGTATCGGCGAAGTCGGCGGCCAGCCTCCGGCCGGAAAGCAGCGCCACGATCCCCGCCGTGGAAGAATCCCCAAAGATGGTCTGGTCCTCGCCGGTATTCGCTTCCACGTACTCGGCCAGGTCCTCCGCTTTTTCGAAGAAGCGGCTCTCGTGGTAGAGAATCTCCTGCGTGGTCGAGTAGTCCTCGTACTTCCCGGCCACGTCATCCCAGCAACACCATTGCAAGAACCCGAGACGAACCCGGGCACCGGTGCATCGCTCCACTGCATGGGCTTGTCCACCTGACGCACGTACTTGGGCAACCAGGAGCGCTGGACCGGAACCCGAACCAGGTACGCCGCCGGCACTACGGCGAGAAGCGCGCCCACGACGGCCACTCCCTCGACCCAGGACTTGGTCCGTTTCTTTACGCCACGAGCCAGATCGACGACGGCCCGGATCACCCTGGCCACCGCGTAGCCTCCCGCCAGCGCCATGGCCGGGAACATGAGCAGGAAGTAGAAGGGAAATACCCGCGCCAGCATGGCGATGAAGATGACGTACCCAAGCACCCAGAGCGCTCCCACTCGGGCCAGGCTCTTGTCGCCGTCATTAAGCAAAGCCCGGCGAAGCCACAGCCATAAACCCAGAAACTCCGACGGTGGCTCCTCTTTTTTCTTTTTCTTTTTCTTCTTACTGTCTTCCTTCTGCTCCTTTTGTTTTTTCTCACCGAGCAGGAATCGGTCCAGCGCCGCCAGCAGAGGTCCGAAAATCGTGCCCAGAAACAACGCGAAGTTGTCGGTGAAAACGCGAACGGACATCTTCCAGGACGCGCCGGGCGCTTTCGGTTTCGCCACGTGGTAGCGGTAGACTCCGTCGATGAACCGGCTGCCGCCGATTAGCAGACATACGAGGTTGACCAAGCCCCAGAGGGCACCGAATCCCAGCAGGTAGCGGAGGCCGTCGCGCCTCGGTCGCAGCGGGGCCGACAGGC
>JAUXGL010000255.1 GCA_030622135.1 Deltaproteobacteria bacterium
ATTCACCCATACCGATCCTCCTCTTGATAACCAAAACAGTGTTGAGCACCTTGATATTCCAAGGGAATCGGTATTTGCACTATTTTTTGGACGACTGGGTCGTGAATAAGACGGGATCACATATCTGCCACCCTCGCTGCGGTCGATCGGATGCTCAACCTGCGAGAAACGCACAAGGGGCGTGAAGGTCGGCTGGATTGGCTGATCCTGCCTGAGCTTTCGGTGCATCCTCGCGATGTCAGAACGCATCTCGTGCCCTTTGCTCGTGCACACAGGACAATCATTCTGGCGGGTCTGACGTACGAAGAGCTGTTTCCGGGCCAGCCTCTGGTCAACTCAGCGCTATGGGTCATTCCGGTTTGGTCGGTAGCGTACGGCTTGCAGATCGTCACTCGTCGGCAAGGGAAACAATACCTTGCTCCGGAGGAGGCTAGATTCAATTCTGCCAGCAACGTCGTGCAAGGGTTTCGACCTTGCCAGTGGCTGATCGGGCACAACTGGTCGATTTCCTCACAGGATCCACCACTGTGGCTGACCGCTGCGGTCTGTTATGACGCAACAGATCTTTCGCTGGCAGCCGATCTGCGCCATCAGTCGGACATCTTCGCAATTCCAGCACTGAGCAAGGATGTGGCCACGTTTGACCAAATGGCGCGGGCGCTGCACTACCACATGTTCCAGCTGGTGGTCGTGGCTAACAACGGCAAGTACGGAGGGAGCAACGCCCACCAACCGTGGGGAGAAGTCTACGAGCGTCAAATCTTCCATCTTCATGGACAACCGCAGGCATCTATTGCCTTTTTTGAGATTGATCGAATCTCCGACTTCGTTAGGCGCAAGGCCGTTGCCGGGAATATTAAAACGAAGTGGAAGTTTCCTCCTGCGGGTCTGACCGAGCATGTACCCGGATTTCGGCCATGAACCCCCTCACCCCTGGCGCCTCCCCGCGCACTACATCACCATCCGTATAGTAAGGGGACGGAGTGGGTTTAACTGTGACCCAGGGTGCGCACGGCAGCATCGGCAAATGACTTGACAGATATGTCCGTTCTGACATACACTCCAATGGATGAGTAACGCGGATAAACCCCTCGTATGGTTGCACGGTGAGGTCCGGACTCCGCCCTTGTCGGCGGTGGCTCGGATGGAGACCGGAATCCTTCTTCGCAGATTGCAGCGAGGTGATCTGTTGGGCTTGCCGCAGTCGCGGGTGGAAAGGAGTGACTCCCATGAAGAAGACCAAGAAAAATCGTCTTGAATCCGCGGGCTGGCGCGTGGGTGACGCTGCCGAGTTCCTCGATTTGACAGATGAGGAAGTGGCCTTCGTGGAGCTAAAGCTGGCGCTAGCCGACTATCTGCGCGAGATTCGAAGACAGCACGGCTGGACGCAGTCGCAAGTGGCCCGCCGGCTAAAGTCCAGCCAGTCTCGGGTCGCCAAGATGGAGGCAGCCGACGCATCCGTCTCGTTGGACCTGCTGGTCAAGTCTCTGTTGGCATTGGGCGCAACTCGCCGCGAGGTCGGTGGTGTCATCGCGCGAGCTGCATAACAAGTTGATCAACCTGCCTCGCTTCGCTCTGTCCTGCACTTCCCCAAAGTGACGCGCCGCTACTTCACGCGAATGGAGGCGGTGCGGACGCGGTTGTTGCCGTCGTGCTGGTACTTCTGGGTGACGGGCATGCGGCGGTTGTCCTTCCAGAAGCCCATCCACAGGGTGAAGCTCTTGTAGGGATAGTTGGCCGGTACGTTCATCTCGTATTCGTCCTTGATTACGTCGCCGACCTGCCACTCGGTGGTGGGGTACAGGCCGCCCATGGGAGCATGATCGCCGAAGACGCGGTGGGAACCGCCCTGGGGGCCGTCTCCGTGAATGAAGACCAGCCAGTCGTCGTCGATCTTGGCCTTGCAGCGGTAGTAGTAGGTGATTTTGAGCGAACCGCCCGCGGCCACCTCCGGGGGATCGAGTTGGTAGCCCAACAGCTCGATCTTTTGGTCGAAGTCGATGTTCATCCGGCGGATGTCGGCGGGTGCCTCCGTCAGAATGCTCTCTTTCACCCGACGCTTACCTTCGGGGTCGCGCTCGGTGGAGACCAGACAAGCGAAGGGATGCGCGTCGGAGACCACGTACAGGGATTTACCCAGGCGTTTCTGCACCTCGGGGCGCAGGGCGGCCAAAAGCGACTTGCAGTCGCGACCGTGGCCGGCGCCCAGAACCATGAAGCTGCGCACCGGCCGCCTGAGAAAATCGATGGCCTTGTTCAGATTGGGCTGGTCGGACTTGGACAAATCCACCGCCTGGTTGTCGAAGTAGAAGGACACGCTACGACTCAGCCAGCCGTTGTACTGGGCGATGGGAGCATTTCCGCCACTCTCGCGCATGTAAGCGCGGTACAGGGGTTCCTGGGTGAAGGTGTGGGTGACCCGGGGCATGATCCAGGCAGTGAGGAACACGGACACCGCCGTGGCCACGGCACACATGGACGCGAATGTGATCGTGCCGATCCGCCGGCGGAAAAACAGGCAACCCAGGATCAGGATCCAGATCCCTCCCACCACGCCGAAATACGGGTAGGGATTCAGTCGCGGCGGCAACGGCCAACCGTAGTAGTAGTCGAACATATGAACGAACCACTTGTAGTCGTGCAGGATGTCGAGCAGCATCACCGCGGCCACCGGCAGGGACAGCACAACTCCCAGGCGCATCTTCGCCCGGTCGGTCTCCGACCAGGCCCGTCCCAGGTAAACACCCACCGCCACGGCCAAAAACGGAACCACCGGAAAGATGTAGTGGTGAAACTTGGTCTGGAACAGGGAGAAGACCGTCAAGGGAACCACCGCGGCCAAAAACACCCACAGGTTGCGCTTCCCCTCCCCCTCCAGATCGGACGCATCCCACTTCAGAAGCCGAATGAACGCCACGGGCACCAGCGCCACCCACGGATAAACGGCGAAGGCCAGCTGCTTGATATAGACATCGAAAGTACCTTCGGGCTTGCCGATGGTCCCCGCGGCACGATCGAAATGGTGGTAAATGACCGCCTCGCGGATGAAGGGCCAGCCGTGCTTGGCAATCATGAAGATATGCCAGGGCAGGATTATCAGGAGCATGCACCCGAAGGCGCGCCAGTGCACCTTCCAGCCCATGCCCATCTCCACGGCGGCATCGCGGCCCATCCAGAAAACCAAGAGCACCGCGAGCACAACCACGGTCAACATCCCCCCGAAGGCTATGTCCTTGACTTTCAAGAAGAAAAACATGGCGCAGGCGATCAGCAGAACCCCTGAACCGATCCAGTGCCATCCCCCCACCCGCCGAAACACGCCCACATCCCACCGGATAACCAGGTAGACGAACAGGATCCCCGCCGGTATGAAGAAAGCCAGAAGCCACTTCGATAAGAAGGCCAGGCCGATCAGGATATAAAACGCGTACAGGTGTATCGGCTTACCCCCGGAAGAACGCGCCAGGATGTAGTATCCCGTCGCGGCCGCGCACATGGAGACGAAGGGCATGTCGAACATGATCTGATGGGCCAGCATGGAGTACATGGGGCAGGTGGCCAGAATCAACGCGGAGTAGAAACCGGTCCTGCGGTTGTACAGCCTGGAGACCCACCCAAAGGTGAGCAGGATCCCCGCCAGCGACATGAGAAATATCGGGAATCGCCCGGCGAAATGCAGCCAGGGATGGTCGGGCCCATCCACGCTCAGAACCGTGAAGGAGGCCCGCAACAACCACAGCGGCAGAATGGGCTTGGACCACCAGCGGTTGTTGCCCCGGTACCAGGTGTCCATCCAACTGCCGTGGTCCTTCATCTCCTGGGCCACCTGGGAGTAATGCGGCTCCCAGGGATCCCAGAACGCGTAGGATCCTATGTTGGGCAGGTAGATAAGGGATGTGTAGGCAACCAGAAACAGGATAACTAGAAAATCTCGGTTGCTCAGCAACCGGCGTAGCCGGGCACCCAAGGAAACCTCCTCAAATCAACAAGTTACTGGCGTCTGGGATTGGAACAGATCGATGATTTGCGCTTTGCGCGTTGTTCTATTCGTAGTCGAACGTCACGCCGTCCATGCGCTTGGCTTCGGTGTAGCCGCCCTTGAACTCCGCGGACACGTCGCCTTCGATCCACCTGCGCAGTTCCAGAGAGACGGTGCAGTCGGTCGGGTTCTGGGGATCGGAATCCGCCAGTTCCGGCAAAACGTGCTCGCCGTCATCCAGGTTTTCCAGATCCCAGATGTCCTTGATGCAGGTCCCCCACACAAAGAAGTTGACGTGTTCTCCCGGATCGGACTTATCCCAGGTGACTTCGATTCGAGTGCCGGCGTTTACCGTCTCCGTGTTGGCCGGAGTCGTGCTGGCGATCGTTGGAATGGAAGGTGTACGAACGATCGAGGAGACTTCCTCGTCCGACCGGATGAACTTGAATTCATAGGTCCCATGGGCATCCGGCGAGATCTCGGCGCGGTTCCAGTGGAAGTTGGTGACGACCTCGACATACCCGGTCATCCTGACTCCGTTGCACTCCATGTAATCATCGCCGACCAGATCGATGATAGTTCCCGCCTGTCCGCCCACCCGCAACACCGCCCAGGCCACTACGTCGTCGTCCGGATGGTGATCGATGACGAAGTGTGCCCACATGCCGGATGTCTTGACGTCCTGCGATTCGACCACCGCGCAGCCCCCGGTAAGGGACAGGCCGGCAGCCAAAACCACGATCCAGAGAATAGTCAAAGCCCTTTTCATGAAATCTCCTCCCAAGATATAAAAGATAAATTACCATGCCGAGAATCTACGAAATTCTGTACCAAAAGCGAGCGATTTGTCAAATACATCCGCCTTTGGCCCCAATCTCCCACTGGTGCCCCTACGTTTGTAAACATTCGGTAAACCCGTAGCCGATTTTCGAGTGGAGGAAGGAACAATGCTCGCCAAGGCTGAAAGACTCTTGGACGGTGATGTATCAGAGCGGGCAGATTTTGCTGGACACA
>JAUXGL010000156.1 GCA_030622135.1 Deltaproteobacteria bacterium
CGGATTTGCTGGAAGTCGGTGAGGCCCGAAAGGACTTTGGCGATTCCGTCTTTCATCAGGGTGGTCATGCCGTCTTTGATGGCCTGATCGCGGATCTCCACCACCGGGGCGGCCTTCTGGATCAGGCGCTTGATCTCGTCGGTGCCCAGGAGCAACTCGTGGATGGCCAGGCGGCCCCGGTAGCCGGTGCCGGCGCAGTGGGGGCAGCCCACCGCCCGGCGGAGCTTTAGATCTTTGGAGTACTTGATGCCGGTTTTCTCGAAATCGCTAACCCCGTAGTGCTGCACCATGGTCTGGAACTCGTCCTCGGAGGGGTGGTAGGACTCGCCGCACTTCTTGCAGACCCGGCGGACCAGGCGCTGGGCCAGGATCCCCAGCAGCGAGTCGGCGAAGTTGAAGGCCTCGATGTCCATCTCCAAAAGCCTTGTGACCGTCTCGGGGGCCGAGTTGGTGTGCAGGGTGGACAGGACCAGGTGGCCGGTCAATGATGCCTCGATGCCGATCTCGGCGGTCTCCGTGTCGCGCATCTCGCCCACCATGATGACGTCCGGGTCGGCGCGCAAGAACGAGCGCATGCAGTTGGCGAACGTCAGGCCGATCTTGGGACGCACCTGTACCTGGCGCAGGCCCGGCTGGGTGATCTCCACGGGATCCTCGGCCGTCCAGATCTTGCGCACGGGCTGGTTGATGTGGCCCAGGGCCGAGTGCAGCGTGGTGGTCTTTCCCGATCCGGTGGGGCCCACGCACAGGATGATGCCGTAGGGTTTTTTGATGATTTCCTTGAACACCGAAAGGTTGCGGTCGGAGAAGCCCATGTCGTCCAGGGGGATGGGCTTGGATGCGGCCAGGATGCGCATGACCACGTCTTCTTCGGAGCCCGCGGTGGGGACCGTGGCCACGCGAAGCTCGATGGTCTTGTTCTTCATCCGGAATTTTATCTTGCCGTCCTGGGGCAGGCGCCGCTCGGAGATGTCCAGATGCGACATGATCTTCAGCCGCGAAACCAGCGCCGCGCGGTGGCTGGCGGGGATGTCCTGGTAGATGTGGCACACCCCGTCGATGCGGAAGCGCACCCGGGCGGGGTGCTTGGGGCCGTAAGGCTCCACGTGGATGTCCGAGGCGTCTCGCTCGTAGGCGTCGATGATGATCTGGTTGGCCAGCCGGACCACCGCGCTGTCGGTGTCGTCCAGCACATCCAACTCCTCGTCGGGCACGCCTTTCTCCTCCGCCTCGGTGGTCAGCTCCCCGAGGATCTCGGAGACGTCGCCTCTGTCTTCCAGGTCGTAGGAGGTGTTCAGGTACTCCGCGATGTCCCGGGGCAGCGCCACCAGGTACTTCTGGCGTGGCGCCAGTTGCATGATGCGGACGGCGTCCACCTTGGCCAGATCGGAGGGGTCCTCCATGGCCACCTCGACCACGCTGTCCTTCTTGCAGAGCGGGGCCACGCCCACCTTGAACAGGTAGTCGTGCTTGAGCCGTTCGCGGAACTCCTCGGGCATGCGCTGCGAGCCGTCGTACAAGAAGTACTCGGTGTTGTAGAAATCGGCCAGCGACCCGAGCACCTCGTCCTTGGAGATGCGGTATTTCTCGACCAGCACCTCGCCCACGTTTTGGTTGTTCATGCGCGCGTAGCTCACCGCGTCCTCGAAGTTTTTTTCGGAGATCAGGCCCTTGTCGATGAGTTCCCCGAACTTGTTGGGGCTCTTCTTGGGTGTCATGCGGCGGCGGTTGTAGAAGGCGATGCCGATGGTCTTGGACACCTCCTGGGCCGCATCGACGTCCTCGTGGGTGAAGGCAGCGTCGCCGTCGGTCTTGTTGAGAAGCTGCAACACGCCCATCAAATACTTGTCGTACATGATCGGGCAGGTCAGCACCTGTTTGGTTGTAAACCCGCTCTTTTGGTCCCAGCTGGAGTCGAAAGAAAGCTCCGGGTGGTAGCGGACCAGTTCGTCCGTCTCGTAGGCATTCTTGATGTTCAAGGTTTGCCCGGTAGTGGCCACGTAACCCACCAGGGACTGGTTGTTCCTGGGGACGCGGATCTCCTTGACCCCGTCGCCTTCCTTGAACAGGCTGTAGACCTGCTGGTTGCGCGCATCCACGGCGTAGATGGTGATCCGTTCGGCGTTGAGCAAGTCCAGGATCTTTGCCCGGGTGTTGATGATGATGTCATTGATGTCCCGGGCGTCGTGGATGATGTTTATGATCTCGGTCAGCTTGTTCTTGGACTCCAGGGCTTTTTGAAGATTTTTCTCTTCGGCGGACTTGGTCATCTGGGACCTCCTGGAAGGGAGCTTTTCTCTTACCAAAGCTACCCCCGATGGGTCAAGGGCACCAACGAGAGAAATTGGGGTTGATCCGCGGGGAGGCTCGGTGGAAACTAGGAACCGAAATGGGAATCGTGGTCAACCAGAAACGTTGGGACTGGGTGGAGGGAGAGACCGTCGCCCAATTGCTTGTGCGCGTGAAGTACACCTATCCCCTGGTGGCCGTGAAAATCGACGGCCGGCTGGTTCCCAAGGCCGAGTATGAAAAGCAGACGATTCCGGACAACTCGATCGTTGAGGTCGTGCACCTGATGAGCGGGGGGTAGTCTCTGTTTTTCCTCGCCGTTTTTTTGTCCTTGAGAACTGTACATATGCTCAGTATAATACCTCATGGCCCGTTACGTGAAGTTGCGCTGCCGACTGGTTTTGCTCTGAGGAATAAGGGGTACCGGTCAGAAGAGCGTCCGGAGCGGGGAAAACTTTACTGAGAATGCAAGTGCCCGTTTCAAAAGATATTTCAAGAAACTTTCTGCAGCTGCACGCCCCAAACGTGACAAATTGACTCAGTGGGCAGTTGGGATCGCAACGGCATATCGAGAGCCACAATGACCTGCAAAACCAAGGACATGACTAGACATGCCCGTCTTTTTTAATTCTCGGCACGTATTTTGCTTAAATTTCCCCAAACTGAGGGAAGTTTGCTATGGAACGTGTATTCACTCTTGATAGTCTCGTAGAAAGCCGATAGATTCAGGGTTGATATAGTGGAGATCCATGGGAGAAACCTGGTGAATGAAATGAAAGGAGAAAGAGACAAAATGGAACATCAACATTATTTCAAAAGAAGCAGGAGATCCGCGAGGAGAGGAGTAGAGGGAGCGAGCGCTGTATTTGCTTTGCTCTTTATCATCTTGTTGGGGGGGGGCCAGGTCGGGTGTGCCGGGGGCGAAAACGGCGGCAAGGGACCGGACCCCGATCCAGGGATCAACGGCAAAAGTGATGCTTTCTCGGAATGCGCGGTCTACAAGGGCGAGTTGAAATACCCGGTAGTAGGACACTTCGACGACTCGGGCCATCACATGTACAACCTTACCGTCGCCGCGGATGTCACCGTCGATATCTCCCTCGGCGGCGATGACGAAACACTGGACACCGTGCTGCGAGTCTATGGTCCGAGGAACGGCGCAGGCGAGCTGCCAGATACGAAGATCGCCTACGATGACGATGGAGGTGAAAGCGACTCCAGCTCCCGAATCGCCGGCCTCCAGCTTGCGACAGGGATCTATGGCATCGTTGCCTCGACCCATGGTGGACAAGTAGCTCCAGGCCGGTCATACCGCCTCGAAGCCTCCTGCGTGGGGGGCGACTGTGAGAGGTTCTCCTCCCTGGGCGAAGCCCTGGGGGAGAGTAACGAAAACGTCGAGCGCTACAGTGGCGTTGTTTCCTTTGCTAGAGCGGGCACAGGGTTTGTCCTGGAGACCCATGGCCAGGAGGACAGCCCCGCCTACGTGCTGACAAACGGACACTGCATTGACTCCTACATGGGCCCACGCGAAATTCGTGTCGATCGGGAGCCCACGACACACAGAGATGCGGTGTTCTTCTTCGAGTTTGCGGCCTCCGAGCCTCCGCAACACCAGACTCGCACCATCGCGGTCAGCAAGATCGCGTACGCGACAATGAAAGGAATCGATATCGCCCTTTGTGAGCTCGATGCAACCTACGGCCAAATAGTCGGCGAGTGGGGAATCAAAGCGTGGGAGATCGACCCACGGCCCGGGGAAGCGGGAGAGCCTGTCGAGGTAGTTGGCATTCCGTTCGTGGGGCTGGACCCCCTCGCGGCGTGTCTTTCGCGCACCACGTGTCTGCACCGCTGGGCGTGCGAGATTGAAAAGACCGTGGACCTGCGTGAGGGGACGATGAGGGAGGTCACCAGCGACTCCGATAGCTTCTTCTGGTACGACGAGTACCGCCACAATCAATGCCATATTGTCGTCGGCTTCAGTGGGTCTCCCTTGATCTCTCTGTCCCGTGGCACTGTGGTGGGAATAGCCAACACGGGCGCTGGGGAGGCGGGGCAGCTCCCTTCTCCCTTTCCTGGTGGCCCTGTGGAGAGCCAGAAGGATTGCTCCGCCGGTCGGCCCTGTGAGATCGGAAAGGACGAGACATCGACGCTTGTCGAGGGCTCCAGTTACAGTTCGCCCGTACATGCACTCGCAGGATGCTTCGATGAGCAGGGGATCTTCGCGCTCGAGCTTCCTACGTGCGGGCTCGAGAAACCATAGGGTGCAGCCGCATTCGGTTCACGCTGCCTGAAACCACGAATTCAAATATACGCAACGTATTTTCCCTCCAACCCGCCGGCCAGAACCTGCATCCAGGCCGGCCGGCTCCCGGGTGGCATCAAGGTCGAGATCGACGTCATCGCCTGCAGGCGGCACTGAGGCGAGGCGCAAAAATAAGTTCCCGTTTTTCGCGCCTCGCTTAAGACCAGTCCACGATCTCCCAACCCTCCCGGTGGGCCATCTTGCGCAGTGACCGGTTGGGGTTGGTGGCCACTCGGTGGCCGCACAGGAGTAACATGGGCAGGTCCGACGGGTGGTCCGAGTAGGCGTAGGAGGCGGCCCAGTCGGTGTTTGCGAAGAAGTCCAGCTTGGCCATGCGCCGCACCTTCTCCTCGCCGTAGCAGTTGGCCCCGACCGCGACCGGGGCGTTGTTGGGGCCGGTTGGCCGGGTGCGGGTGCCGACCAGGGCTTCGAATTGCAGCAGCTTGCGTACCGGCTCCATGTACGTGTCGGGGGAGGCGGTGGCCAGGATCAGCGTGTGTCCTTTTTCACGATGCCATCGGATCTTTTCCCGGCCGGCTGGAAACAGCCGGGGTTTGAGTATGTGCTCCAGGAAGGCGGCCACCAGAACCGGCCGCTCTTCTTCGGGCACATGCCGAAGAATCCGCAACACCTCGGTCTTCATCTGCGTCTTCGTATATTTTCCCAGCAAATAGGGAATCATCCGAGCGCCCAGGCGGGGCAGATCGAGAAGCGCCCGCTGGAAACGCCTGGTCGCAAATTGCAAGAATAACGACAAAGATTCCCCGCGCAGGAGGGTGAAGTCAAAGTCGAACAGCGCGGCGGGTCGGGTTCCGGTCATAACGGCTTGAATCGTTGACACGTCTGAGTCTACCTGTCAAGAATGAGCCGGTATGCGGGACGTAAAGACAAACACCTGGGCGATCGTGGCCGCGGCCGGGAGCGGTGTTCGTTTCGGCGCCGCCGCCGGGAAGCAGTTCGTCCAGATTCAGGGGATGTCGCTTCTGCAAAGGACGCTCCGGTCTCTGGAGGGATGCCCGGACTTGCAGGGGATGGTCGTGGTGGTTCCCCCGGATCGGGTCGCCGTGCTACACGGCCGTCCCGGCCTGCGGGTGGTTGCCGGTGGAGAGCGCCGGACCGATTCGGTGCGGGCCGGTTTTGCAGCTCTTCCAGACGACTGCAACCTAGTCCTGGTGCACGACGGAGTGCGGCCCGGCGTCACCCCGGAGCTGGTCCGCCGAGTCATCGAAGTCGCCTGGAGCGACGGCGCCTGTGTTCCGGTCTTGCGAGTCAATGACACCGTCAAGGCGGTGGATGCGGCGGGCCGGGTGGTTCGCACCCTGGAGAGGGAACCGCTCCGGCTGGTCCAGACGCCCCAGGGGTTCCGTCGGGAGGTGCTTCGGCAGGCCTACGCCTGGGCCGACGAGAACGGCGGCCCGGGCTTTACCGACGACGCCGCCCTGGTGGAAGCTTCGAGTCAGCGGGTGACCGTGGTCGCCGGCGAGGAAGAAAACATCAAGGTGACCGTGCCGGGCGACCTGGTTCGCCTGGGCCTGCTGGCGCCCCGGGTGGGTCACGGGTACGACGTGCACCGGCTGGAGCCCGGAAGAAAGCTGATCCTCGGCGGGGTGGAGATTGAGCACGATCGCGGCCTTTTGGGCCATTCCGACGGCGATGCGGCCCTGCACGCGCTCTGCGACGCCCTCTTGGGCGCCGCGGGCCTCCCCGACATCGGACGGCAGTTTCCGGACACGGATCCGAAATACGCGGGGGTCGCGAGCCTCGATCTCCTGCGCGAGGCGGCGGCCCTGGTTCGCCGAGCCGGATGGCGGGCGAGCTCGGCGGATCTGACCCTGGTGGCCGAAAGGCCGCGCCTGGCCGGGCACTTGCCGCGGATGGCGAAAGGGATTGCCAAGGTTCTCGAGGTGGAGCCGGAGGCGGTGGGCGTGAAGGCCACCACCGAGGAGGGGCTCGGGTTCACCGGTCAGGGAGAGGGGATTGCCGCCCACGCCATGGTGGTGCTGGTTCCCGCATGGGAAGCTGCTCATGGGTGATCGTGATCGGGAGAGCAAGGCCGAGAGCCCGGACGAGCAGGCCTTCTTTAAAGAAGCTCCGGGTGATCCCGATCCCATGGGTATCGGGGAGAAGATGGCCGAGCGGGTATCCCGGCGCCGGTCCATCGCCCGGATCATGGTGGTTTTGGTATTGCTGCTGGGTCTGGTGTTTTTCTACTGGCTCCACCAGGATTTCTTCTACTTCTTCCGGTCATCCACGCCCAGGGATCTGGGGCTGGCCGAAGATCTGGAGCGGGCGCCGCTGCGGCACTATGACTACGTGAAGATCCGGGGGATCGCGCGGGACATGTGCATCCGTGCCGAGGTGTTTTCCGAGAAGGTGCGCTTCCTGTACTTCCTCGGCTCCGACATGGGCAAGCGCATTCTGATCCAGGCGCCGGCTCCCGGAAGCGGGGGGTGTTCCGGGGCCATTGAGCGGGAGTTCGCGGGACGCATCCTGGACCTCTCCGCCACCGCCAACTACGACGGCATCCTGTCCTACTACCGTTCCCACTTTCCGGCGGCGCCGGCATCCGGGCTTGTATACCTGTTGCAGGACGGGACCAAGCCCCGGACCGCCTGGATTTACCCGGCGGCGTTCTTGGTTGTATTGGTATTGTGGCTGCTTAACATCCGTACGCTTTGGCGCCTGCGGCGTCAATCCGGCTCGGCCGGCTCAGATGGAGGAACCCCATGAGCGTGCTACTCTACAACACGTTATCCGATCGGAAGCAGAAGCTCGAACCCATCCAGCCCGGCGAGGTGAGCATGTACGTCTGCGGCGTGACCGTCTACGACATGTGTCACATCGGACATGCCCGGGCCTATGTCACCGCCGACGTCATCTACCGGCACCTCCGCTACCGGGGTTACGATGTCACCTATATTCGTAACTTCACCGACGTGGACGACAAGATCATAAAAAGGGCCAACGAGCTGGGTGTTTCCACCCGGGAGATCACCGAGAAGTACATCCAGGAGTTTCACACCGATATGGATGCCCTGGGGATCAAGCGTCCCCACATGGAGCCGAAGGTAACCGATCATATTCCCGACATCGTCGAGCTGGTCAAGAAGCTGGTCGAGCGCGGGCATGCCTACGAAGTGGAGGGAGACGTTTACTTCGACGTGCGTTCGTTTCCCGAGTACGGAAAGCTGTCTGGGCGCAACCTCAAGGACCTGAAGGCCGGCGCCCGGGTGCAGGTGGACGAGCGCAAGCGCGATCCGCTGGACTTTGCCTTGTGGAAGGCTTCCAAGCCCGGTGAGCCCAAGTGGAACTCGCCCTGGGGCCCGGGCCGGCCCGGCTGGCACATCGAGTGCTCCGCCATGAGCATGAAATACCTGGGGGAGACCTTCGATATCCACGGGGGCGGGAGGGATCTGGTATTTCCCCACCACGAGAACGAGATCGCCCAGGGCGAGGCCGCCACCGGCAAGACGTTCTGCCACTATTTTTTCCACAACGGTTTCGTCAACATCGACCGTGAGAAGATGTCCAAGTCCCGGGGCAACTTCTTCACCATCCGGGAGATCAACGAACGTTACGACCCGGAGGCCATGCGCTACTTCTTGTTGACTACCCACTACCGCAGCCCGATCAACTTCGAGGTCGATTTTACCTGCCCCGCGTGCGGCCAACCCATCTCCAGAGAGGACCTGGAGGCTCGCAAGTGCCCCGGTTGCGCGGTGGGCCTGGACGAGGCGCAGGCCGCTTTGGCCGTGCGCTTCCCCTCGCTGGAGGAAGCCCAGCGGCGCCTGTATTACCTCTACGGCACCCGTCGGCGCCTGTCGGCTTTTCTGGGCAAGGCCGCCACGGGCATCGGAGAGTTGGTGCGGCAGGATGAGGTGGAGGCGCTGCTGCCCCAGTTCGAGACCGCCATGGACGACGATTTCAACGCCGCGGCGGCCCTGGGGGTGCTCTCGGAAGCCATGCGCCTGGCCAACGAGATCCTGGACAACCAGGGCGGGAGGCCCGAGGCCATGATCACCTCCACCGTCCAGGTGCTCGAACGGGTGTTGCAGGTCATGTCGAACGTGTTGGGCATCCTCGAGCGGGATCCCCAGGAGGCCATCCGCAGCCTGCAGGACCGCGCCATGGCCTTGGCCGGTCTCACCGCCGAGGACATCCAGCGTAAAATCACCGAGCGGGTCGAGGCCCGCGAGGCCAAGGACTTCGCCCGGGCGGATGCCATTCGCGAAGAGCTCCACGCCAAGGGTGTGGAACTGATGGACGGGTCCGGGGGCACCACCTGGAAGGTCGTTGGGTAAGTGTGTGCCTTCCTTCAAGCTGGTAAGTGACTTTGAGCCCGCCGGGGACCAGCCCCGCGCCATCGGGGAGTTGGTTGCAGGGCTCGGGCGCGGGGATCGGCACCAGGTTCTCCTGGGAGTGACCGGTTCGGGGAAGACCTTCACCATCGCCAACGTGTTGCAGCGGCTCCAGCGCCCCGCCCTGGTGATCGCCCACAACAAGACCCTGGCGGGGCAGCTCTACTATGAGTTTAAGCAGCTGTTCCCGCAAAACGCCGTGGCGTTCTTCGTGTCCTACTACGATTTTTACCAGCCCGAGGCCTACCAACCCAATTCGGACACTTATATCGAGAAGGAAACCCGGATCAACGACGAGATCGATCGTATGCGCCACGTGGCCACCCACGCGCTGGTTACCCGCCGGGACGTGATCATCGTGGCCTCGGTCTCGTGCATTTTCGGACTGGGACCGGTGGAGTCCTACGGCGAGATGCGCGTTCGGGTTAGAGCCAAAGAGGTCATCGGACGGGATGTCTTGTTGCGGCGTCTGGTTGACATTCAATACAGCCGCAACGATCTGGATTTCCACCGCGGCACCTTCCGCGTACGTGGTGACGTGGTGGATGTGTTCCCGGTGTACGAGGATTCGCGCGCTCTGCGCATCTCTTTCTGGGGGGACGAGGTGGAGGCCATCCACCGCATGGATCCCCTGCGGGGCAAGAAGCTTCAGTCGCTGGAGGAGGTGTCCATCTACCCGGGAACCCACTACGTCACCGGAGCCGATACGATAAAAAGGGCCGTCGTGGGCATTCGGGATGAGCTGGGTGAGCGCTTGCGGGAGTATCGGGCGGCGGGCCGGGAGCTGGAAGCCCAGCGGTTGGAACAGCGCACCTTTTACGATCTGGAGATGCTGGAGCAGATGAGCTACTGCAACGGGATCGAAAACTACAGCCGGCACCTGTCCGGGCGCCGGCCCGGCGATCCGCCGCCCACCCTGATCGACTACCTGTCGCCCGATGCGGTGGTGGTAATCGACGAGAGTCACCAGACCGTTCCGCAGCTCAGGGGGATGTACCGGGGGGATCGCTCGCGCAAGGAGACTTTGGTGGAGTACGGGTTCCGCCTGCCCTCGGCGCTGGACAACCGCCCCCTGAGGTACGAGGAATTCGACGCACGGGTGGGACAGCGCATCTATGTATCCGCCACGCCGGCCGACTTCGAGATCGATCGGACCGGCGGCGTGGTGGTGGAGCAGATCATCCGACCCACGGGGCTTTTGGAGCCGCGGGTGGAGGTGCGCCCGGCCGCAATCCAGGTGGACGACGTGATTACGGAGATACGCAAGGCGATCTCGGCGGGATGGCGGGTGTTGGTAACCACGCTGACCAAGCGAATGGCCGAGGATTTAACCGACTTTTTGGCCGAGCAGGACATCCGGGTGCGCTATCTCCACTCCGATGTCAAGACCCTGGAGCGGCTGGAGATCGTGCGCGAGTTGCGGGAGGGCGCTTTCGACGTCCTGGTGGGCATCAACCTGCTGCGGGAGGGCTTGGACATGCCCGAGGTGGCCCTGGTGGCCATCCTGGACGCGGACCGGGAGGGTTTCCTGCGCTCCACCACTTCGCTGATCCAGACCATGGGCCGGGCGTCGCGCAACGTGCATGGGCGGGTGCTTCTGTACGCGGATCGGGAGACCAATGCCATACGGCAGGCCATCGAGGAGAGCGAGCGGAGGTGCTCCATCCAGGCGGAGCACAACCGGGTTCATGGCATCACGCCGCGCTCCATCGAAAAGGCGGTCGCCGGCATCCGCGAGGCGGAACCGGTGCCGTCGGGCGAAGCGGCGGCCGGGCTTTGGGACCCGGAAGAATTCGAGCAGACGCTGGCCCGGCTGGAAAAGGAGATGTTCACGGCGGCCGAGGTTCTGGAGTTCGAGCGGGCCGCCGAAATCCGCGACCGGATCCGCGATTTGAAGCAGTTGCATCTGCGATTGAGGTAATCCGTTGTCGATTCACCGGCCACTGCGGGAGAAGCGCCTGGAGGCCTTGCTCCGGCGCCTGCCGGCCAGGCCCGGCGTCTATCTGATGAAGGACCTGGAAGACCGGGTGATCTACGTGGGCAAGGCCAAGAGTCTCCGGTCCCGGGTCCGCAGTTACTTCCGGGCATCCGGGGACCAGCGGGCCTTCATCGCAAGCCTGGACCGCGTGCTGGGGGACATCCAGGTGCGGGTGACTTTGTCGGAGAAGGACGCGCTGATCATGGAGCGTGAGCTAATCCGGCACCACCGGCCGCGCTACAACATCGATTTGCTCGACGACAAGACTTTTCTCTCCATCCGGATTACCACCGGTCACGATTATCCTCGCTTGATGCTGGACCGCCGGCATCCGGCCGCGCGGGCCCTCAAAACCGCGAGGACGGCCCCAGACGGCGGGACGGCCCTAAAAAACAACGATGCAAACAACGCCGCAAAATATGCCGCAGATCGGAAGAAGACCGACCGCTGGTTCGGGCCCTACCCGTCGGCCAAGAGCGTCCGGGAGACCTACCGGTTGATCCAGAGTGTCTTTCAGCTGCGCACCTGTCCGGACACGGTGTTTAAAAAGCGCCGCCGGCCATGCCTGCAGCATCAGATGGATCGTTGCCTGGGTCCCTGCGTGTTGAAGATCCCCGGGGACGAATACGCCCGGAGAGTGGACCAGGCCGTAATGGTTCTGCGGGGACATTGCGACGAATTGCTCGCGGGGCTTCAGCGGCGAATGCAGACCGCCTCGGCCGAGCTGCGCTTCGAGGACGCCGCGCGGATCCGCGACCGGATCCGCGCGCTCGATCGCACGCTGGAGCAATCGCAGGTGATCGACGAGCAACGGCAGGATCGCGACGTGGTGGGATTGTTTCGGGAGGGAGCCTCGGGCGTGGTTCTGCTCATGCAGGTTCGCCGGGGCCGCTGGCTGGGCGACAGCCGGTTTCGCTTCACCGGCATCGAGGCTCCCAACGCCGATGTGGTGCGCCAGTTTATCAGCCAGCACTACCGGGCCGGGGCCGATCTTCCCGGCGAGTTGCTGCTGCCCGCCGAAGCCGCCCAGGGAGCCGAGGGCCACGGGGACTTGCAAGTGCTTCAGGACTGGCTCTCCGAGCGAAGGCGGGCGCGGGTGCGTGTTTCTATTCCGCAGCGGGGCCGGCGGATGCGTCTGGTGAATACCGCCCGGGAGAACGCCGCCGAGGCTTTCAGCGCGGCGCTGGCCACGGCTTCAATCCTGGGCGACCGCCTCCTGCGTCTCCAGAAACGTCTGAACCTGGTCCGGCTGCCCCGGCGGATCGAGTGCTTCGATCTGTCCACACTGGGGGGGCGGTTGAGCGTGGGAGCCATGGCCGTGTTGCTCGACGGGGAGCCGGCAACCTCCCAGTACCGGCGCTACCGCATTCGGGAGGCGGCCCCCGATTCGGATGTGGATATGCTGCGCGAGGTGATTTCCCGCCGGCTTCGCCGGGTGGCGCAGGGGGAAGCCGAGGCGCCCGACTTGATCCTGCTAGACGGTGGGCGCGGTCAGCTCGGGGTCGTTTTGGCCCTGTTTTCCGATCTGGGCGTTTCCGACATCGACCTGGCGGCGCTGGCCAAGGGGCGATCTTCCCGGGGCCGGGAGCGGGTGTTCGTTCCCGGCAGAAGGAACCCGGTCATGCTGAAGCCGGAGAGCGACGAGCTGTTCCTGCTCAGCCGGGTACGGGACGAGGCCCATCGTTTCGCTGTTTCGTACCATCGCCGGCTGCGCCGCAAGCGTGCCACCCGGAGCGTGCTCGACGAGATCCCCGGCATCGGACCGGTGCTGCGCAAGCGGCTGTTGGCGCGCTTCGGGAGCCTTTTGAGCATCCGCCGGGCGTCTGAAGACGACCTGGCCGGGGTCGGAGGAATCACCCCGGCCCTGGCGGAAAGGATTTTAATATTCATGGCCTCCATTCCCAAGATCTACCAGTGAATTTCCGGTCGATCCCAATCTCCCGCGTAAAAAGAGACACTTACACCGTCCGTTTCATCGGACGGCGCAAAAACGCACACTTGCGAGAGGACCACAAGTAAATTATCTCACTAGTAC